>JACPQR010000230.1 GCA_016190375.1 Deltaproteobacteria bacterium
GCCAGTTGCCTGTTGCCAGTCGCCTGTTGCCTGTTCCGGATTCAAGCCTGCGATGGTCTGGGGCGGCGGCGCAAAACCCGGGACCGTGCAACGCACCCTGCCATGGCACCGCCGTAGCACATGTGCTACGGACGGTGAATCGTGGGATCCTCGACACGTCGGTTCTCATCGCGCAGGACCACGAAGCACTCGCCGCCGCGCTACCGGACGAGGCTGCCATCTCGGTCGCGACGCTCGCAGAGCTTCACTACGGCGTCCTCGTCGCCAAGGATGACGTGACGAAACAGCAACGGCTTCGCCGGCTGGGAGAGATAGAGGCGCGCTTCTCGCCGCTCACGATCGATGCCGCCGTGGCGAGGGCATACGCGGCGGTCGCCCAGGCCGTGAGGACGGCCGGAGGGCAGCCGCGGGCCAGAGTGATGGACCTCTGGATAGCCGCCACGGCTCTCGCTCGGGGCGTGCCACTTTACACGCGCAACCGCCGCGACTTCGATGCGTTGAAGAAGCTCATCGACGCGCGTTCGGTTTGAAGCGACTGCGTCTCGTTGCGAGCCAGCGCGGGCGGGATCTTCCTGTTCCCGAAGCGCGCGCATCGCAACGCGGACCGACTCGGCCCTTCATGCCGGCTGCAAGTTGCCATCGGAGTGTCGCTCAGGGATCGCCGTTGCCCGACCCTCGCTCTGTGCACACGTTGCGGTCGTGAGCGCCCAGATGCTCGAACGTCCCGCCCACGGAGACGCGCTTCTGATCGTGGATGTGCAGAACGACTTCCTGCCCGGCGGCGCCCTGGCCGTTCCTGGTGGCGACGAGGTCATTGGGGCGATCAATCGTGCGATCCGGCTCTTCGAGGCCTCCGGGCTGCCGGTCTTCGCAACGAGGGACTGGCACCCGGCGGATCACTGCTCGTTTCGGGAGCAAGGTGGACCCTGGCCGCCGCACTGCGTCCAGAACAGCCGCGGCGCGGAGCTCGCCGCCCGGCTCGAGCTGCCCCGCTCGGCGGTCCTCGTCTCGAAGGCCACGTCGCCCGAGCGGGACGCCTACTCCGGTTTCGACGGCACGAACCTCGAGGAGAGGTTGCGTGCCGCCGGGGCACGGCGGCTCTACGTCGGCGGCCTGGCCACCGATTACTGCGTGCTCGCGACGGTCCGGCACGCGATCGAGCGGGGCTTTCGGGTCCACCTCCTCGTCGACGCGGTGCGAGCCGTCGACGCGAGGCCCGGAGACGGCGAGCGCGCGATCGAGCAGATGGACCGGCTCGGCGCGGTCCTCACGGAGGTGGGTGGTGAAGACGTCCAGCCACCCGCGCCGGCGCCGTGATCTCGCAGCCGGTCCCCGGCGTGCTGCTCACGGATCTTTACCAGCTCACCATGCTCGAGTCCTACTTCGAGCACGGCATGACCGAGACGGCCGTGTTCGAGTTCTTCGTCCGGCGGCTGCCCCGGCGCCGCAAGTTCCTGGTGGCGGCCGGTCTGGATCAGGCTCTCGACTACCTCGAAACGCTCCGCTTCGATGGCCCGGACATCGAGTGGCTCAGCGCGAGCGGGCGCTTCGGCGGCGCCTTCGTCGACCGTCTCTCGGCGCTCCGCTTCACCGGCGACGTCGACGCGATGCCCGAGGGCACGGTGTTCTTCGCCGGGGAGCCGGTCCTTCGAGTCACGGCGCCCTTGCCCGAGGCTCAGCTCGTCGAGACTCGTCTGATCAACCTGCTGCACTTCCAGACCCTGATCGCGTCCAAGGCCGCGCGGCTGGTCCTCGCGGCACCCGGCAAGCTCCTCGTCGATTTCGGTCTACGTCGCGCTCACGGGGCGGAGGCGGGGCTCCTGGCGGCCCGAGCCTCGTACGTCGCCGGCTTCTCGGGGACGTCGAACGTGCTCGCCGGCGCGCTCTGGGACATCCCCATCTTCGGGACGATGGCCCACTCGTACGTGCAGGCCCACGACCACGAGGCCGACGCATTCGTCTCGTTCGCCGAGTCGCGCCCGCGCCAGGTCGTGCTGCTGCTCGACACCTACGACACGGAGAACGCCGCGCGAACCGTGGTTCGACTCGCACCGAAGCTGGCGTCGATCGGTGCGACGGTCAGCGCCCTACGGTTGGACAGCGGCAGTCACCTCGCGCACTCGCGGGCGGTCCGTGAGATTCTCGATCGCGGCGGGCTCCGAGAGGTCGGGATCTTCGCCTCGGGTGGCCTCGACGAGGACGAGATCGCCGCCCTCTTGGCCGCCGGCGCTCCCATCGACGGCTTCGGCCCGGGCACGAGCCTCGTCACCTCGGGCGACGCTCCGTCGCTCGACTGCGCGTACAAGCTCATGGAGTATGCGGGTCGTCCTCGGTTCAAGCGCTCCGAGGGCAAGGCCACGTGGCCCGGCGCCAAGCAGGTGGTCCGGGTGACCGGCCGCTCGGGCAGCATGGAGCTCGACCGGATCGTGCTCGCCGAGGAGCCGACGTCGGGTGGCGCCCCGCTCTTGCGACCGGTCATGCGCTCCGGCCGCCGGACCTGGCGAGAATCGCTCGCCGACTCGAGGAGCCGGGCTGCCGCCCAGATTGCGGCATTGCCCCGGTACGCACGGCGACTGCGGGGGCGGCGAGAGTACCCGGTCAGGATGTCGGCCAGGCTCGAGGAGCTCGCGCAGAGGATCCGTCCCGCCGACACGGCGCAGCGGGACGGAGCGCCCGCGTTCGACGAGCTGGTCGGCGATTCGACCACGCGGTGACTCACGGCGGAAGGCAGAGGCGCGTCTCAGGACCCACCATGCTGCGGGGCCAACCCACCAGCGTGGGTGCTTCAGTACCCGGAGACCGCGCGACTCACGCCCGGCGGCCGTGGGCACGGCGTGTGCAAATCCAGGCAGCGGCCCACCATCGACGGAGGCGCGCATGAGACCTTTCCCGCGGATGCTCCTCGCTTTCCTGGCGCTGCTCCTTGCTCCCGGCTGCTACGAGGGCAGTCCACCCGATCCACCGGGCGGTGACGGAGATGCGGATTCCGACGCGGATTCGGACACCGATGCGGACACCGACTCGGACGCCGACGCGGACTCGGACACCGACGCTGACGCCGACGCGGATGGCGATGCTGATTCGTGGTGGCACGACGGCGACGACGACGGCGTGCCCGACGACGCCGACCCACGCCCCAACGAGCCCGACGCGCCGATCCTCGAGGAGGACTTCGACGAAGGAGCGCCAGATGGCTGGCACTCCGAGGGAGATGGCAGATGGGGAGTCACCAACGATGGCCAGTTGGTTCAGACCGCCGGCGATTGTGGCGCGGACGACTCCACATTCGGCCCCGCCGACGTCTCGGCCCAAGACGTGTTCGCCCAGGTGGAGATCTCTCACCTCGGGGGGGAAGGCCCCTGCGGAGGTGGCAGGGGCGCCGGAATCGGCATTCGCCGGGCGGACGGCTCCGAGGTCACCTGCAGGATCGCGGCGAACCGGATCGGCGAGCCCGAGAACTTCTTCACGCTCGACGACGAGCAATCCGAGCTCGCCTACGCCGAGGAGCACGTCGCCTTGCCCGAGTGGGTCACGCTCCAGCTCGTCGCGATCGGCACGGACCTCTCGTGCCGGGTGGTCGGGCTAGACGGGCTCGAGATCTCGGGATTCGACGCCACGCCGACCCCAGGCTCGGTCGCCCTCGCGACCGGAGGAGCCGCTGCGCTTTTCGACAACTTGCGGCTGGTCTCGCTCGATCCATGAAGGCGCTATCATCCACGGGTGGGTCGGGCCGCCCTCTGCGTCGCTGCTGCCCTCTTCGTCGGGTGCGACGCAGAGGGCTACCGGGTCATCGTCCACGTGCCGGGTGAGATCGGCGCAAGGGACGGAATCGAGATCTCCGTCATCGCCTCGTGCGCCGGCGTGGCGACGATGGGCGCGGCGCCCGTCGCGCCGCTGAAGCAGGTCGAGCTGACGAGCGACGCCGACGTCGAGGCAATCGGCTCCGTCGCCGCCGGCTCGTATGCCCTCTACGGGCGCCTGCTGCGGGAATGCGTCGTCGTTGCAGCCGGATGCCAGACCATCACGGTGGAAGGCGGTGGGACGGGATCGATCGACCTCTACCTCGTGAACGTCGAGGTCCCCGTCCATGTCTGCGCCCCTGGCGTTGCCTGTCTGGGCTCGCGCTGCGTGCCTCCCGATGGCGGTGGCGACGCCGACGCCGACGCCGACGCTGACACTGACTCGGACGCCGACTCGGATGCGGACGCCGACTCGGACGCGGGCTCGGACGCCGACTCGGACGCGGACTCGGACTCGGACGCGGACTCGGACGCGGACGCCGACGGCGGCGTCTGTCCCGACGGGCTCGACGCGTGCGTCTTCGCCGGCAAGACCACGTGCGTGGACCTCGACACGAGCCTGGGAAACTGCGGATACTGCGGCGTCGCTTGCTTCGGCGGCACCTGCGTTGGCGGGACGTGCGACTGCCCGATCGACTCGTGCCCCGGGGGCGGAGGTGACACGTACTGCGTCGACACCTCGACCGACGAGAACCACTGCGGTGACTGTGACGGGCGCTGCAAGCAGGGAGCTCAGTGCGTCGGCGGGTGCTGCGGGTGCTGAGCTACCGACAGACCGCGCGCTTCTGGTCGCGGGCGTAGCTGGAGTCCGGGGTGTCGGGCGCGAGCTCGAGGAACCTCGTGAACTGCTCGCAGGAATCGCGGCCGCGCCTCAGATCCTGGTACGCGAGGCCGGCGAAGAAGTGTGCCTCGGCGAGCGAGGCATCGAGCTCGAGGGCGGCCTCGAGCTTTCGGGCAGCCTCGTCGGCTCGGCCATTCTCGTAATCGAGGCGGCCCTGGGCCATCTTGACGAAGGCGCGGACATTCCGGTCGCGGGGCCGCCCCTCCAGCGAGCGCTCGGCTTCACGCAGGAGGTTCGCCGCCTCTCCGAACTGGCCGGCGTCCAGAGCGTTCATCGCCTTGACCGTGCGCGCATCCGCCAGCGAGCCGTCGATCTCCAGGGCGTCGTCCGCCGCGTGCCCGGCGTCGCGGTTGCCCTCCTTCGTCAGCCGGTGCGCACGCGCCAGCTCCGCGAGACGGATCGGGTCGCCGGGCACGAGCTCCGTGGCGCGGCGAAGCGCGACGAGGGCCTCCGCGATCCGGTAGGTCTGAAGGTAGAGCCGCCCGCGAACGCGCGCGACCTCCGCCTCGTCGACTCCCAGCCTCGTCGCCTCCTCCACGAGCGCCTCGACGCCCGGGAGCTGGCCGGTGTGGAGCTGCAGCTCTGCTTGAGCGAGCTTGACGGGTCCCGAGGGCCCACGCGAGGCCGCTCCGGCGGCGCCGACCTTGCTCCTCGCATCGTCGATGTCGCCGGATTCGCCGGCCATCGACGCGAGCAGCAGATGGGCGTCGACGTTCGAGCCGCCGCGCGCCAGCTCCTCGAGCATGCTCTTCGCGGCCTCCATGTCGCCTCGCCAGCGTCTGAGGCGAGCGATCGCGATTCGCGCCTGGGCATTGCCGGGCGATGTCTGGAGCACCCGGCCGTACGCTGCCTCCGCCTCCCGGTGCTTGCCGTCCTCGACCAGGGCATCGCCGAGGAGGAACTGGACGGCGATCTCGCCGCGGTGGTTCCTGTCGAGCTCCTGCGCGATCTGCAGGGCGTGCGAGACGTCGTGGACCCTCAGGTACGCGCGGCCGCTCTCGAGCCCCACCTCGAACTCCAGGCCCGGGTCCTGCCTCTTCGCCGTGTCGAACTCCTGCAGCGCCTCGAGCGCCTTTCGCTGCGCCATGAGCACTCGACCTCGAAGCAGATGCAGCCTCGGGGTCTCCTCCGCCTGCGCCAGGGCCTCGGAGGCGTTGTCCACGTCGTTCAGGTCGAGGTAGGTCTCGGCGAGCAAGAGTCGCGCGACCGATCGAGTCGGCCTCGGCGCACCGGCCGTGAGGCGAACGAGCTCGTCCTTGGCGTCCGAGAGCTTCCCCATGCCCCTCAAGACCTTCGCGAGGAGGACCCGGAACGCCCAGTCCCGCGCGGGAGGCCGCTCCCTCGCCAGGACCAGCTCGCGCTGCGCCTCGTCGCCCGCGCCCGCGCCGCCTGCAGCGCTCAGCGCGAGCCACACCTTGAGCAGATGGACCCACGCCTGCTGGCTCGGCGCTGCCTGGTCGAGGAGCACGGGGTTGGAGATCGCGACGAGCTCCTCACGGGCCTGTCGCTGCACCGTGGACCGCTCCGCGTACAGCCGCGCCCGAAGGAGCCGAACGCCCACGTGGCGGCGGCCCGCACCCGATACGAGCCCGTCGAGGAGCTGGATCCAGTCGCTGCGCTCCGGGCCCATCCCCAGCATCGCCTCGACCAGCGCGCAGGACACGCGAACCCAGGACGGGTACGTGCTCATTCCTGCCCGCAGGATGCCGTCCGCCTCCGAGTAGCTCGCCATCATGACGGCGAGCCGCCCGCGCAGGTAGACCACGTTCGGGTCCGGCGCCTGCACGGTTCGAAGGAGCGCCTGCGCTTCCTCGAGCTTGCCGTCCGCCGCGTGCAGGTAGGCCTTCGCGGCCGCCTCGACGTGAGCGATCGCCGGATCGGGCAGGCCCATCGCCTGCAGCCGCTGCAGCACCGCGGCAGCCTCGCGCTGCTCCTCGTCCAGCCCGAACTCGAACGCGAGCGCCGCGTACGTACGGGCCACCCGCGCGACATACTCGCGATTGTCGGGCGCCTCCTCGGCGAGCTCGCGGTACTGGAGGAGCGCGTGCCTGAGCGAGGTGTAGTCGCCGAACGCCTCGGCGGACTCTGCCTGCTCGATCTTGTGAAGCTGCTCGCGGTGGGTCTTCCACCTGACGATGGCCCAGATGCCGAGCGCGATCAGGATCGCGAGCGCGGCGCCGGTGATCGCGTACGGAAGGGTCCGCGACGTCGTCGTCGGCCGATCGCGTGGGTCGCGCGGGATGGCCTGAGAGGCCACGACACGGGCTGGCCCGCCGGGCCGCGCGACGATTCGCGCGGGCGGCCCCTTCGCGCCTGCTCCCTTGCCCGGCTTCGCGGCCTTCTCGACGCGCTTGGGTGTCTTCGGCCGTTCAGGCGCGACGGGCGAGACCTTCTGTCCGAACTCGGACGGACGGAGCGGCTCGTCCAGCGGATCCTCGGGCAGCGCCGGCTGGGGCGACGGCGTCGGCATGAGCTTCGGGATCTGACGGAGCTGATCGGACGGGATGCTCATCCTGGGCGCCGGGCCCACGACGGGTTTCGCGGGCGGCGTGAACGGGGCGCCATCCTGCGACGGCAGGTCCATCCGTGACGGGCCGCGGTACGAGAAGTCGTCGGGCGAGATCGGCTCGTCGAGAGCCGACGGAAGAACGGCGCTCACGGCCCCGGGAAGGACTCCCCTGGCGCGTTCGGGCGAGTAGGAGAAGTCGTCGGGCGAGATCGGCTCGTCCAGCGGGCTTGCGCCGGTCTCGACCTCGTTCGACTTGAGCTTGAGGATCAGGGATCCGGAGACGACGTCCTCGGGCGCGAGGAATGCGACGTCGCCGGTGCCGGGCGTGAGCGACGGGTCGGCGCCGAACGATCCGTCGTCGCCGGGCACGAAGGAGCTCGGGGGCGGCGGCGCCGCGGAGGACTCCACGCTCGGCGCGAAGTCGTCGGGCGAGAGCGGACGATCGAGCGGATCGAAGGGCGGCGGAGCGACGGCGCGAGGTGGCGACTTCGCCGCCTTGGCGTCGAGAGCGGCGGCACCCAGCCAGGGAGCCGCCGACCCGGCCTTTGGCCGCAAGGCGAAGCGCTCCTCGGGATCGCGGCCCGAAGCCTTCGGGGCGAGGGACATCGCGTCGTCGTCGCGCGGCGCGGTGACCAGCGCCGGCTCCAGGCTCGACTCCTCCGAGTCGAACATGGAGGCCGACACGCGCGGCGGCGGCTCCGACGACTGGCGATCGGGATCCACCACCGGCACCGTGATCCGTCCCGGTGGCGGCATCGGCGGGGGCAAATCCGATTGCGCGTCCGGCTGACGAGCGCGCGGCGAGGCCGACACCGTGGGCCCCGCCGTCCGCCCGAGAGCCGAACGCGCCGCCTCTGCAGCCCGCCTTCCAGGGAGCTCGATCTGCGGGGGCGTCTCGAGGAACGAAGGCGGCTGCGACGAGCTGCGGGGAGGTGCGGGCTCGGGACGCTCGGGCTCTGCCGGCCCTGCCTCCTCGCGCGGGTCCGCCAGGATCGCGGGCATACCCCGGCTCGATCTCCTGGCGCGCGGATCGGCCAGCGGCTCCGCGCTCGAGGCGGGCATGCCCCTCGTCGATTCCTTGGGACGCTGGTCCAGCGGCTCGACCGAGCTGGCGGGCATGCCCCGGCTCGAGGGCTTCGCCCGGGGCGTCGCGAGCTCGGCGGCGACCGGCGACATCGCAGGGCTCGAGGCCTTCGGGCGCGCCGGCTCCTGGGCCACGGGCTCCGCCGTGCTCGCGAGCATCGCGCGCGCCGAGTCCCGTGCGCGAGGCGCGTCCGGTGCCGTGGGCCGCGCCCCCTGCTCGCTCGGGGCCGCCCCCGCGAACTGCGTGGGCGCGTTGCCCAGCGGCCGCTCGATGACCGTCTCCGGATCGGGCTTCTCCTCAGGGGCGGCCGCTCCACCGCCGTCGGCGGAACGGGGCGCGCTACCCTCGCGGTAGCTCTGCGGCACCTCGGTGACGGTCGACTCGGGCTCCTCCTCGTCGTCCGGGGGCAACCTCGCGGCCTCCGGCGCCTTCGGGAGCGCCTCCACCGCGGAGCCGCGCGGTCCGGGCACGGCGGCTGGTCGATCGGTGGCGCCGGCGCGGGCGAGCGGCTGCTGATCGATGTCGCTGACCTCGCTGATCTCGCTGACGGCCTCGGCGAACTTGACCTGCGAGGCGAGGAGATCGGAATCCGGCCTTCCGAAGCCCCTGGCGTCTCTCAGACGCGGCACCTCTCGCGCCCGGCCCTCTCCCGAGACCTCGGCATACGACTTGGTGTCGATGTCGATCTGATCCTGACCCGAGAACGACTTCGGCCCTTCGGACGGAGCCGGCGGGGGCGCCGCGGGTGGCGGCGCAGGTGGGGGCGGTTTGCTGCTCGTGGCCGCGGCCAGCCTGGCGGCGGCTCGAACCAGCGCGGGCATCACCGGAGTGACCGTGCCCGGGGTCACGGTCGGCCACTGCCTCCCCGATGCGCCCTTGACCTCGATCGCTCCCTCGCGCTTCGGCGCCGCCTCGCCCGGCGAGCCCGCCTTCGGTGCGCCTTCGCCGCCCGCGCTCGCGGCCGGTGCCGCCTTGGGCCTGACGGGTTCGGCGGGGAGCTGGGGCCGCCCGAGCGTCTCGGTGGACAGATCGTCCTCGTCCCCGATCGGTGGATAGGACTCTGCCCCTCGCGCGGCGTCCCCCGGTGCCGCCCCGCCCGGTGCAACGTCGCTCGGCGGAGGAACGGCAGCCGGGGGTGCGGCAGCGCTTCGCTCCTCCGGGGCCCCGGAGTGCGCGGCGAGGAGCGATGCCAGGACGTGGACTGGCTGCGGTCGTCCCGTGGTCTCGGTCGGCGGCTCGTCGTCGGCATCTCCCACGGCCGGGAGCGCGAGCATCGGCGCGGCCACGGCGGGCGCCTTGGTCGCGGCCCCGTCCGGCTCGGCGGCCATCACGGCCGATGCCCTGCGCATGCGCTCCGCCTCCGCCGGAGAGAGCACCTGCGTGACGATCGAGCCGAGGTCGCCCCCAAATTTCAGCCTCACCTTGTCCGGGCCGTCCGGAACCGTCGGGTCGTCGAAGTCCCCGAGGTCGAGGTGAGGCGCGGGCGCAGGTGATGGCGCAGCCGCCGCCCGGGGCGGCTCGGCCGGGCGCTCGCCGGCCGGGGCCGGCCGCGGTTCCTCGCGAACCGGCGGCACAGGCTCGCCGGGCCTCCTGGTGGGGCGGTCGAAGATCGACGGGATTCCGCCGTCGGACGTCGAGGCGCGCTCGAAGTCCGGCAGGTGGCCGGGCACCGTCCCGAGCTCCGCGGGATCGAGCCAGCGAGCCATGGTCGCCCTGCCCGGATAGGCGCCGTCGCGCGCCTCGATGAGCTCCTCGATGCGTTCGAGGATTATCCGGTCCTCGGGAGCGAGCTTGTGGGCGGCCCGCAGCTCCTCATCGGCCCGGATCAGGTCGCCCGCCTCCAGATAGGCCTCGCCCAGGAGCCGGTGTGCGAGCGGGTCCTCCGGTCGCGACCTGAGCAGGGCGAGCATCTCGGCGCGCACCTCCTCGAACCGGCGCATGGCGAGGAGCGCCATGCCGAGAACGAGCCGCCCTTCCACGAGCGTCGGGTCAGTCAGCAGGCCCCGGCGACACAGCCGCACCGCGTCCTGGTACCGACGCTGCGTGATCAGGACCTTTGCCCGGTAGGCAAAGTCCTCCGTCATCTCATGAAAGGATAGTCGTTGTGCACAGATGATTCAACGTGCGGGTAGATGGACCTCGAGCCCGTCACATGCTACCAGCCCTTGACACCGCCCGTACCATTCGGAAAGGATTTCGCTTGCGGCACCGGCAAATGGGAGGCAGCCGTCCGGGAATGCACGTAATCGCGGCTGGGCTCACCAACGTCGGGCTCCAGCGAGAACACAACGAAGACAGCTTCTGTCTCCTGGGAGAGTACTCGCTCTTCCTCGTGGCCGATGGAATGGGCGGTCACCGGGCTGGTGACGTCGCGAGCCGGATGGCGACGGCTGCCATCGCCGCGTTCTTCCGGTCGTCCGCCGGCGAGGACGCGACCTGGCCCTTCCACTTCGACACCAGCCGCTCGATCGAGGAGAACCGGCTGATCACCGGGATCAAGCTGGCGAACCGGCACATCTACGATGTCTCTAACCGCAGCAACGAGCATCACGGGATGGGCACGACGGTCGTGGGCGTCCTGTTCTCGCCCGAGAAGAAGCGCCTCTACGTCGGCCACGTCGGCGACAGCCGCTGCTACCGCCTCCGCAGGGGTGAGCTTCAGCTCATGACCCGCGACCACTCGCTGATCAACGACTACCTCATCGCCATGCCCGACCTGCCCGACGAGCAGCGCGACGAGCTCCCGCGCAACGTCATCACGCGCGCGCTGGGCATGTCGGACCTCGTCACCGTCGACCTCATCGTCGAATCGCCGGAGGTCGGCGACGTCTACATGCTCTGCTCCGACGGCCTGTCGAGCATGCTGACGGCCGCCGAGCTCGCGGAGGGCATCGCCGGCGCCGCCGAGGGCGAGCTCGCGGACACCTGCCGGTCGCTCATCGGGAAGGCGAACGAGGCAGGCGGCGAGGACAACATCACGACCGTCCTCGTGCGCGTGGAGGAGTAGCGATCACTCCAGGAGCGGGCATCTGATCTCGTCGATGCTCGCCTCGTTGTTCTCCTCGTCGCGCTCGGCGAGGATTCCCTCGCCCGTGCCGTCGTCGTCCACGACCACGAGGAATGCGAAGTCGTCGCGATCGCGGCCCTCGGGGATCGGGAACTCGACCGAGACGCGGGTCGACTCGCCCGGAGCCAGCGGCACGTCCGTGAACGCGACGCCGATCAGCGCGTCCGGGTCGGCGGCCAGGCCCTCGTAGAAGGAGACGGGGATCCCGGCATCGGCGGGGCTCGAGCCGATGTTCTCGACGGTCGCGGTGAGGAGCATCGTGACCGGGCAGCCGTAGCGATCGACCTCGAGGCTGGTCGGAGTCAGGTCCGGCTCGCGCGGCCGCCAGACCCGGTAGCTCACGGCGACGTCGTCGCCCGACTCCGGCGCGGACTCGCCGAAGAAGGTCAAGCGGTTGAACTCCGGGTCGTAGTCGAAGCCGTCGTCCTGGCTTCGGCCGATCGGCGCCGCGGCCTCCCCCGGGTGGCCCGCCGCGACCTCGAGGGTGAGCGTGATGGGCTGCTCCGCCAGATCGAGGCGGCTCGCCGCGCCGATCGCGGCGACGACGATCTCCTCGAGCACGGGGCGCATCTGTTCCGGGTCGTCGCCGTCCATGCCCAGAGGACCGGTCGATCCGCCGGTCCGCGTCGCGACGCGCACGATCCCGTTCTCCCTCTGCTGGCTCACCGGATCCTCGTTGCGATGGACGATGCCGAACACGAGGACCCCACGCTCCTCGAACCACTCGATGTACGGCTCGGTGATCAGCTCCAGGTCGGCCTCGTCCTGGGCGGTGCTCGGGAACGTCGAGTTGGTGACCCCGGGGACCTCGTTCTTGAAAGCCTGCTCGCCCTCGTCGGCGACGACCACGAGGACGACGGCCGCGTCGTCGCGAAGAGTGTACGTGGTGTCCTCGGCCTCGCTCCAGGCGCGGCTGACGGCGAGGAGGCCGCCGGAGAGCGTGTACTCGGTCGGGTCGTTCGAGAAGCCGCCGCCGCCCGATGCCACCGAAGCCGACCTGTCGAAGCCGGCGGCGATCGAGAACAGGTCCACGTCGTCGGTGAAGCCGGGGTAGTCGTCCGCGCCGTCGGCCGTGAGCGAGCCGTCGAACAGCTCGCCGTTCTTCCACCCGTAGCTGACGCCGTTCCGGTACGCGTGGCAGTTGTCGAGCTCGCCGGTGATCTCGTTCATCCGCACGAGCTCGGAGGTGCCGGAGTCGATCGCGCAGGGGTGACAGCTCGGGCCTCCGCAGTCGACGTCCAGCTCGTCCGCGTCCTGGGCCAAGTTGGTGCACTGCGTCTCCAGGTCATTCGTCGCGTACCTGTCGATGTCGCACGTGTGGAAGGCCCGCGCGAGCCGGAAGTTCACCCCGGAGCTCGCCAGGATCTCGGTGAAGATGGGCACGTTCGCGCGGAAGTTGCGGAGCTCGTTCTCCATCGACGCCGAGTCGTCGACCGCCCAGATGAAGTCCACCGCGCCGGGGCCCTGGCTGATCGTCGACTCGCAGAGGACGTCGAGGTCCCAAAGGAGCCCCGCGAGCGGCGTGCCGTTGGTCAGGTCCGATGCCCGGATCCGCGTTCCGACGGTCCTGTCCTCGAAGTCGGCCGCGTGGGTGACCGCGCCGACGACGATGATCTGGTCGTCGCCTCGGTAGTAGACGGCGTAGGAGAGGGTGAACGCGTCCGCCGCGGTCCCGCCGGCGTCGGGCAGGCCGCCGATCTCGGCGACCGGAACGCCCGTGATCGCCGAGACGACGTCGTCGCGCACCTCGTGGCTCGTTCGCGCCGCGCCCAGCGCGATGTCGACGCGCACGGCGGCCTGGCAGGGCACGCCGTCCGCGGCCTCGACGGAGCGTCCGCTGAAGATCGTCTGCGCGAGGCCGACGCCCGCGATGCCCTGGATGGCCAGGCTGATCGGGCCGACCTCGTCCACGGGGTCCTGGGCCGCGGAGACGACGAGCGGCGGCAAGGACAGGACGAAGCCGGCGAGCTCCACGCCGTCGTCGTCGTCGATCGTCCCGCCGACGATTCCCCCGTCCGGGAAGTCGAGAGCCTCGTGCACCTGCGTGGGCGTGATCGCGAGCTGGTAGGCGGCGTCGTCGTTCACGATGACCTGCGGCTCGACCAGCGTATCCGGCGTGCAGACCATCGCGCCCGGCTCCTCGGCGTCGCCCAGTCCGTCGCCGTCGCTGTCGGGGTCGTTCGGATCGAGGCCCATGCGGGACTCGCTCCCGTCGTCGACGCCGTCCCCGTCGGTGTCGTAGCTCGTCGGGTCCGTCTCGCCTGGATCGACCTCGCAGCTATGGTTCGCGTCCTCGGCCCCGTCGGGGATCCCGTCGCCGTCGCTGTCGGGGCTCGCCGGATCCGTGCCGCCCTCGGCCTCGCACTCGTCCGACAGCCCGTCGCCGTCGGAGTCGGGCGGGTCCGCGTCTCCGTCCGCGTCCGCGTCCGCGTCCGCGTCGGAGTCGGTGTCCGAATCCGCGTCGGCGTCCGAATCCGCGTCGGCGTCCGCGTCGCCGTCGGGAGTGACCTCGGTCTTCGACTCGCCGCACGAGCAGCCAATCGCGAACGCAAGGAGCCAGATAATCCTTCTCATCGTCCCTTCTCCTGGTGCTCGCCGTCGCGCGAGAAGCGCTTGACGAGCTCGTCGCGCGCAGCCCTTGCCTCTTCGGTCCTGCCCGCCCGCAGCAGCCCCTCGTACCTGGTCTGCGCCATTTCCTGCTCGAGGGCTCCCGCGGGGAAGCGCCGGAGGTACTCGGATGCGACGATCGCGGCCCTGCCGGGGGCGCCGCGGCGGTCGAGCTCGAGCATCGCCAGAGCGTACAACGCATTCTCCGCGGCTCGCCCCGACCCGTCGGCGATCCGCCGATAGAGAGCCGCGGCCTCCCCGAGCCGGCCGGCGCCACGGAGCGCGTCCGCGCGTACGAAGACCGCCTCGATCGACTCGCCCGCGGCCGCCGCCACGTGCTCCGCCTGCTCGTAGCGACGCTCGCGCAGGTGAATGCGCGCCTCGGCGATCAGCTCCTGGGTCGTCGGCGCCGGGCCGGCCCGCCTGGCCGCGCCCGTGGCTCGCTCTTCGGGCTCGGGCTCCGGGCCCGGCTCGGGCGCCGGCCGTGGTGGCTCGGGAACGGCGGTGGGCTCCGCCCTCCGCTCGACGGCGAATCGGCCGTCGCCCGCGATCGCGACGCTCTGGCCCGCGACCAGGAGCCGGACCTCGCCCGCACGGCTCCTGACCTGCACGCGACCCTCGACCACGTCCACCCTCGCTTCGCCCTCGCGCGCCTCGACCCAGAACGCCGTCCCGATGACCGTCGCCGACACCAGATCGGACTCGACCACGAACAGCCGGCCCGGACCGACGGGACGGACACGGAAGAACGCGACTCCCCGCTGGAGCGCCACCCTCTCGCCGCTCGCGTCCTCTAGGGAGGTCGCCACGGTGCCCGGCGACAGGAGGGCCGTCGATCCCGAGGCCAGTCGGACGACACGGTCGCTCGGCGCTCGGCGCTCGAGCAGGTTCGCGGGCAGGAGGATCGCGAACGCAATGGCGGCGGCCAGGGCGAGCGCCGCTCCGGCCCAGACGAGGCGGTTTCGCACCACGGCGCGGCGCGTCTCGAGCCGTGCGGCCTCGGCGATGCGCTCGAACGCCGCCTCGCCCAGGCTCGCGGTGGGCATGTCGCGAAGGGCCGAGATGGCCCGATCGATCTCGCTCGACGTCACGATGACCTCCCCAGGAGCGACTCGAGCTCCCGGCGCGCGGCGGTCACGCGCGCGCGCACCGTGGGCTCGTTGGCCCCGACCATGGTCGCAACCTCTCTGATGTCCCGGCCCTCGACCGCGTGAAGGACGAAGGCGACCCTCTTGGCCGGCGTCAGCCGGTCGAGCAGGAGGAACATCCTGACGAGCAACTGCCGGGCGTCGGCGCGGGCCTCGGGGTCGTCGCCGGCCGAGAGCGCCTCGGTGTCCAGGGCGTACGAGGGCCGTGGGCCGCGCTCGAGCGTCCGGCGGGCGACGTTGGCGGCGATCGCCACCACGAACGTCCCGAGCGAGGCGTCGCCCCGGAACCGCGGCAGGGACCGGGCCAGCTCCAGGAAGACCTGCTGCACCAGGTCCTCGAGGTCGCGGCGTGGCCCGAGGATCCTGACGAGCGTGCCCTGGACCGCCCGGCCGTGCCGCTCGACGACCGTGCGGAACGCCGCGGCGTCCCCCCGCAGGCATCGCTCGACGAGATCGTCGCGTTCGCGGGACAAGGGCAGGATCGCCTGGCTGAGAGCCCGGCCGGAAGCTCGCTGGTCGACGCCCATCCTTACCCTGGTTGGTCCCGGTTCGGTGAAGAATTCGAAAAGAAAGTGGGGCAGACTCGGCCGGGCGAGGACGCGCCGGGTGGGCCGGAACCGGAGATCGAACAGCGAGGTCGGGAGATCGGGAGGCGGGACGGAGCGATCTTCGAAAGGTCGGAGTCCTCGCCGCGCCCTGCGATCGTTTTTCGCGCGGGCCGCCTTCGCGGTCGTCTTCGTGGGAATCCTGCCAGTGTCCCCCGCCGCCGCCCACGATGCCTCGCCCCGGATCGTGGTCGTTGGCGGAGACGCGGCCGTGGCCGTCGCCGACGCCTCGAGGGTCGAGCTCGATCCTCTCGGCTTCGACGTTCGCGTGCAGCGCGAGGCTGCGGTCGAAGGGACGCGGCTCGACCTGAGGGCGCGGGCTGGGGCTCTCGAGCGCGCCGCGGCGAGGGCGGGCGCGATGGGCGCGGCCGAGGTGCTCCTGCGGGAGGACGGCGCGGCGCTGCTCCTCTACCACTCGCGCGTGGACGGCGTGACCCGGTCCCGCGCCTTGCCCGTCTCCCGCCCGCCGACCGACCAGGACTTCCGGCCGAATCGGGGACACGCACCCCCCCGCCAGGTAGGCGATATCACAGCTTTTCCAGGCAGTACCGCGCGTTTCGTTGCCGGCGGCTACTCGAGACCGTACTTCTTGAGGCGGTAGTAGAGCGTCGAGCGATTGATGCCGAGGGCGCGAGCGGCGTCGGCCTTGGAGCCGCGAGACTTCTCGAGGGCGGCGACGAGCTCGCGGCGCTCGACCTCCTCGAGCGCCGCCGGAAGCGACTCGGCCCGAGGCGTCTCGGCCCGGGGAGGTGCGGCGACCGGCGCGAAGGTCAGGTGGTCGACGTCGATCACCTCGCCAGCGCAGAGGATCATCGCACGCTCCAGCAGGTTCTCGAGCTCGCGCACGTTGCCGGGCCACGCGTACCCGTACAGCTTCGAGAGCGCGGCGTCGGACAGACCTCGAACGCGACGACCCGTGACGTGGGCGTACTTGTGCACGAAGTGCCGGGCGAGCCTGGGCACGTCTTCGCGACGGTCCCTGAGCGGCGGAACGTGAATGGGAAAGACGTTGAGCCGGTAGAAGAGGTCCTCCCTGAACTCGCCCGCGCGGATCATCGCCTCGAGGTCGCGGTTCGTCGCGCTGACCACGCGGACGTCGACCTTGATGGTCTCCGAGCCGCCGACACGCTCGAACTCGCGCTCCTGCAGGACGCGCAGGAGCTTGATCTGCACCTCGACCGGAAGGTCGCCGATCTCGTCGAGGAAGATCGTTCCGCGATCGGCCAGCTCGAAACGCCCGACCCGGCGCGCGACGGCCCCGGTGAACGACCCCTTCTCGTGCCCGAAGAGCTCCGACTCGAGCACTCCCGGCGCGAGCGCCGCGCAGTTGACGCGCACGAACGGCTGCTCCTCGCGGGGGCTGTTCACGTGGATCGCGCGCGCCAGGAGCTCCTTGCCGGTCCCCGTCTCGCCGCGCAGGAGCACCGTCGAGCCTGTCGGCGCGACGCGCTCGACCATGTCCAGGACGCCGCGCAGCGCGGGGCTGTCGCCGACGAGCTCGCCGAAGTTGATGTCCTGCCTCTCGCTCTTCTCGAGGTAGCTCGTGTACTGCGCGAGCTGCTCGCGAAGGCGCGCGTTCTCGCGGGCAGCCGCGAACTTCTCGATCGCCTGTCGGATGATCAGGCCGAGCTCCTTCGAGTCCCAGGGCTTCTGGACGTACCGGTACACGACGCCCGAGTTGACCGCGTCGATGAGGACGGAGAGGTCCGTGTAGGCCGTGAGCAGGATGTTCACGGTGTCGGGTCGGACCTCGCGGGCGCGCTTGAGGAAGTCGAGCCCCGCGAGCCCGGGCATGCGCTGGTCGGACACGATGACCGCGAAGTCGGTCCCTTCGAGCGCCGCGAGCCCCTCCTCGCCACCTCCGGCTGTCTTCAGGTCGAACGACTTGCGGAAGGTGAAGCGGAAGGCCTCCAGGTTCTCCGGCTCGTCGTCCACCACGAGCACGCCGAAGGCCTTGTGATCGATCGCCCCGAGCATCGCCGCCATCTTTGCACAAAGGCCCATGTCGCGATAGCGTGCCCGGCATGCGGATTCACATCGACCACGAGTATCGGTGCGGCATCGACACCTTCTGGGACAAGGTCTTCTTCGACGACGAGTACAACCGGCGGCTGTTCCTCGAAGGCCTTCACTTCAAGGCCTACGAGAAGCTGGAGCTGACCGACAGGGGCGACTCGATCCTGCGTCGGATCCGGGGCACACCCGCGAGCGAGATACCGGGCGCGCTCCAGAAGGTGATCGGCGCGGACCTGTCGTACGTCGAGGACCTGACGTTCGACAAGAAGGCACGCCGCTGCACGTTCAAGAACACGCCGGCTCGGATGGCGGAGAAGCTCCGCATCGAGGGGTCGATCTACGCCGAGCCGTCGGGCACCGGACGCTGCCGCCGCATCGTGGACCTCGACCTGGAGGCGAAGTTCTTCGGCGTCGGCGGGCTGATCGAGAGCTTCGCCGCCAAGGCGTTCCGGGACAACTTCGACAAGGCCGCGACGTGGACCAACCGCTGGCTCACCGAGGTCTCCCTCGAGGGCAAGTAGGCCCTTTGCGCATCTGCTTCATCATGGATCCCCTCGCGGGGGTCCTCATCGACAAGGACACGACCTTCGCGCTGATGCTCGAGGCACAGCGCCGTGGGCACGAGGTCTTCTGGGCGGGGATCCTCGACCTGTTCGCCCAGGGCGGCGAGGCGATGGTCACGCTCCGCGGCGCGACGGTCGCCCGCAAGGAAGGCGACCACCATCGGCTCGGCGATCCCCAGGACGTCCGCCTCGCCGACCTCGACTGCGTCTTCATCCGCAAGGACCCGCCGTTCGATGCCACCTACCTCTACGCGACCCACCTCTGCGAGCTCGCGCGCGGCAAGACGCTCCTCGTCAACGACCCGCGCGGCCTGCGCGACGCCAACGAGAAGCTGTACGCGCTTCATTTCCCGGACCTGATCCCGCGCACCATCGTCACGCGCGACATGGCTCGCGCCCGTGCCTTCGTCGCCGCGAATGGCGGTCAGGCGATCATCAAGCCCCTCGACGGCGCCGGCGGCCGCAACGTCTTTCACCTCCGCTCGGACGACCGCAACCTGAACGCCCTCCTCGAGGCCTCGACCGACGAGGGCCGCCGCCTCGCGATGCTCCAGGAGTACCTCCCGGAGGTGCGAGAGGGCGACAGGCGCATCCTGCTCCTCGACGGCGAGCCGCTGGGCGCGATCCTCCGGGTCCCGCTCGCCGGGGAGACCCGCAGCAACATCCACGTCGGCGGCCGCGTCGAGCGCCACGCGCTGACGGCCCGCGATCTCGAGATCTGCCGCACCGTCGCCCCGCGCCTCCGCGCCGACGGCCTGTACTTCGTCGGCCTCGACGTCATCGGCTCCCGCCTCACCGAGGTCAACGTCACGAGCCCGACCGGCATCCAGGAGCTCGACCGCCTCGACGGCCACGACGCCACCGGCCGCACGGTCTCGTGGCTGGAGCAGCGGGTCGCCGCGATCCGCCCGTCCTGAAGGTCCGGCGCCGGACGCAACGAGAGCCTGGCTCGGCCGATAAGGGGGCCTCTACGAGGAGGCTCGAATGTCGGACCCCGATGATTCCCTGCGCACCAACGCCGTGCGAAACGACCCTGCACACGATGCGGGCGCCAGCCAGCGCGAGACCGATGCAGTGGCCCGCTTCACCCGCGGCATGATCAACGGCTACACCCACGAGCTGCGCGGGGAGTTCGACATCGGCCGGCCGCCCGTGACGGGCGAGGACGTCGCGGCGATGGAGGGGCTGACGGCGGACGAGGTGGAGCGCGCCGTCCGGCAGAACCTGCCCCCGGCGCTGCGCACGGACGAGAACGTCCGCGCGATCGTCGACCGGCTGCGCGAGGGAGTCGGGCACGTGCTCGCCGATCGCGTCGGCGAGGCCGCCCGCCGGCGGCTGGAGTCCGCCGAGCGGCAGCTGCCGCTGGATGCCCGCCGGACGACTTCGTTTCTCTGGAACGTCGCGCAGTCGAGCCGGCAGGACGTGGCCGCCGCGCGACTCGAGGCCATGGGAATGGACCGCCAGGACGCGACGGCGACGGCCCAGCTCCTGCAGAGGTCGGATGTCCGGCGCGTCCTGCGAAACGGAGCAGTGCCCGACGTCCTGCAGCCTGCCGCCGCCGCGCTACGGCAGCTCGCGCCGCAGGCCGCGGCCCTCCTGCGCTCGACGAGGGAGACGTTCGCCGAGTCGGACCCGCTGCGCTTCGGCCGTCTGGCCTGGAACGAGGCCAAGGCGATGGGAGAGGAGCGCACCTTCGTCGGGGATGCGGCCCGACAGGCAATCCACGATCACGAGTCCGAGGACCACTCGGAGGCCACGGGACGCTTCGTGGGCAAGCTCCTCGCGACCGCTGCGTTCGGAGCCCCTGCCAGCGCCGCTGGCGGAGCAACCGACTCGCTTCTGGCGCACGCGGAGGTCCTCACGCAGGCAGCGGGCGTCATCGCCGGGATCTCCAGCCCTCAGGCCCTCGACCATGCAACGCACGAGAGGCGGACCACGGTCGCGGCCGCTCTCATCGGCCTGGGCGCGGGCGCGGTTGCCGGACGTCTGGCGGAGCACGCTGTCGAGGGATTCGGTCTTGTCATCCCCAAGGCCGTCGAAGGTCTCACCGAGGCCACAGCGGAGGGCCTGAGCCACCTCGGAATCGAGCTCGCAGGCCGGCGGCACTGATACACTCCGGCGAACCGATGCGCGAGGGGCACGAATACCATTGCCCGCAGTGCGGGGACACGTCGCCGGCCGGCACGACCTGCATCGACTGTGGAATCCCGATGATCGACGAGCGTGGGAATCAGCCCCTCAGGCCCTCCGAGCAATCGCTCTTCGAGGAATGGTGGGAGGCGTGGACGATAGGCGGCAGCCTGGGGTTCGTGGGCGCTATCGCCGGCGGCCTGTTCGCCGGCACGGTAGGATTGCTCGCGGGCCCAGCTCTCCTCGTCGGGGGCGCCGCGACGGTCCTCGTGCCCCGGCGCCTTCAGCTCGTGCGACGCCGGCGATGGGCCCGCGAGCTTCTCGAGCGTGCCGGCGAGCCCGTGAAGATCGCCGGCGCGGCCACGGGGCTGGTCCGCATTCGTGGCAAGGTGAAGGTGCTCGGAGAATCGTCGTTTGCCGCCTACGAACGTTCGCCGCGCGACCGGAAGTGCTGGCGCTTCGTGGTCCACGACGGCTCTGGCCCGGCCGTTGTCGACGACGACTGCTTCGAGATCTGGCGCAGCGACCTGCGGAAGCGGGGCGGGACGATCGAGGGCGGCGCGCAGATCGACGTGATCGGGCGAGCGGTGCTCCGCCCAGCGCCCGATCCCGATCTCGTGGGCTCCCTTCGCGACTCGATGGTCCCGGTCTTCGAGGGAACGCCGGGGACGCCCGTGCTGCTCCTCATCTGATTGTCGGGCGAGCGCGTCCGGCGCTGTCTCAGGAGGAGCCGGCCGGGCGCAGCGAGGCGACGAAGGTGTCGAACGACGCGCGCCAGCGCTCCACCGTGCGCTTCGGCCCGACGAGCTTGAAGAACCACGGGCCCGAGGGCGCCTCGACGATCGCGGCCAGCATCCGGGTCTCGGGACGTGGCTCGGCCGGAGGGCCGCCGGGCATTCCGCCGCGGAAGGTCCCCGTCACGTCCGCGAGCGTGACGCGCAGCCCCGACACCGTGCGGTGATCGAGGCGAGCGACCTCGCGGGTGGGACGGCCGTCGGGCTGCTCGAATTGCCCGTACCAGCGGTCCAGGTTCGACTCGACGTCCCCGCCCTGCCCGCTGCCGAAGTAGAAGACGACGAGCGACGCATCCTCACCGTCGCCCTCGACCTTCGGGAGAGCCCACTCGGCCTTGCGCATCGACGAGGCGGGCGGAACCGACCGCCATCCCTCGGGCGCCTGCCACTCGAGCGGGAGCGCCTCGGCGCCGTCGCCGCCCGCAGCGGAGTGGACGTCGTCCCGCGGCATCTCGCCCGACGGGCCGCCCCCACCATGCGCCGATCCGCCCGGCATCCGGACGGGCTCGCCGACCGGCTGCGCACGCGCCTCGTCGCCCTCGGGCTCGGCCTCCTCGGGACGGTCCGCCGGGCTCCACTCGCGCGGCGCCGAGTCGCTCGAGGAACAGGACATGGAAAACGCACACACGGCCAGAACAAGACCTCGCATGGGGTGCTTCTAGGGCGTCCCGGAGGCTTCGTCCAGCCCTTGCGCGCTCAGCGGACGACGTCGTCCAGGCTCGTGGATCCTCGGGGGAGGCCGCGAGGAGGTCGAGCTCGGCATCACTTCGCCGCCGCGTTGCGGCGCACGATGGTGCCCGTGAAGACCAGCCTCCACTCCGATGGCGCGTCGAAGGCGTTCGCGAGGAGGAGCGAGAGCCCGCCGATCCCCGCGATGCTCCCTGCGGTGATGTAGCCCGGCTTGCTCTGCATCTGGATCGCGATCGGAAGGATCGCTGCGCCTGCCACGATCATTCCCCAGCCGAACAGCTTCCAGAACGCCGCCGTCACGTGGTCGCCGGGGTCGTAGTACTCGCCGCCCAGGCTCATGTTGGTGATCGCGTCGCCGCCCGACCGCGCCGCTTCCCTGTCGAGCTGCGCGGCCAGCTCGAGCCGCGAGACGGCTTCGTCGTGCCGCTCGGTCCGGACGCGCCGGGTGAACTTGAACTGGCGAACGGGTGAGTACTGCGCCGGGCTCACGATCGACCCGTCGCGGGCGACGTACTGGTCGGACGCGGACACGGGCGTTCGCGTCCGGAGCGGGGCGCCGATGGCCGCGACGTTTCGCGTCGTGAAGCAGCCGGCGGTCATCGAGGATGCGACGAGCAGCGTGATCGATAGCGTTCTCATTGGTTCTCTCCCTCGGGCCTAGCGATGCGCCGCGCCGTCGACGAGGAGCGCCCGCTCGGCCTCGCTGTGGTACGGCATCGAAAAATCGCGTCCTACCCAGGCGACCGCGCGGACCTGGACCCAGCGGTCGGTGCGCGCGACGTTCGCCATGAACCGGGTCCTGGTGTCGAGGTCCGACTGGCTCACCGTGGTCACGGTGACCGTCTGGTTGTTGCCGACTCCCCAGGACTGCGAGACGGCCGCCGTGCCGCCCGACACCGTGAAAGCGCGCCCTGGATCGGGCGTCGCCACCTCGCTCAGCATGACGGGGACGCCGACGTTCGAGACGTCGAGGCTCGTCAGCGCCGGCGCCCGGTACACCGCCGATCCGCAGCCGCCGAGCAGGGTGGTCAGAGAGACGAGATGGATGAACCGCGCCATGAGCTCCTCCGTGTGCCTCGAGAACGGCGCAGTTATCGGTGATCGGGGGCGCCCGGTTGCGTCGAGCGGACAGATCGCGCGGTACTGCCCAGACGACCAACGATTACGCGGCGTTGGAAACCGGGTGCGTGTCCCCTTCCGAAGACGGTAACGGTGCGCGCTTCCTCCGGCCCGAGATCGAGCGGCGTGTGGTCGGCCCGATCGCCGAGACGCTGGCCCGCGCCCAGCCCGCGCCCGGATCGCGGCTCAGGATCCACGCGCGCGGCGGCCAGCTCACCGTCGGTCTGACCGCCGCGCCCGAGGAGCGCGTCTCGGTCCCTTCGGTGGACGGCGGGCGCCGCGAACGCCTCGACCGCGACGCGCTCCTCGAGCGGGGTCGAGCGCTGGTCGGACAGCGCGAGCCCGTCGCGACGTCGGTCGTCCGCGACCTCAAGCACGGCGCCGGGATCGTGGTGCCCCGCGTCACCGCGCGCTGCTCGTTCGACGTGGCGAGCCGAGGCGCCCGCCTCGAGCTGCGCGGCCGCGACCGCTCCACCCTCGGCGCGGTCGCCCACGCCCTTGCCGCGGCGCCCACGCCCGACCTGGACGTCGCCCGCACCTACGGCGAGGGCGGCACCGGCGCCCGCGATCCCCGCACCGGCGCCGTCGTCGCCCGCGCCAAGGACGCCTTCGCCGGCGACCTCACGCGCCTGCTCGCCGCCTGGCGATCGGGGACGCGCACCCGCTGATCGGGGACACGCGCACCCGCTGATCGGGGACACGCGCACCCGCTGATCGGGGACACGCACCGGCGATCCAACCCCCCGATCTCGCTGATCATTCAGACACAACCGCGCGTTTTGCCTCAGAGCGTCGTGTACCCGATGCCGAGCCCGAACGTCAGCCACGCGGGCACCTCTGCGCCGAGGACGACGTCGACGTAGAACGGGACGACGAGCGAGAAGCCGGTGCCAAACAGCTTCGCCTGGACCGTGCAACCGAAGGCGATGCTCGTCGCGCTGCCACCGCTGCCGGAGAAGAAGCCTGGCCCGATGTCGACGAAGACGGCTCCGTCCGGACGCACGATCGCCAGGGTCGCCAGGTGGCGGTGCTGGATCTCCTCGGGAGCCTTCGAGCCGCGGAAGTGGTACCCGAGCGCGATGGCGAGGGTCGAGTCTCGCGCGATCGGCGTCCCCATCCATGCGCCGACCTCGGCGGTGGGAACCCAGAACGTGACCTCCCCGACCTCGGCCCACGAGAGGTTGCCGCCGAGCTGCAGCGCGAGCTCGAACGGCCCGATGTCGAGCGCAGACCCGGCCTTGTTCGTGGCGAAGTCGGGGCCGGCGGCCTGCGCGGCCTGCGTGGCTTCGGCTGGTGCGGCACTCGGCGGCGGCAGGGGGCTCTGAGCGGCCGGAGAAGCGCCGGCGGGCTCCATCAAGCCGGGAGCGGGCTGGGCCTCGGCCAGGCCCGAAGCGAGTATGAGCGATGCGAGGATGGAAACGAGCCTCATTGGAGCCTCCGACCGGGCCAGCTGACCTTCCGCCCGGACGGCCCGTTATCGGCGCATCGCCCCGTTGGTTGCGTCTTGGGTCGCCGGATCAGGACGAGCGCACTTCGACGAGACCGATGGGCGTGAGGATCTCGAGCCGTCCGCCGCCACCGGAGAGCGTCGGCAGGATTCTCGGCCCGCGCGGCCCTTGGAGCTCGGCGCAGGGCTCGGGCCGGCACACCCCGCGGAGCTCGATCTCGTCGCCCGGCGCGAAGTAGCCCTCCGCGTAATGCAGCGGCCCGAGCGAGTCGATGCGAGAGCTGGCGACGCGCTCGGCGATCTGTGGAGGAAGGGCCTTCGTGAGGAGAAACTGCGGCTCGATCCGGTGCCGCCGGACCCACAGGTCATCCGGCAAGACCCGGAAGGTCCCCTCGGCCGACTCCAGCAGAAACGTCACGGCGGTCGCGATCTCCACTCTGACCGGCAGTCGCCACCGCGAGTGCCCCTCGATCACGGTCCACGCGATGGCGCATGCAAGACCGTCGATCGGAGCGGTCACGGCCCGCAGAGTCCGTATCCGGCCCCGGACGGTCCGCGCCGCGCCCTCGCGACGCCCGTGAGGCGTGGAACCTGCCCGCAACACCGCTGTGCGAAGCCTCCTGAGCCCGAAGTACCCGCCTATCGTGAGAGGCCCTGCGCTCATAACCACCGCCGCGGCCACGAGCTCCCACATCGGCTGGCTACCGCCCTCGCATGGTCAGGGCTTCCATTCGGCGCCCGAGCTCGGCCACGAATGCGGACCGGGCCTCCGCCGGCAGTGCCCGAAGCGTCGCGCGCTCCGACGGCTGCAGCTCGTTCCAGACACGGTCGGCAGTGGTGGCGCCGTCCCGGTCGGCCTGGTTGTGCGGCGTGTACGAGTCCTCTCCCATCAGCTCACCGATCTGGCGCGCGAAGCCCTGGCCAAACGCGACGTTCCGTCCGAGCTCCCGACCCTGCTCGTGAGCCTCGATGATGCCGTGGCCCATCTCGAATGCCAACGGCAACAATGCCCCAAGGCCTGCACCGAATGCTGCCATCTCCGCTCCCGACAGCTCGAGGGCGAGATCGAGCGCATGCGAGGCGCCGCTCGTCGCAGTCAGGATGTTCGGCCCGGGGCGCGGAGGCGCATGCGCCCCGGACGCGCCCATCACATCCGCAGGCGCCGGGATCGGCGCCCCTCGCGCCGCGGCCTCGGCCTCGCTCCGCGTCGGGAAGGCGCGGAACGGCGGATCGGAGGCGAGCTGGGTCAGCCGGTCCGTCGCCTCCGCCGTCGGATTCGCGGCGAGCGCGAAGAGCATCTCCTCCTGGTCCGCGGGATCCAGCGTCTGGAAATCGCGCGAGCCCAGAAGGTTGCGAAGCCCGTCGGCCAGCGCCGGATCATCGCCGTGCTCGCCGAGGATCGCGTCGACGATCTGGCGGCTGCGCGTCTGGTCGGCCCCAGGCAGCGCCCTGTAGCCGCTCGACTCCTGTACCTCCTCGATGCCCCGCGGAGTCGACCCGCCGCTCTGCGGCCGAAAACGTGACTCGTGACATTCGTCGATGCCCATCGCCTGACACCTCTTCGTGACGGGGAATGCCGCCTTATCGGAGCCAGCCCGCTCCCGTTGCTTCGCGGCGAGCGGGCGTCTGCAACACGCCAACGCCCTCGGCGATCTGGCACCCCGCAGCCCGTCCCCATAGACTTCGCCCATGCGTGGCGTGCTCCTGCTCGTGGCTCTCGCGCTGGCCATCGGCTGGGTCGTACGCACGATCCTCACCGAGCTTCGCGCGATCGAGCGCCGCGGAGCCGGCCGCAAGGCTGCGGACCAGGCATGGAAAGAACGGACGCGGCAGGCCCTCGTCGAGCCGGGCGGGTCCCCCGAGGACCCGGTGCCGATCACGAGCCCGTCCGTCGTCGAGGTCGAGGCCCTCACGCGTCGCTGCACGAAGTGCGAGGGAGTGATGCGCCTCGCCCAGCACTCCGCGGAGACGATCGAAGGCGAACGGCTGCGGGTCGCCCATCTGGTCTGCGATTTCTGCTCGGCGACCAGGGAGGTCTACTTCCGTCTGGTGAGTCGCTAGCGGCCTGCCCTACGCGCTCGAGGCGTCCTTCGCGGAGTGCGAAGACTGCGCCCAGGAACAGGAAGCCGACGCCGCCTGCCCGGGCCTGTAGCGGTCCGGCCGGTCCGTGGCATGATTGTCGAGCCATGGGCCTGCTCGACATCATGGGGAACCTGCGACGCTGCGGCCTGTCGGCCCCCGACGACGGGGTGAAAGCCGACCGCAACCCCTTCGATCCGACCGGACGTCGCCGGCGACGGTGACGAGGCGCACCATGCCGCGCCCCTTTAGCGAGCACGGTAAGGAGATCGCGACCGCGACGCGCGAGCTCGTCGGACGCGGCGCGATGGAGCCCGTTCGCCGCAGCCGGGTCGATCAGTCGCTCTGGGTCGCGTGCGATCACGCCTCATGCGCCGAGAACCGCCTCGGCGACACCACGGACCCCCGCGCGGCCGACGAGACCCTGCTGGCCCGCTGGCGCGCCGAGGCCGCCGACGAGCCTCTCCCGCCTCCGGTCAAGCGCATCTACGAGCGCTGCTTCTGGATCCTCGATCGAGGCGAGCGCTGCGGCACCGTGGCGCTCGCGCGCTCGACGCTCGGCGGCGATCTGGTCCGCCTCGCCAGCCTCTACGTCTTCCCGACCGAGCGCGGTCGTGGTCTCGGCCGCGCGATCCTCGGCCGGATCCGCGCCGCTCTCGCCCGCCACGGGCTGGGCATCCGTCTCGAGACCAACTGGACCTGGCAGAAGGTGGCGCGCTGGTACCTGCGAGTGGGCCTCTGGCTGGGCCACTGGAAGCGATCGCTCAACTACCGCTGGTACCCCGACGTGCCGGCCCCGATCATCGCGGTCGGCGATCGTGAGGCGACCTTCTCCGTCGAGCACGATGGCCGCCCGATCGTGCTCGTTCGCGCTCGCCGCGACGGCGACCGACTGATCCTCGACGACACCGCGCCCCCGGAACCCTTCGCGGAGCTCCGCTGGGACGCGCTGACGACGCTCTCCCTGGCGCTCGCGTTTCGAGGCTGGCCGCTGATCCGCTCGAAGGAGCAGTGGGACAAATCCTACTGGGCCGACGCTTGCGCCCCCGAGGCACTCGCCTACCAGATCAGCGTGTGGGAAGCATGGGCCCACAAGCGCGGCTGGCTCGTCGACACGCCGCGAGTCCCCGGCCTGGAGTACCCATCGTGGGAAACCTTCCAGGAGCGATGGAAGGCCGAGCTCAGCCGAGTCATGCCGCCGGACGCGGACTGACTGCACGAGCCTGTGCACGCGCCGCGCTCTCCGGTTCCCGACGATGCCGTGGAAGAGGCTCGATGCGCGCGAGGCGCAGGAGTTCACCGACCTCGATCCGTGGGGAAACGAGGCCATCCAGTGGGACGTCGTCATCCTCTCCGTCGCCGATCCCGAAGCTCCCGTGCGCATCACCGAGAGCTTCGTCACCGACGACGGCGGGCCCACCTACGAGATGAACCCGGTCGTCGGGGCTGCAAACACCCTGGTCGTGGCACGACGACCAGCTCCCCCAGAGGCAACCGTCGCCACAGCTGCGTTCTTCTTGCCCGCAATCCCCGCACGGCCGGTTCTCGCTCGAACCGGGCTTGCACTCCCGCGGAAGCGCGCAGCCGCCTCCGTCGGTGCCCCCATCGAGGCCGTCGGAGCCCCCATCGACGTCGGCATCGACGTCGCCATCGCCATCGGCATCGACGTCACCGTCGGCATCGCCATCGCCGTCGGCATCGACGTCACCGTCGGCATCGACGTCGCCATCGGCATCGACGTCGCCATCGGAGTCGGCGTCACCGTCGGTACCAGCACCGGCGTGGAGCCCGCCCTCACCGCCATCCAGAGCGGCCCCTGCGTCGATTTCCACGGCCACGCACTCCCCGCCGCGGTTCTCCGTGCCAGATGGGCAGTCGATGTCGCACCGCGCCTCGCCAGCGACGACCGCGAGGACCACGATCGCAACAGCCGGGTGCACAAACCTGCTCGTGGGCCCGCGTCGCACGGGCAAATCGTGCCAAACTCACGTGCGCTGGACAAGCTCAGCGCGTGGGCGAGGGCGCGACTTGCCGCGCGAAGTGCGCCAGCTCGTCACCGCACCGACGTACCCCGGCCGCTGACGTGGAGACCGAGGCCCTGCTGATCGCGATAATCGCGTCCAACGCGGTCGGTATGGGGCTGGCCGCGCTGGCTGGCAGCCTCGCAAAGCACCTCTCCCGGCGCCGCCGCGTCCCGGAGCGCGCACGCGGCAAGAGCGTGCGTGTCAGGGGTCGGGTCCGCGCGATCGAGCAGGTGCTCTCGCCGCTCTCGGGAATCCCCTGCGTGATCGCCTGGTTCATCGTCGAGCCGATGGCTCCCCGCGAGTTCGCGAATCTTCCCGTCCGCCACCAGAGACGGTTCCGTCGCGCAACTTTCCCGCAGAACCGCCGACAACGCGGCCGCCGACGAAGGAGGCCCGATGTCCAACCCGATCGATACCCGCTCTCCCCTCGCCTACGCCCGCGCCCTGCGCGAAGACCCCGACGAGGCGCTCGCGGCCCTTCCGGAGCTCCGGCAGTTGTCGCCGGTCGAGCGCCGGGCTGTGGAGTTCATCCTGCACCAGAGCCGCGATCCGAACATGGCCGCCGAGCTCGCCGGGTTCCTCCGCTCGGACGAGGTGCAGGGCGTCGACGCAGCGCACCGGGGCGCTCTGCTCGAGGCCGCCACTCAGGAGCCCACCACGATCGCCCTCGGGCGCCTCCGGCTCCTCGCAGGCGACGCGGAATTCCGGCGGATGGACCCGCGCGCCACCGAGGCCGAGATCCGGACGGTCCTCGACGGCCTGGCGCCGGTTCCCTCGGGCTCCGAGATCGCGGGCCGCGCGGGAATCCACCGCCCCCGCGAGCACGTCAGCCCCACCGTGGCGCTCGAGGCGGCCCTGCACGCTGCGGAAGTCGCAGGCGAGTTCGCGCTCGAGCATTTCCTGGTCAAGGCGGGAACGACGGGTCTGATGACAGGCGCGGTCGCGGGGCCCGCCGCAGCTGGTGGGGCGTTCGGCACAGCCGCCGCCGTGTTGCTCCCGCTGGCCGCTGGAATCGCGGGAATGTACGGGACGCTTCACGAGATCGGGGAGGCGCACGAACAGGCGGCCCGCTGGAGGGATGCGGTCCAGTTTGGCCAGGGCTTCACAAGCGCGCTGTCCGCAACCATCGGCGGCGACGATCCCCCGTCTCGCGCTTCGGGTCCGCGCGCCCGAGGCGCCGCCGCGGCGGAGCGCTTCTGGGAGAGCCTCGAGCCGGCTCAACGAGTCGCCATACGCGAGCACTCCCAGGAGTTTCTCGCCGGTCTCAGGCGCTCCGTCGAGGCGGCGACGATGCGCCCCGCCCGGTGATCCTCGTTCTACAGTAGGCGTGGAGGAAAGCCCATGAGATGGCACCGTGTCCCGCCAAAGCCGGCCGGCCGAATCGAGAAGATCACGGGCCGAGCGATCGCAGTGAAGCCAGCGCGTGGACCATTTCTTGGCCACGAAGGAGTCGTTGTCCTGTCGATCCTGGCCGAGGCATCCGCCGCCCCCGAACAGTCGCTCCTGCCACCGCTCCGAGGCATTCGATTCCTTCAGTTCGTGACCGCGAGCGACTTCCTCCTCGAGGCCGACGGTGGCCGGTCGTTCGTCGTCAGAGCGCGTGACGTGTTCGTCCGCCCGGAGTGGCGCGTCAGGCTCGACCTCCTCTTCTGGGACAACCTCGAGCCCGTCGACTTCCTCCTGCCCGAATGGATGTTGGAGAAGCTCGAGGGAACGCCGCTCGAGCCGCCCGCCGCGCTCCGTTACCGGGAGTTCGGCTACGAGTCCGGACGCCGGTTCGAGGTGCGCGGCCTGTCCCGGATGGAGGCCGCTCCCTTCGGCCTGCCGGGCTCCGGCTTCCGGGACCAGGCCCTCGTCCCGACGCTGACCGGCGGCGGTGGCCGCCTCGAGCTCCGGCCCGCCGGCGCGCCGCGTTGATAGCCGTGACCCGTTTCCACGCAGCGAGTCGCCATCCGCGGGCCAGCCCGCGAGCTCCTCGCCGGTCTCAGGCGCTCCGTCGAGGCGGCGACGATGCGCCCCGCCCGCTGAGCTTCGGTCTACGGTACGTGCGGAGGACGGCCCATGAGATGGCATCGCATCCCGCCGAAACCGGCCGGCCGGATCGAGAAGGTCCGGGGCCGGGCAGCGGTCGTCCAGTCCGTGCGGGGGCCATTGGATGGTCACGAGGGCCTTCTGGTCATGACGGTCCTCGCCAGCCAGACATGGTCCGGGACCCAGATGGTCCAGACCGTCACCGCGAATGACTTCCTGCTCGAGGCCGACGGCGGTGAGTCCTTCGTCGTGCGGGCATCCGACATCGTGTTTCGCTGGGGATGGCTGACCGAACGCTACCTTCTCGGCTGGGACGGCATGGAACCGGTTCGTCGCCTTCTGCCCGCCGCGATGCAGGAGACGATCGCCGGGACACCGCTGCGACCGCCTGCGGCGCTGCGGTGCAGGGACATCGTCGTCCCCTCCGGCAGCCGCCTCGAAGCCCGCGGACTGACCCGCCAGGAACCCGCTCAATTCGGGATGCCCGGCTCCGGCTTCCGCGGGCAGGCCCTCGTCCCGACCCTGACCGGCGGCGGCGGCCGCCTCGAGCTCCGCTACATCTTCCCCGAGCTCCGGCTCCCCCCGGGTCGCGACTGGCCGCGCCCTCTCGAGAAGTCGCGCTGAGCCGCGGCGCCCGCGCCGGTCGTGGTCAACGGCGCCGGGGTCTACCCTCGTCGTTCGCCCTCGGCCCCGCGTCCCCTCATGCGGACGGCCCCGTCGATCTGTCCGGGGCCGAGTGCAAGGAATCGTCTCGTTGGACCGGGCGCAACGGTCGCTCCGGCTCGAACGAGACGATCCGTTGCATCCGCGCCTTCACAAAACGCGCAGCGCGTGCAGCGCTGCTCGGCGCTGGCGGTCTACAAGCACCCGCATCTCCTCCTCTTTCTGGATCGTGTTCGGCGGGTTGCAGTACCGTTCGTGGCATGGCCGATCGTCGACCCGAGCGTCCAGTCCTGCGCGAGCCTCGTCAGATCCGTCCCAAGATCATCGCCCGCAGACCTGGCGCCGCTCCGCGCGCGCCGGTCCCTTCGCCGGCGACTGCCGCCGC
>JACPQR010000231.1 GCA_016190375.1 Deltaproteobacteria bacterium
GACCTGGACGCTCCCCGGTTGACGCAGGGCTGGTCGCGTCAAACGTGGGCCGCCGACGTCCACGTCGCCGTCGCCGTCAAGGTCCACGACCACGCCTACGTCTACGTCTACGTCTATGTCTGGCGAAGCCCGGGACCGTGCAACGCACCCCAGCGGGTGGCTCCCGCGGTGAGCGCTGTCATCCCGTCCCGATCGGCCGTGCTATTCTGCCGGGGATGACGACCACCGGCGTCTGCGAGAACTGTGGTGCCCCGTGGCACGAGAACCTCGCATGCTGCGAGTACTGCGATGTCCCCATCCAGGGCCGCGTGGCAGGCATTCGCTGCCCGAGCTGCTCGGAGGTCGCCACCGCCGACGCCCGCGCATGCCCGTGCTGCCAGCAGTCCTTCACGAAAGGCTGCGTGTTCTGCGGGCAGGCCGCGTTCCTCACCGCTGGCTCCTGCCCCCGGTGCCACGAGGCGTTCGAGGGCGCCGAGGAGCGCAAGGCGCAGCGCGACCACGAAGCGCGCAACCAGCAGATCGTCGGGCTCGCGACGAAGGGGATGTCCGCGATCGGGCAGGTCGCCGGGTCGTCGGGCAGCAGGCAGGTGATCGGCAGCCTGGTCGACATGATCATCAAGGCGGGCCGGTAGTCGTCATCTCAGCGGAACACGTACACGGCGCTGCTGTCCGCTGCGGCGTCGCTGCCCTCGTCGCCGTTGACGCCCGTTGCGTCGCTGTCCTCGTACCGCGCTCCGACCGCGAGGACGCTCCCGTCCGCCGACAGCGCGACGCACACCCCCAGCTCGTCACCCGGGTCCGTGTTGGAGGCCTTGACGTACGTCTCCTGCGCCCACAGGCCGCCCTCGCGCCGGAGCACGTACGCCGCGCCGCTGCCCGCTGCCGCGTTGTCGCCCTCGTCGCCGCCGACGCCGGTCGCGGCGCTATCCTCGTACATCGCCCCGACCGCGAGGACGCTCCCGTCCGCCGACAGCGCGACCCGGCCGAAGAAGTCCGTCGCGTCCGTGTTCGAGGCCTTGGCGTAGGCCTCCTGCGCCCACGCCCCGTCTACGCGCCGGAACACGTACGCCGCGCCGCTGTTCCCGTCCTCGTCGTCCGCCTGGTCGCCGCCCACGCCCGTCGCGGCGCTGTCCTCGGCGGGCGCCCCGACCGCGAGCGCGCTCCCGTCCGCCGACAGCGCGACGCTCCAGCCGAACGCGTCGCTCGAGTCCGTGTTCGAGGCCTTCACGTACGCCTCCTGAGCCCACGTGCCGTTTTCATCACGCCGGAACAGGTACGCCGCGCCACTGCTCTCTGCCGCGTCGCTCTCCTGGTCACCGTCCACGCCCGTCGCGGCGCTTCGCTCTTGGTCAGCCCCGACCGCGAGCACGCTCCCGTCCGCCGACAGCGCGACGCTCCAGCCGAACACGTCACCGGCGTCCGTGTTCGAGGCCTTGACGTATGCCTCCTGCTGCCACGCCTCGCCTCCACGCCGGAACACGTACGCCGCGCCGGCCCACGGCGCCGCGTCGCTCGCCTGGTTGCCGCCCACGCCGGTCGCATCGCTGTCCTCCCCGTATGCCCCGACGGCGAGCACGCTCCCGTCCGCCGATAGCGCGACGCTGAGGCCGAACCCGTCACCCGCGTCCGTGTTCGAGGCCTTGACGTACGCCTCCTGTCCCCACACGCCGCCTCCATCACGTCGGAACACGTACACCGCGCCGCTGTCCGCTGCATCGTTGCTCACCTGGTCGCCGTCCACGAACCCCGCGGCGCTGTCCTCCGTGTGCGCCCCGACCGCGAGCACGCTCCCGTCCGCCGACAGCGCGACGCTCCAGCCGAACGAGTCACCCGCGTCCGTGTTCGAGGCCTTGACGTACGCCTCCTGCGCCCACGCGCCGTCATCGTCACGCCGGAACAGGTACACCGCGCCGCTGTTTCCTGCCGCGTCGCTCCCCTGCACGCCGCCCACGCCGGTCGCGTCGCTGTCCTCCCCGTATGCCCCGACGGCGAGCACGCTTCCGTCCGCCGACAGGGCGACGCTGAAGCCGAACTCGTCACCCACGCCCGTGTTCGAGGCCTTGATGTACGCCTCCTGGGCCTCGATCGGATCCGGCACCGAACCGTCGGCCTCGCCGCCCCCATCGGGCACGCCAGCGTCAATCTCGCTGCCGGCGTCGGTGCCGGAATCCGCGTCGGCGTCGGTGCCGGAATCCACGCCGCCACCGGCGTCGATGCCGGAATCCGCGTCGCCGCCGGCGTCGGTGCGGAGACTCGCGTCGCCGCTCGCGTCCGCGTCCGACTGCTCGAGCGGGAAGAGCGCGGAGCATCCCGCAATCGCGACGGCTCCGAGAACGGATGCCAGCAGTGCCAAGCGCATCGCGTCCGATCGTCAGTGGCACGCCACCGCCTGTCAACGGTGATCCCCTGACGGCGCTCCCTCGACCGCTCCTCGGCCCTGCGCCCGCAGCGCCGGGCTCAATCGGCGCCGATTCTCGTCGGCGATGGCTCGTCGCTAGCCTGCGGTGCAGGCGGGCTCGGCGGCGCCGGCGCGCAGCTCCTCGATCGCCACCTGGATGCGGGGCAGGACGTCCTCGCGCGTGTACCGGATGAGGTGCTCGCCCTGGATCGCGTGGCCGATGGCCCACGAGATCGTGCGAGGCGAGCGTCTCACGGCCTGGCCGAGGAGCGACCAGAAGTGGCGGCGACGCGAGCCGAAGAGGCCCAGTCGAACGATGGCGCGCGCGAGGATGGCGACGCCTCCGGGTCTGACGCCGGTCCTCGCTGCGGCTGGAGAGAGCCGGAGGTAGGCCTCGCACCGGCGCAAGTAGCCGTCGGGGGAGTAGAGCCTGGAGAGCAGGTCGGCGTAGCCACGCAACAGCGTTTCTTCGTTCATGGCGGGCTTGTAGTTCGGACGCCCGAACTGATCGCCGTTAGAGTCGGCCCTGAGCCGCCCCTCGCGCTCGAGACGCCGCCAGAGCGCGGTCCCGGGCAGCGCGGTCAGGACGCCGACCATCGCCAGGGGGATCGGCGCATCCGCGAGGAAGCGGAGCTGTGCCTCGAAGATCTCCGGCCCGTCGCCATCGAAGCCGACGATGAATCCCCCCATCACCTCGAGGCCGCCCCTGGTCAGGGTCTCGACGGCCTGAACGAGGTCGACGCGCGCGTTCTGGCTCTTGCCCGCGTCGCGCAGCACGTCCGGTGACGGGCTCTCGATCCCCACGAAGACCGAGGTGAAGCCCGACTGCACCATCGCGCGGACCAGCTCCGGGTCGCGGGCCAGGTTCACGCTGGCCTCGGTGTACAGCTCGAGCGGCCGGCCTCGCTCCTCCTGCCACTGCCTGAGGCGCGGCAGGAGCTTCTTCACCTCGCGCAGGTTGCCGATGAAGTTGTCGTCGACGAAGAAGAGGGTGCCCCGGTATCCCAGCTCGTGCAGCGCTCCCAGCTCGGCGAGGACCTGCTCGGGAGCCTTGACCCTCGCGACGCGGCCGAAGATCTCGATGATGTCGCAGAACTCGCAGCGGAACGGACATCCTCGCGAGTACTGCAGGCACATCGAGGCGTAGGCGCCGAGGTCCAGGAGGTCGAAGCGCGGCAAGGGTCCGGTGGAGATTTCCGGCAGGCAGCCCGGCGCGTCGAGTATCTCCGGCGGCCGCTCGGAGCCGCGAGCCGCGAGTCGCGCCTCGATGGCGCGGACCAGCGAGTCCGCGCGCCCCTCGACCTCACCCCGAAAGACGACGTCCGCGTCTGGAAAGTCCTCCGGCGAGGTCGTCGCGGCCGGTCCGCCGACCACGGTCACCGGGCCCGCGGCGCCACGAGCCCTCGCCCTTCCGAGCACCGCGTGCATCGATGGCGTCTGGATTCGCATGCCGCCAACGAGGAGGACGTCGGCCCACCGAAGGTGCTCGTCCGTGAGAGGCTCGATGTTCATGTCGACCAGCCGGAGCTCGAATCCGGCCGGAAGGTGCGCGGCGAGGGTCACGAGCCCCAGCGGGGGCAAGGAGGCACGCTTCCCGGCGATCGGAAGACCGTGCTGGAAGCCCCAGTAGGTCCGGGGAAAGGCGGCATACACGAGGAGTGCCCGCATGCCGCTCTGGGTAGCACCGGGCTCGTCAGCGGACTGTCACGGCTGGGTCATTCCTGTGTCCTGGGCGAAGAGGCCCGGCGCCCCCATCACGAACCGGGCGGTGCCCATGGGGTAGAGCGCGCCGTCCACGAGACGTCGATCGGCCTCGGCCGGCCGCAGGAGCTCTCGATCTCGAAGCCCCACGAAGAACTCGACGCTCCCGGACGCGGGCAGGTAGACGTTCTGGAGGATGCGGTCCCGGATGACCTTGCCGACCGGCCACTGGTTCGTGGGCAAGAGCCAGTCGCCCGGCAAGTGCCTCACGATCGAGCTGCCCGCTCGGCCCCGAGCCTCGACGTGAATCACGTAGCTCCTCTCGATTCGCCTCGATGCGCGCCAGTACGTGCTGACGATGTTGGCCGCTCGCGGGACCGGCAGCTCCCTGAGCTGCAGCTCCGCTCCGACGAGCGTGATGCCCTCGGTGTATCGAACGTTCGCGGGCGTGGCGCTCGGCGGCAGCCCGTCCAGCAACGTGTCCGACGGCGCGAGTCGCACTGCCGGAGGCAGGGGTCGCTCGGGGACGTCGCTCCTGGCCGGTCGCTCCTGCGGCCCCGGGTCGCAGCGGATCACGGCCGAGTTGCCGTCCAGGCGCACCCTGGTGCCCAGCTCGTTCGACAGGCGTACTAGCTCGCCCAGCGTCCGCGCCGCGTCCCGACCGGTCGCCAGCGTCGTGCGGCTCCTGGCCAGGGTGATCGGCCGCGCGCGCAGCTTCGAGATGCCGTCGCGGCGGAAGGTGACCTCGTACAGGATCCCGCGATGACCTTGCCCCTCGCCCGGATAGTCGACGACCAGGTTTCCCGCATCGTAGACGATGGGCTTGCCGTCGACGAGGCCGACGCCCTGCAGCCAGTGCGCGGAGTGCCCGAGGATGGCGTCGAAGCCGGACCGGATGAGCCTGGCGGCGAGCTCGCGCATCGCCGTCGTCGGTCGGCTGCGCTTGTTCGAGCCCCAGTGGGGAGTCAGGATCACGACGTGCGCCCAGCGGTGTGCCGCGCGGGCGATTCGACCGAGCTCACGGGCGATCCCGTCGTGCGTCTCCTCGTCGAAGCCGTCGAAGCAGAGCGTTCCAGGCCGCGCCCTGCCCGCGCGGTAGGCGCAGGTCCCGGTGAGGTCGGCTCCGACGAACGCCACGACCGCGTCGCCCACGCGGCGAAACGCGGGCGTTCTCGCGTCGGTCGCGTCCCGGCCGCCACCGGTGTAGTCGATCCCTGCGACCCGGAGCCGGTCGAGCATCTCCCCGAGCGCGGCCGGGCCGTAGTCGCCGCTGTGGTTGTTGCCGATGGCCACGACGTCGACGCCGGCGTGCCCGAGGACCTGGACTGCGCTCGGATGGGCCCTGTACGCGTGCGGCTGCGGCTGCCCCTTGTCGACGAATGCCCCACCCCCCGAGATCACGCCCTCCGCGTTCACGAGGATCAGATCCGCACGGGAAAGGACCGGCAACAGCCCCTCGAAGATCCTCCGCCGCGATGCGCCGGCGAAGAGCGACGAGTTCAGCGCCCGCCCGAGGAAGACGTCGCCGCCAAACGCGAGCCGGTGCTCGGGCAGCTCGCGCAGGGGAGCGTCCCGCCGCGAGTCGCACGCGCCGAGCGCGACGAGCAGGGCGAATCCGATCCAGCCCGAGCCACGCCGCCGTCGACGAACCTCGGGTGCACGGCGCTGCGTCGAATAGTCGGCGGCGCCCCGGCCATCGCCGGCGCTGCTCCGGAGATTGGACAGGAAGACACGAAGGATGGAAGGGGCCCAGATCAATCCGTCCTTCCCGCCTTCCAGTCTTCCTGTTCGATGAATCCGGCGAGCGCCTCCGCGCCGCTCGATGGCGTCGATGGCCTCACGCCTTCGGCGTGCTTCCGTTGCCTCCCTTCGCGACCTCCGGGACCGGCAGCGCCGCGAGCATCTCGTACATCGCGAAGCGGGTACGAACCTCCTTCCGGGCGGCGTCGAGGAGCATGCGGTAGCGCTCCGGGTCCTGCCGCTCGATCATGCGATAGCGCGTCTCGGCCTCGGTGTACTGGCTGAGATCGATCTTGGGCGCCGCGGAGTCGAGCTGCAGGGGGTTGTCTCCCGAGGCCAGCCTTCGAGGATCGAACCGGAACAGAGGCCAGTACCCGGACTCCACCGCCTTCCTCTGCTGCTCGACGCCGTCGACCATGTCGTAGCCGTGGGCGATGCAGTGCGAGTACGCGATGATGATCGAGGCCCCAGGGTAGGAGTCGGCCTCGCGGATGGCCCGGAGTGTCTGCGTGTCCTTCGCGCCGAAGGCGACGCGCGCGACGTACACGCTGCCGTAGACCATGGCGAGCATCCCCAGGTCCTTCTTCGGCGCGGCCTTTCCGGCGATCGCGAACTTCGCCGCGGCGCCCAGCGGCGTCGCCTTGGACTGCTGGCCGCCCGTGTTGGAGTAGACCTCGGTATCGAGGACGAGGACGTTCACGTCGCGGCCGACCGCCAGGACGTGGTCCAGACCGCCGTAGCCGATGTCGTAGGCCCAGCCGTCGCCACCGACGATCCAGACGCTCTTCCTGACCAGGTAGTCGGCGAGCATCTCGAGCCGCCGGGCCGCGGGCTCCTGGAGGGCGCGCAGGTGCTCGCGCAGCGCCGAGACCCTCGCGCGCTGCGCCTCGATGCCTGCCTCGGTCGTCTGGTCGGCTTCGAGGAGGCCCGTGACCAGCTCGCCGGGGAGCTTCCCCGAGTGTGTCTGGACCAGCTCCCGCGCCTGCTCCATGTGCTTGTCGACGGCGAGCCGGTAGCCGAGGCCGAACTCCGCGTTGTCCTCGAACAACGAGTTGCACCAGGCTGGCCCGCGCCCCTGCCGGTTGGTCGTGTACGGGGTCGTGGGCAGGTTCCCTCCGTAGATCGACGAGCAGCCCGTGGCATTGGCGACCAGGGCGCGGTCCCCGAAGAGCTGGGTGACGAGCTTGATGTACGGAGTCTCGCCGCACCCCGAGCAGGCGCCGGAGTACTCGAACAGCGGCTCGAGGAACTGAGCGCCCTTCACGTCCATCTTGACCGCCTTGCGGTCGGGATCGGGCAGGGCGAGGAAGAAGGAGTAGTTCGCCCGCTCGGCCTCGCGAAGCTGCATCTGAGGCTGCATGTCGATCGCCCTGTGCGCCGGGTTCGTCTTGTCCTTGCCGGGGCAGACCGCGACGCAGAGCGCGCAGCCGGTGCAGTCCTCGGGCGCGACCTGGACCGTGTACTTGAATCCCTTGAACTCCGCGGCCTTGTAGTCCATGGACTTGAAGGTCGCGGGCGCGCGATCGAGGTGGCGGGACTCGTAGACCTTGACGCGGATCGCCGCGTGGGGACAGACCATCGCGCACTTGTTGCACTGCGGGCAGATCGCGGCGTCCCAGACCGGGATCTCGGTCGCGATGTTGCGCTTCTCCCACTTCGTCGTCCCGAGCGGCCAGGTGCCGTCGACCGGGAAGGCGCTGACCGGCAAGAGGTCCCCCTTGCCCGACATCATCACTGCCGTCACCCGCTTGACGAAGTCCGGCGCCTCGTCGGCGACGATGGGCGGCAGCCCCCGCGTGGCGGTCACCCGCTCGGGCACGCGCACCTCGTGCAGGTTCGCGAGCGTCTGGTCCACCGCGGCCCAGTTCTTGTCGACGACGGCCTGGCCCTTGCGGCCGTAGGTCTTGGCGATCGCGGTCTTGATGTGCCCGATCGCCTCGTCGCGCGGAAGAACCCCCGAGATCGCGAAGAAGCAGGTCTGCATGATCGTGTTGATCCGCACGCCCATGCCCGTCTCGGAGGCCACCCCGAGGGCGTCGATCACGTACAGCCGGATCTTCTTCTCGATGAGCTGCGCCTGGACCTCGCGAGGCAGCTCGTCCCAGACGCGGTCGGGACCGAAGGGGCTGTTCAGGAGAAAGACGGCGCCAGGCGCGGCGCACTCGAGCATGTCGTACTTGTCGATGAAGCTCCACTGATGGCAGGCGACGAAGCCAGCACGCGCGATGAGGTAGCTCGAGCGGATGGGACGCGGGCTGGTCCTCAGGTGCGAGACCGTGACCGCGCCGGACTTCTTCGAGTCGTACACGAAGTAGCCCTGGGCGTAGCGCCCCGTCTCCTCGCAGATGATCTTGATCGAGTTCTTGTTGGCGCTCACCGTGCCGTCGGCGCCGAGGCCGAAGAAGACGGCTCGCGTGACGTCATCGGGCTCGATGTCGAGGTTCGAGTCCCACTTTAGGGACGTCCCGCCCACGTCGTCCACGATCCCGACGGTGAAGCGCCGGCGCGGCCGGTCGGCGGCGAGCTCGTCGAAGACGCCCTTCACCATGGCCGGCGTGAACTCCTTCGACGACAGGCCGTAGCGACCTCCGACGACGCTCGGTTCCGCGGCGAAACGGGACGTGCCCGTCTCGCGCGCTTCCGCGAGCGCGGCGACCACGTCGAGATGGAGCGGGTCGGCGGGGGCGCCCGGCTCCTTGGTGCGATCGAGCACCGCGATCTTCCTGACCGTTCGCGGAAGCGCAGCGACGAAGCTCTCCATCGAGAAGGGCCGGTACAGGCGCACCTTGACGAGACCGACGCGCTCGCCCCGAGCGAGCATCCAGTCTACCGCCTCGTGGGCGTTCTCGGCGCCCGAGCCCATGAGGACCAGGACGCGGTCGGCCTCGGGGTGTCCGACGTAGTCGAAGAGCTTGTACGCTCGCCCCGTGAGGGATGCGAAGCGGTCCATCGTCGTCTGAACGATCCCGGGACAGGCCGCGTAGAAGGGGTTTGCTGCCTCCCTGGCCTGGAAGAAGACGTCGGGGTTCTGCGCGGAGCCGCGCAGGACCGGGTGATCGGGGCTCAGCGAACGCCGCCTGTGCTCGGCGACGAGGGTGTCGTCCACCATGGAGCGCAGGTCGTCGTCCGAGAGCTCCTCGATCCGCTGCAGCTCGTGCGAGGTGCGGAACCCGTCGAAGAAGTGGAGGAACGGGACGCGGCTGCGAAGCGTGGCCGCGTGGGCGATCGCCGCGACGTCGTGGACCTCCTGGATCGAGCCAGAGGCGATCAGCGCGAAGCCCGTCTGCCTGCACGCCATCACGTCCGAGTGATCGCCGAAGATCGACAGCGCGTGGGTCGCGACCGTCCGCGCGGTCACGTGCATGCAGAACGGGGTGAGCTCGCCCGCGATCTTGTACATGTTCGGGATCATCAGGAGCAGGCCCTGCGACGCGGTGAACGTCGTCGAGAGCGCCCCGGACTGCACCGCGCCGTGGACCGCGCCGGATGCGCCGCCCTCCGATTGCATCTCGATCACGGCGGGCACCGTGCCCCAGATGTTCTTACGACCCGCGGCCGACCACTCGTCGGCGAACTCCCCCATCGGGGACGAGGGGGTGATGGGATAGATCGCGATTACCTCCGTGGTGCGGTGCGCGACCGACGCCGCGGCCTCGTTTCCATCTACCGTGATGAGGCGGCGCATCTGTGCTCTCCTTTTCACTGAACGGCGCGAAAACCAGACCTCCGGGCACGGGCGCCCGGGAGGCCGGGTTCGATCCTAGTCCAATCCGGACCGGTCGGCCGGCGAAAGACTTTCGCTATTCCAGCCAGCCTCCGTTGACGAGGACGATCCACTCCGCCGTCGACGGATCGAACGCACCGACGCTGCGGGGATAGCGGAGGACGACGGTCGCGAAGACATAGCCCGTCTGCCACATCGCCCCCGGCACGACCGTGGCCCGCACTACCTCGGAAGCGGCCTGGGCGTCCTCCTGGGCGAGATCACCGCCTCCGACGAGGTCGTAACCGCGGATCGGTCCCAGGTCCTCGTCCGGGTCCGCGCAGCCCTCGCCCAGCTCGTCGGCGTCGGCCCAGGCTTCGGGATAGGTGATCTCGCCCGTCCCCATCCAGATGATCGAGCCACCGAAGACGGAGAGCCCCGTGTCCGCGCTGACGGCCGCGGCGCCGCCGAAGTCGCCGGGGGGCTCGTAGAACACCCAGGCGTCCTCGGGATCGGCGGGGTTGAGCATCTGGCCCCCGGCACCGTAGCCGGTGTCCGCTTGCGCGATGGCGCGGGCCTCATCCTCGGTCATGCCGCCGTAAGGCCCGCAGACGAGCTGGTAGCCCAGGATCCCGAGCGAGTCGTGATCGAGCCGCACGACCGCGGTGCAGGCGCCCTGGTCGGGGAACATCCGCGCCGCCAGGGCGTCGCGCAGCCCGGAGCAGACGTCGCCGTCGGCGTCGCCGTCCGCGTCCGAGTCTGCGTCGGAGTCCGAGTCCGAGTCCGAATCCGAGTCCGTGTCCGAGTCCGAGTCCGAATCCGCGTCCGAATCCGAGTCCGAATCCGAGTCCGAATCCGCGTCCGAATCCGAGTCCGAATCCGCGTCCGAATCCGCGTCCGAATCCGAGTCCGTGTCCGCGTCTCCGTCGGTGTCGTCGTCGCCGCTTCCGCAGGCCACGCATGCGAGCGCCGTCCAGAGTGCGAGCCAAAGACGGAGATCCTGCAAGTGCATCGGCCTACCCTCCCGGCAGAGGGTCGGGTCTATCACACCTGGGTGCAGTTCCCGGTTTGCAGACATCGGGACACGGCAAATCCTTGCGC
>JACPQR010000228.1 GCA_016190375.1 Deltaproteobacteria bacterium
GCGACAGGCAACTGGCAACTGGCAGCCGCCGGACGCACGCGCTGCTCGTCCGGGTCCGGAATTGCCCGTCGCCGGCTGCCTGTCGCCTGTTGCCTGTTCGATCCCTGCCCATCCGGATCCCGGCTTGGCAAGCAACCGGATAGGCATGAGACCGACCACTCTCAGCCCGGGTCCTCGGGACCGGTGGGAACCGAGGGATCTCCTGGTCAGATCCGTGGCACGCGGGATGCTGGCGTCTCGCTGGATGGCTGCGATCGCATGCGTCACGGCTCGGCTCGTTCCGGGCCCGGAGGTCGAGAGGAAGTTCGTGGCCACGCGCGAGGTGGTGCGGGACTTCCTGTCGAGCGTCGCCCGCTGGGTCTCCCCCGTCGTCTACGACCGGGCTCGGCCCGTGGCCTACACCCGCACGACGTACCTCGATTCCGACGCAATGGACTACCTCCGATCTGACACCGGTCGCGATTCGGTCCGGGTACGGCTCCGGGTCCGCGAGTACGCGGCTGCCTTCGGACCCCTCGACGTGCCCGTCCTGACCGGACGGTGCTTCCTCGAGCTGAAGGAGTCCGTCGGGACCGTGCGCCGCAAGGTCCGCTTCTCGGCGCCGCCGCGGGCAATCGGGCGTCTCGTCGCGACCAGTGCCCGAGCGGGCCACCTCCCCGACGGACTGCCTCCAATCATCGCAAACCGGCTGCGGCGAGATCGCCCGGCGCCCCGCGTGGCGACCTGGTATCGGCGCGCCTCCTTCGTCGACGCTCCTTCTCGAGCTCGCATCACGGTCGACGACTCGATCCAGATCTGCAAGCCGTCGTGGCCTGGAAGCGCCGGCGTTCCGCCCGCACCACGGGACGCGCTCGCGACCCTTGGCTGTGTGATCGTCGAGCTGAAGCACTCGGGCGACCCTCCGGAGTGGCTCGCGCGCGCTGCCGCGGCCCTTGGGCGCGCGACGGAGCTGTCGAAGTTCGTCCTCGCGATGGGGGCGCTGGGCTAGCCGTCCCTGGAGAAGAGGAGCGGGAAGCTCACGATGACGGTTCCGCCGGCCTCCGGCTGCGGGAAGACCCAGCGCTGGAAGGCCCTGGCGACGCAGACCTCCACCGCGGCGTCGCCGAGGGTCGAGCCGGCCAGTGTGACCGACTGCACCGAGCCGGCTGCCGAGATCACGAAGTTGACGATCAGGCGGCCCGCGAGGTCGGGTGAGCGAGCCAGCTCCTCTTCGTAGCAGAACCTCAGCTCGTTCGTGTGCCGACGAACCACCATCTCGACCACCTGCGCGGAGAGCGAGCCGCGAACCGTGGGCCGACCTTGCGTGATCCTGGCCGTCCCTCGCTCTCGTGGGTCCTCGCTGGATCTGTAGCCGCCGCCGCCGCCGCCGTGTCCGATGGTGCCCAGGTTCCCGAGGCCAATCGTTCCCGCTCCCGTACCACCGCCGCCGGCGCCGAAGCCCGTCTCGGACGGCTCCAAGGCGACCTCCAGGACGTACTCGACCGAGCCACCCTCGGGCGGCGGGAAGCGGTAGCGAGTGACCATGCTGGCCAGGCATGAGGCGACCACGGGTGACATCCCGTCGGCCCTGGCCCGCGCGACGGCCCCGGATGCGCCGATCGCGAAGCCCACGGTGATGCTCCCGCGGAGCGTCGGATTGATGCGAAGCTCTCGCTCGTAGCAGGCCCTGATCGACGCCGTTCTGAGCTCGAGGACGCGACGGACCTCGCGCGCGTCGAGAGTGCCGTCGCCGCCCGTCTCCTCGAGACGAACGACGCGAGCGCTGCCCCGGATCGGCACTTCGATCTCGGTTCCGATGCCGTCTTCGCTCGTCGTTCCCGGGCCCATCTGGCCGATCCGCGCGAGGCCATCGACCGGTCGCTCGGGGTGACCGGGCGTCGTGGGACCGAGGACCACGAGCGGAAGGAGCCCTGCCACGGCGACGCGATCGGCCGCATCGAAGAACGTCGCGGCGCTCGCGCCGGGGCCAATCGACAGGTAGGCCACCGACGGATGGATGGGCTCCTCGCCGAAGCGCCGCGAGGGCGAGCCCGGCGATCGCGGCGCGACGAGCACGGGATCGCCGGCGCCGGCCCTGGGCTCGAGCCGGAGGGGACCGGGCCCCGCCACGGTCGCGTGAAGCAGTCGTTCGTCGCGGTCCGCCCAACCCTCGGGCAGGGATCCCCCGAGGAGCACGAGGCGCGAGCGAGGAGCGACGGCCAGCGGCGCGAGAAGAGGCACGCTGGAGACGGTCTCCCGTGCTCGAGCCGGATCGGTCTCCGACGAGGCGGTGCCGATCACGCGGACCGAACGGGCACCCGCCGTCTGCGCGGCTCGGAGGATCGCCGCGAGCGTCGCGGCGTTCACCCGCGCGTCGACGGCGAGCGCGAGCGCCGGCGTCTGGGGTGGGCTCGCGGGCCCGAAGAGGTCGGTCGAGGGCGGGAGGCCAATGGGGTCGGACAGTGCGCGCCGTACCGATTCGCGGGCCGACTGCCGTGCCAGCTCCGGGTCGGGGCTGTCGGCGGGGCCGCGGATGCCGTAGCGCGAGGGCGACTTCTGCGCGTCGCCGCGTCCCATCGACCCTTCCTCGCCAGCTTGGCGTTCGCCCATGTGCCCCTCGACGTCGGGCGGTCCGCGCTCTTCGACGGCGAACGGGTCCGACGGCCCGGGCTCGCGGAGCAGCGCCGTGAACGCCGCCGTGAGCGCGGCTGCTCCCCCCGGTGTGACCACGGACGCGACGGCGATCGGCTGGCCCCCGCGGGGAGCCACGTCGTCGACGCCGACGACAGCCTTCGCCGTCGTCTCGCCGTCGTCGCCGTCGAGCGCGATGGGCTGGAACCCCTCGACCTCGCTCCAGGACGGCGCGCTCGCGTGCGCGAGCGATTCTCCCGCCGAGCCGATCGCCCACGAGTCGAGGCCCACGACCAGGGCGGCCGCGAGCGCGAGCGCGACGGCGCCCGCGATGCGGCCCGCGCTCGGGCGCGCCCGCGAGAAGGCCCAGGCGGCAAGCGCGAGCGCGGGGACGACCGCCAGGACGGCCCCCCACCGCTCGAGCGCCGTCACTGGCGCAACCTCGGCCGCGGCCATGGCAACCAGGCCGCCGCGGCTGCCGGGATCGACGCCGGCGACCGCGGACAGGACGTGGATGGTCGCGATGGTCGAGGTGGCCGCGGCGCCCGCGACGAACGCGAGGCCGGCGGCGATCGGCGCAGCAGCGGCGAGCGCGGCGGCGCGGCCGTGCGGCTCGTCCGCTCCGGCGCCGGCGCCGGCCAGGCCGAGCGCGACGATCGCGCCGATCGACGGCAGGACCAGGATCGCTCCCACGAATCCGGTCTCTCCGAGCGCGATCGCGACCGCGGCCGCGACGAGGAAGAGCAAGGCGGAGCCTGCTCCTACGATGGCGCCGATCGGGCTTCGCCGTGGAGCGCTCTGGCCGATCGAGACGACTCCGAGGCCGATCGCGGTCGCGGCGAGGATCGCCCCGCCGAAGACGCTCCCGAGGACCCGGCTGTTCGTGGCCTCGGCGAGGCCCTGGGCCATCAGCCGGGCTCGCATCTCGGGGGCCGCGAAGGAGATCGCCTCGTCCACGCGGACCATCCCGAGCATCATCCCGAGGGCGCCCGCGATCCACGGTAGCGCCGCGGCGCCGACGACCAGCACGATGGGGATGCGCATGCCGAGCCCCAGGAGCACGAGGAGCACCGCCGCCGCTACCATCCCGAGGATCGCGGTGAGGAATACGAGGAATGCGGCCCCGCCCGCCTCCTCGATCATCCGGCCGAGGCCGGATGGGCCCGTCGCGGCCACGAGAAGGACGAGGAACGCGGCGATCCCCGACACGATGGGCAGGGCTGCGGCGATCCCTGCGGCTACGCGGCTCGGTCTGGACGACTGCTCCATGGTTGGTCACCCTTTCGAGCTCAGCTCCGGCGGCCCGTGATCGCGAGCGCGGGCGTGCGCGGGATCCGCTGGACCTCGAGCCCCACGAGCGGCAGGTCCGCGGCGAGGGATCGTGCCTCGTCGAGGTCGAACGAACGGCCGGCGACCCAGGTGCGGAAGAGGGCCAGGTACACCGAGCGCGAGAGCCGCGGGAGCCTCCAGCGCGAGACGAACTCCTGTGCGTCCTCGAGCCGGCAGCTCCGGTCGGCCTCCACGACGAGGAGCCTTCCGGAAGGACCCAGGACGCGGACGCACTCCGCGAGCCCGCGACGTGGATCCGGCCAGTGCTTTATCGACGCTACGCTGACGACCACGTCGAAGCTGCCGCTCGCGAACGGTAGGTCGAGCGCGGAGCCGCGGACGAACCGGGCGCCCGCGCTGCCCGCTCGTCGCCTGGCGCGCTCGACCTGGCCCCACGCCAGGTCGAGCCCCGTGACCCTCAGATCGGGACGGCGCGAGAGCGCCTCGAGAACGGTCTGGCCTCCGCCGCAGCCGACGTCGAGCACGCGGGCGCCCGCCGGGACGTCCTGCCAGGGCGAGAGGTCGAGTCGGTCCACGAACTCCATCACGGCGGGAGCGATGAAGCGGTCGTAGGCCCAGGCCTCTCCCGCAGTGTACGGAGCGGTGATGTTCGCGAGCATTCCGGGCCGCATGGCGCCGGAGGATACCGCAGCCGGCGGCACCCATGGGAGCTCGGACCGCCGGCAGGTATGGAAACCGGCCGGTTTCCGGGGTGGGGCCGACCGACCACAGGGCTCGAGCCTACAACTGAGGATCCAGTTCTTGCTCAAAGCGCGTAGAATCGCGACCGGCCGCCGGGGCACGAGGTGTGCAAAGGCGACCCCTTTGCTCTTCACGACGAGGAGGATCCATGCGCCTTCCGATGCTCAATGTGGCGGCCCTGGCGGCGTTCTTCGCGCTCGCGGGCTGCAGCCGCTCGCACCTCAGTGGAGACGCCGGGTTCCCGGACGGCAAGGACGGCTCGGTCGGCGATGACGATGGCAGTGTGACTCGGCCCGACGCCGGCGACGGGGGCGGTCAGACGGACGGTGGGGGCTTCTGCGGGGACGGCGACTGCGGGGGTGGGGAGAGCTGCGAGAACTGCCTCGCGGACTGCACGGTCTGCTGCGGCGACGACCGGTGCGAGGCGCCCGAGAACTGCGTGTCGTGCACCGAGGACTGCTCCTGCCTCGAGTGCGGCGACGGCTTCTGCGGCGAGGGCGAGTCGTGCTCCTCGTGCCCCGCGGATTGCGGCCTGTGCTGCGGCGACGGGTTCTGCGCGCCGGACGAGAGCTGCGAGAGTTGCGCCCGGGACTGCGGCACCTGCTGCGGCGACGGCTTCTGCGAGCCGCCCGAGACCTGCGACACCTGCGACGACTGCGTCTGCGATTTCTGCGGGGACAATTCGTGCGACCAGGGAGAGTCGTGCTCCTCGTGCCCCAACGACTGCGGCCAGTGCTGCGGCAACAGGGTGTGCGGCGCCGACGAGAGCTGCCGGACCTGCCCGCAGGACTGCGGCGAGTGCTGCCCCGACGGGATCTGCGGCGCGGACGAGGACTGCAACTCCTGCTCGATGGACTGCGGAACCTGCTGCGGCGACGGCCAGTGCGGCGAGGACGAGGCCTGCCAGCTCTGTCCAGAGGACTGCGGTCCCTGCCCGACTTGCCCGAACGGTGTGTGCGACGGGCTCGAGAGCTGCGAGTCGTGCGCGAGGGATTGCGGAGCGTGCAACCCGTGCGGCGACGGCGCGTGCGGCGGAGACGAGTCGTGCTCGACCTGCCCGGCCGACTGCGGTCTCTGCGATCCGTGTGGCGACGGACGGTGTGCCGGAAACGAGTCGTGCTCGTCCTGCCCCATCGACTGCGGGATCTGCCCGTGGTGCGGCGACGGCTTCTGCCGCGACGAGGACTGCGTCACCTGCCCGGCGGACTGCGGCGGCTGCGTGGCGTGCGGCAACGGTGACTGCGACGATCGCACGGAGACGTGCCAGAACTGCCCCGACGATTGCGGCGAGTGCGACGACTGCGGGGACGGCGTCTGCGATCCGCTCAACGAGGACTGCTTCTCCTGCACGACCGACTGCCTGTCCTGCGCGGTGTGCGGCAACCTCGCCTGCGAGGAGAACGACAACGAGACCTGCGTGAACTGCCCGGGCGACTGCGGCGATTGCCCGCAGCTCGACTGCTCCGACATGCTCGAGTGCGCCCTCGACTGCGAGTTCGGGGACGTCACGTGCCTGGCGACCTGCAGCGCGATGGGCTGCGCGGAGGCACAGACGGCCCTCGACAACTTCCTCGAGTGCGCGTTCGACGCGGTCTTCAACGAGTGCCTGGGAGACTGCATGCAGATGCCCGACGGCGACGGCCCGAGCGAGGACTGCCAGGACTGCCTCGTGAGGGAGTGCGCCGCCGAGGTCGCGGCCTGCCTCGCGCGTTCCTGCGACTAGCGAGAAACCCGGTCACGAAATCGATGCACGCGGCCACGTGATGGTCGTGGCCGTCATGCGCCCCGGGCTCGTCTCGCTGCTTGTCCTCGCAACCGCCGCGATTCCCTGCCGATCGGGCGCGCAGCCCATGCCTCCGAATGGCGGCGAGGCGTCGTGGGAGGACGTACGCCTCGTGGAAGGAGGCGCGTTCCGGGTCCGGACACAGTGGTCCGGCTCGCCATCGGATCGCCCGCCGACGTCGACGATCACCTGCTCCCGGCTCGGTCCTGACCTCGTGGCGACGGGCGAGCCGCTCGAGCTTCACCGCGGCCCTACCGTCGTCCCCGCGATCGCGGCCCGCGCCGACGGAACGAGCGCGGTGGTCGTCCTCGTCCACGAGGGCGCGGAGCCCTTCGTCAAGGTCGCCGTCGTCGAGCTCCGGGCCGGCGCCCAGGGATCGCCGCGCGTCCGGCGGGTCGTGGCCGCGCCGCGAGGAAATTCTCGGTACTCGCCTTCATGGGCGGTGGCCGCAGCGGACCCGGACGGCTTCACGATCCTCTGGCAGGAGATCTCGGCCACCGATCCCACCGACGCGCGGACGATGCTCTCGCGCATCCGACCCGATGGAACCTGGATCGCCGAGCCGCGCGCCGTCGCCGTGCCCTGGGCCACCGCCGCCATCGCCTGGAACGGCGAGGGCTACCTCCTCGCGCTCTACTTCGGCGGCTTCGGCGGCCAGAGCTCCGGCGGGATCCGCCTCTGCTTCGTCACGCTCTCGGCGGACGGTCGACCGGGAGAGCACCCGTGGTGGGCTTCGCCGGAGGAGCGGATCGGCGAGGTCCAGCTCCTGCCGTCTCGCGACGGGATCGCTGCCTTCTGGCGTGGCGGCGCCGGCGGCACCGAGCTGCGCTCGACGATCTCGAACGGCGTCGGGCAGTGGGGCCGCGAACCGCGAGCGCCAACCTCGCACGGCAGGATCGAGGAGGCCGAGGCGTTCGCGCTCAGGCTGGACGCCAGCGGACGCGTGGAGGCAGTTCGCCTCCCGGCCTCGCGCTGAGCACGGTGCCGTTGACCGCGGCCGCTCCCTATCGGCCGGGCGGTTCGACGCGACCCAGGGCCTCGTCTGTCGCGAGCTCCAGTTCCGCCAGCTCCGTTTCCGACAGCTCACGGATCCGCTCGGTCAGGCATTGCTTAGGTACGGCGCGCATCTGGAATGCAAGCGCGACGGACGTGGACGGCGGACCATCATCCCCTGGCTCGATGACGGCAGTGCCGGCCAGGGTGGCACGGTCGATGTTGGTCGTGAGCGGGACGACCAAGACCGACCGCAGTACGCGAATGAGCGCGTCGCTCTGCCACACCACGACGGGCCGCCGGCCCGTCTGCTCCATCTGCCGGTACGGTCCGAGGTCTGCCCACCAGATCTCGCCGCGTCTCACCGATGATCCTCGTGGTCGAGCTCCTCGGCCCACCAGTCCAGGCCCTCCCGCGCCATCGTCTCGTCCAGCTCGGCTCCGGCGGCCAGGCGCTGGAGATTCCAGCGGGCTGGGTCAGCTTCACGCACGACGATTAGACGCACGCGCTCCCCGGGTCGTAGCCCGACTGGTCCTTCGGGTCGGAGCACGCCATCCTCATACCGGGCTTCGATGGACCTCATGAGGTCATCTTAGCACCGCCGTGGTCGAGAACCGCGCGCGACCAGTCCCGGCCCGTGCGTCGCGGCCTCGCGCTGAGCACGGTGCCGTTGACAGCGGCCGCGGGTACGGCAAGCCTTGCGCGAGTGCACCCGATCACGGTCCTCGCGCTGGACCTCGCTCTCGGCGTGCCGCGGCTCGAGCCGGCGCGGGTCGGGGAGCCTCCTGCGATCGATGGCAGGCTGGACGACGCGGCGTGGCGCGCCGCGCCAGTGACCGACGAGCTCACGCAGAGGTCGCCGCACCCGGGCGTCGCGCCGACGGAGCGGACCACCGTGCGGGTCCTGTACGACGCGGAGGCGGTCTACTTCGGCGTCGAGTGCGAGCACCGTCGGACGAGGATCGTGCGCAGGCTCACCCGCCGCGACCGGGAGATCGAGACGGACGTCGTCTCCGTCGACCTCGACACGCGGCGTGACGGCCTGACGGCGTTCAGCTTCGTGGTCAGCGTGGCCGGCGTCCTTGGCGACGGCATCCGGTTCAACGACACCGACTACACCACGCAGTGGGACGAGAACTGGGAGGCGGCCACGGCGCGGACGAGGCGGGGCTGGTCCGTGGAGATGCGGATACCCCTGCGGGTCCTGCGCTTCGACGCGGCCGGCAGCCAGACCTGGGGTCTGCAGGTGCGTCGCTACGTCTCGGCGCTGCAGGAGATCGACGAGTGGTCCTTCATTCCCCCGACCGCGGCGGGCGAGGTGTCGCGCTATGGCCGCCTCGGCCCGTTCGAGGGGCTCGAGCCGGACGGCGGCCTCGAGCTCAGGCCGGCCGTGGTCGCGCGCACCCGCCGGCGGGACCCGAACGAGGGATCGCTGGCGTCCGGATGGGATTCGCGCGGACAGGTGGGCGTCGACGCGAAGTGGCACGTCAGCCAGGACCTGACGCTCGACGCGACGTTCCTGCCGGACTTCGGCCAGGTCGAGGCGGACCAGGTCGTCCTGAACCTCTCGACCTTCGAGACGCAGTTCCCGGAGAAGCGAACGTTCTTCCTCGAGGGGCAGGACACGTTCACGACGCCGATCCAGGTCCTGTACACGCGTCGGATCGGTGCGCCGCCGGCGTCGCCGAGCCTCGAAGACGGCGAGGAGCTGGTGGACACCGCCGAGCCGTCCACGATCTACGGAGCGGGCAAGCTCGTGGGCAGGATCGGGCGCACGGGCGTCGGGGCGCTCTGGGCGGTCACCGGGCCTGACGAGGTCGAGGTCCAGACCCCGGACGGCGCGCGTTCGCCGCGACTCCTCGCTCCGGTCGCCAGCTTCGGCGTGCTCCGGCTGCTCCGGGAGCTCGGCGGCGGATCGAGCGTCGGCCTGATGGCGGCGGGGACGCTGCGGCTCGAGCCGCCGAACCGCTATCCGCAGGTCGAAGAAGCCGGCGAGCCCGCGTCGCTCTGTCCGGACGGCGAGCGTGTAGAGGTCGGCGCGCGCTGCTTCCACGACGCGTTCGTCGCGGGCCTCGACGGGCGCTGGCGGTCCCCGTCTGGCGACTGGGTCGCCGCGGGGCAGGCGCTCGGCTCGCTCGTCCGGGGCAGGCCGGAGCGATCGCTGGCGGACGGCACCGTGGTCGCGTCGGGCGACGTCGCGCCCGGAGGCAGGCTGCGCGTCGCGAAGGAGGGCGGCGAGCACTGGATCGGCGCCTTCGAGTACGAGGGCTACGGCCGGAAGCTGTCGCTCGACGACCTCGGCTACCTGCGCCGCCAGAACATGCACCGCGTCTTCGGCGCCCTGGGATACCAGACCACGCAGCCTGCAGGGCCGACGCTGGAGTCGAGGTCGTACGTCGAGGTGTATCACTACTGGAACCTCGACTGGCTGGCCGGACCGAGCGGCTATCAGGTCAACACGTGGGTGAGGTTCCGGAACCGCGCGCGGATCTTCACCGAGCTCCACTACCGGCCGTCGTACTTCGACGATCGGGAGATGGGGGACGGCGCCGCCCTCGAGCGCGAGGGCCTGGTCGGGCTCGAGCTCTGGCTCGGCTTCGACCAGGGCGGTCCTGTCACCTTCGACGGCGGCGCCTCGCTGCAGCGGATCTGGAACGGCTACAACTTCGAATTCGGCGCGGAGATCGGGCTTCGGATCGCTCCGGAGCTCGACCTGGCCCTCGGCCCGCAGGTGGGTTTTACCGACGGCGAGCCGCGCTTCGTGGAGGCAGGCGACGATCCCGGCTCTTACGTCTTCGGACGCCAGCGGGCGCGCAGCGTGGGCGCGATCCTGCGCGCGACCTGGGCGTTCGGCCCTCGCCTGACGCTCCAGGTCTACGCCCAGCTCCTCGTCGCGGCCGTTCACTTCGACGACTGGCTGACCAACGAGTCCCGAGACGAGGTCGTGGAGCTCGACGAGCTGGCGGACACCGGCGCCCCGTCCGAGAACCCCGACTTCCTGGAAGGCGCGCTGAACGCCTCGGCCGTTCTCCGCTGGGAGTGGCGGCTCGGCTCGACGCTGTTCCTGGTCTACTCGCGAGCTCAGGCGCCCGAGGTCGGATTCGAAGAGGGAGCGGTGCCGGGGCTCGACCCGCGGGCAGTGACTCGCGGGCCGGCCGCGGACGTCCTTCTCCTCAAGCTGTCGTACTGGTGGGGGTGAGGTCGAAATCAGGCGGAGCCGCGGCGTGGCCACCAGCGCCGCCGCCGGCCGGAGCGCGGCCGAGGCGCGCTCACCGCCGTGCCGCCCGGCCTCGGGGACTGGGCGGCGGGCGCCGCTCGCCCACGCCGGGGCGCGAGGTCCGTCGGCTGCGGTGGCGCGATCTCCGAGCGGTGGGGGTGCTCGGTGACCACCGTGAGGTGCATCCGGATCAGGCGCTCGATGTCGACGAGGTACGGCCGCTCCTCCTCCTCGCAGAAGGAGAGCGCCGTGCCTGCCGCCCCGGCGCGGGCCGTCCGTCCGATGCGGTGCACGTAGGTCTCGGGGACGTTGGGGAGCTCGAAGTTGATGACGTGCGAGATCCCGTCGATGTCGATCCCGCGCGCGGCGAGGTCCGTGGCGACGAGGACGCGGGTGGCGCCGCGCTTGAAGCCCGCCAGGGCACGCTCGCGCGCGTTCTGCGACTTGTTGCCGTGGATCGCCTCGGCGCTCACGCCGGCGCGCGTCAGGTGCCGGGCGACGCGATCGGCTCCGTGCTTGGTCCTCGTGAAGACGAGCGCGCGGGTGATCGAGGCGTCGCGGAGCACGTGGGCGAGGAGGTCGCGCTTCTGCGGCTTCTCGGCGAAGTAGACGGACTGCAGCACGGAGTCGACGGTCGTCGCGACGGGGATGACGGCCACCATCGCGGGCTCGTCGAGCAGGTCGTCGGCCAGCTTCTGGGCCTCAGGGGGCATCGTGGCCGAGAAGAACAGCGTCTGCCGCCGGGCGGGCAAGAGCGCGATCAGCCTGCGCACGTCGTGGATGAACCCCATGTCGAGCATGCGGTCGGCCTCGTCGAGCACGAAGATCTCGATCTCGGAGAGGGCCAGGATGCGTTGCCCGATCAGATCGAGGAGCCGGCCCGGGGTGGCCACGAGGATGTCGATCCGCGACCTCAGGGCGCTCTCCTGCGCCCGCTGGCCGACCCCACCGAAGACGACGGTGTGGCGCAGGTCGAGGTGACGGCCGTAGGTCGCGAAGCTCTCCCCGATCTGCGAGGCCAGCTCGCGCGTCGGGGTCAGGACGAGGACGCGGATCGGGGGCCGGCCCTTGCGGGGCGGCGCGCCGTCGAGGAGCTGCAGGATGGGGAGCGCGAACGCCGCGGTCTTCCCCGTGCCGGTCTGCGCGAGGCCGACGAGGTCCCTGCCGGCGAGCACGTGCGGGATCGCGTCCCGCTGGATCGGGGTCGGCTCGGAGTAGCCTTCGGTCCTGACTGCGCGCAGGAGCGGCTCGATCAGACCGAGCTCCTCGAACTGCCGCTCCGTGTCGTGGGTCACGCGAAGCCACTGTAGCAGATCGAATGAGCTAGTCCGGCTCCGTCCATCGAGGGTGACCGCGTAGCACGAGATCGATGGCTCCGCCTACTCGCGGCTCGTCTTGCGTGGATTCAGAGGCCATCGATGCAGGACAGCGCCGGGCTCACGCCCGCGTCGGGTCCGTGACGGTGAGGAACCCGAATCGCAGAAAATCGGCGTCCGCGGTCATGATCTCCGGTACACCGTGCTCGCGCATCAGGACGGCGGTGTGAAGGTCGTGCATCAGGTTTCCCGCGGGTCGCCCGACTTCCGCGATCGTCGACTTCAAGAGCGGCGCGTGTCGCTCCGTGGGAACCAGCACCGTCACGAGGTCCGAGTCGAGCAAGACGGACAGGAAGTCGAACGCCGCGGAGGCGCGCAGAGGGCGCGGAAACACTCGCCGATGGGTTGCCACTCGCAGAAACTCGTAGAGCACGTTCCACGACAGGCACCACGGAACACTGCCGGCGAGCCAGCTCGAAAGAGCGTCCCGAGCGCGGCGGTGTGAGGGCGCATCGCGATTGACGGCGTGGAGCAGGACGTTGGTGTCGACCAGGAACCTCATCGGCGGTCGAGCAGATCGAGCAGCCGCTCCCGATCGGCCACGTCGACCGCGGGCTCGCCCATGCCATGGACGGGAAGAACGCGCCGCCGGCGCCGCGCCGGACGGCGCCGCTGCGCCAGACCCTGCCGCAGAGTCTGCTGGGTCACGTCGGAAAGAGTCCGCCCTTCCGCCGCGGCAATCTCCTTGAGGGCGCGGAAGAGCTTCTCGTCGATGACGAGGGTAGTACGCATATGATTTTTCATACAGCCGAGCCCGACCGGCGTCAAGCAGCCAGCGCCGGCGGCCCCCTGGCCACGAGGCGTGATGAGTGCTAAGAGTGAGGCCTCGCGGTCATCACGAGCCTCCGGCGTTGGATGGCTCGCTCTTAGCGGGTATCGCGACCTCACCCGTGCTCCCGAGCGCCACTCGAGCCCGGCCGAGCTGCCGTCGGACATCGGCGAGCGAGGGACGGAACGATGGAGACCATCGAGGTTTTTGCGGCATCGGCCAACGTCGGCCAGATCCTCACGTGCTCTTTCGAGCCCTCCGCCCACCAGCCGGCCCACGAGGTCGGACAGGCGAACCGGATGACCATTCGGTTCGAGACCCGGGGCACTCTGCCCGAGTTCGTCGACTGGAGGCTCGAGACGAGCCTGGACGGCGGCGCCACGTGGCAGGGCGGTCCGGCGACGGTCTTCTGGAGCGGGACTACCACGCGTTCGAGGACCGTGTCGACGCGACCCGGGACGTCGGCCACGTCGATCGAGGTGCCGCGCAACGGCTGGATCCGGCTGCTCGCGCGTCAGCGTGGCGGCGGGACGGACACGACCGTGCTCGCGACCGGCACCTTCGAGAACGTCGCCCCCAAGCGTCATCGCGGCGAAGAGGGCATGGCGCCCAGGCGCCCCGCCGTCGACATGTGGGGCCGCCCGTTCACCCCTCCGCCCCCGTTCGGCGGAAGGCGCCCGCTATGACGGGCGAGCTCCGCATCGGATTCCTCGGCACCTTCCCTCCCCGTCGCTGCGGCATCGCCACCTTCACACGCGCTCTGTCCGATGCGGTCCGGGGGGCCGACGCGCGCGTGTCCGCGATGACGCTGGCGATGACCGACTCCGGAGGGCAGTACGAGTACTCCCAGGAGGTGGAGTACGAGATCCGCCAGGGCGTGAAGGGCGACTACGCCCGCGCGGCGGAGCTCGTGAATTTCAGCGACGTGCGCGTCGTGAGCATCCAGCACGAGCACGGCATCTTCGGAGGCGACGACGGCGCGTATGTCCTCGACTTCCTCGGGGCGCTGCGCGTGCCGGCCGTCGTCACCCTGCACACCGTGCTCAAGCGGCCCTCCGAGTCCCAGAAGCGCGTCATCCAGGGGATGGCGGCCGGCTCCGCGGCGGTCGTCGTGATGAGCCGCGTGGCGCACGAGCTCCTCGCCAATTCGTACGGCGTGAGCGGCCCTCGGGTGGCCGTGATCCCCCACGGCATTCACGAGATGAAGCCGCGTGACGCGAACAAGCTCAAGGCGAAGTTCGGCGTGGCGGGCCGGCCCATGCTCCTGACCTTCGGGCTGCTCAGCCCCAACAAGGGCGTCGAGACCATGATCCGCGCGTTGCCGGCGCTGGTCTCCGAGCTCCCGAACCTCGCCTACTTCGTGGTCGGAGCGACGCACCCGACGGTCGTTCGACAGCACGGTGAGGCCTACCGATCGATGCTCGAGCGGGAGGCGGAGCGTCTCGGTGTGCGCGAGCACGTCGTCTTCCGCGATCAGTTCGTCACCAACGACGAGCTCGCGTCCTACCTGCAGGCGGCGGACGTCTTCGTCAGTCCGTACCTCAACGAGGCGCAGGTCACGAGCGGCGCGCTGTCGTGCGCCATGGGCGCCGGCGCGGCCGTCGTCTCGACGCCCTACTGGCACGCCCAGGAGCTCCTGGCGGACGGGCGCGGTTGCCTGTTCCCGTTCGGCGACAGCGCGGCGCTCGCCAAGGCCATCGCCTCTCTCCTCGGCGACCGCGAGATGCTCGATCGCGTCCGCTCGTCGGCGTACGAGTACACGCGGCCGATGCTGTGGCCGCACGTCGGGCGCCGCTACGTCGATCTCGCGACTCGAGCGATCGAGGCCGCGCCGGTGCGTGCCCTCCGCGCCCGCCCCCCGCGGGCCAGCAGCCTCCCCGAGCTTCGCCTGGATCACCTCCTGCGGCTGACGGACGACACGGGGATCATCCAGCACGCGACGTACACCGTGCCCGCACGCCTCTCGGGGTACTGCGTCGACGACAACGCCCGCGCGATGGTCGTCGCGCTGGCGGTCGATCGCGTCTCGCCCAGTCCGCAAGCGAAGCGGCTCGTGACCAAGTACCTGAGCTTCCTTCAGGGCACGCAGGCACTGGACGGTCACTTCGTCAACCTGATGGGCTACGACCGGACGCTCGAGCCGCTGTCGACGTCGGACGACTGCCTCGGTCGGGCCGTGTGGGCGCTCGGCACCTGCGTCGATCTCGCGGTCGACGTGGGTTGCCGGATGCTCGCGCGCGAGATGCTGTTCCGCGCGCTGCCGCGGACGCTGTCGCTCGGACCGCGGGGGACGGCGCTCACGATCCTCGGCCTTGCGCGGCTCATGCGCGCCGAGCCGGGCGCGGCCGACGTCCTGGCCACCCTCGGCTCGCTCGCGGACAAGCTCGTCGCCCGCTACCGCGAACAGGCGACCGACGACTGGCATTGGTTCGAGCCGACGCTCACGTACGACAACGCCATGATTCCCTTGGCGCTCTTCCAGGCATACGGGGTGACCGGCGACCGCGCGAGCCTGCGGGTCGCCCGCGAGTCGCTCGAGTTCCTCGAGAGCGTCAGCTTCGCGGGACCGTGCATGAGCCTCGTCGGCAACGCGGGCTGGCTCCGCCGCGGCGGCGAGAAGTCTGCGGCGGACGAGCAGGCGATCGACGCGACCGCGTTCGTCCTCGCGTTCCGGGCCGCCTACGTCGTCACCCACGATCACCAGTACCTCGCGCGCATGCGACAATCGTTCGCGTGGTTCCTGGGGACGAATCGGCTCGGCATTCCCCTGTACGACTCCGACAGCGGCGGCTGCCGCGACGGGCTCGGGGCCACCGCACCGAATCACAACCAGGGCGCGGAGAGCACGATCTGCTTCCTGCTGTCGCTGCTCGAGATGCTGGAGCTCGCCGGAGAGGGACTGGAGCACGCCGCGGCGGTCGAAACGGCCGGCCGCTCGTGAGCCCGCCGTCCTCCTTCGTCAGACGGGCGCACCACAGCCTGCTGCCCGATCCCGGGAGCGTCATCGCCAAGCCGTTCGTCGACGACGCGGCCGTTCCGTCCGGTGAGTCGCGATCGGCGCTCTTGTTCTGGGTCGCGGAGGCGCACCGGGCTTTCGAGTGGTTTCTGGGTCGCAACGATCTGGGGCTGGCGTTGTACGACTCCTCGACCGGCGGCTGCCGCGACGGCCTGCACGTGGACCGGGTGAGCGAGAACCAGGGCGCGGAGTCGACTCTCGCGTTCCTGCTCGCGCTCGCCGAGATGCAGGCGCTGCAGAGCGCCCTCACCAGCTTCGAGGATTCGCAGGGCAAGTTGACGGCCATACCATGACCTCCCCGACTGTCCACGCCAAGCGCATCGGGCCGACCCTCACCCCGGATCGCTCGCGCGTGCTGCTGCGCCCCTTTCACCCGACCAGCGAGGAGATCGCACGGCGGATCGTCGGCCGCGTCCTGGCGCTCTCGGACGAGGAGGTCACACGCCAGCACCAGCTCGTGCTGGGCGAGTTCGAGGACCGGCACGAGCACCTGGAGCAGATCCTGCGCGACCGCTTCATCGAGGTGCGTCGCTATCTGGACGGCGCCGGGGAGCCTTCGCCAGCACGGCAGGTGCTCATCGGTTCCTGCTTCACGCACGAATACTCCCCGGAGTCCGCGGCGCTGTTCAATCCGTCCATCGTGCCTCACCCCGACCAGCGCGGGCTGCCGCCGGGCGCGCTGCGCTTCATCCTGAGCCTGCGGGCCACCGGGGAAGGACACATCTCGTCGATCACCTTTCGCGTGGGCACCGTCAGCGCGCAGCATCGCATCACCCTCAAGCCGCAGGTGCCCCTCGTGACGGAGCCCGAGCCTGTGCCGAACCCGCTCTACGAGAGAGAGCTCTTTGCCCGCAAGCTCCAGGAGGCGGGCCTTCAGAATGAGCTCTGCCAGCACGTGCTCGGTCAACTGCCCGAGGCCTTCGACCTCGGCGACCTGCGCCGCGTCCTCGCGGCGGACCTCCAGAGCCATCCGGCAGAGGCGATGGCGGACCGGGCGGCGCGCGGCATTCTGCTGCTGGCCGAGTCGAACTTCGAGGTTCACTTCTCTCCCGAGAGCCAGATCACCCAGCGCATCCTCTTCCCGTTCACGTCCAGCCAGCGCAACGGCATCGAGGATGCGCGCTTCGTCCGATTCCAGGACGAGGACGCGACCTTCACCTACTACGCCACCTATACCGCCTACGACGGCAGGCTCACGCTGCCACAGCTGCTGGAGACGCCCGACTTCGTGCACTTCAGATTCAGCACGCTCAACGGCCCCGCCGTGCAGAACAAGGGCATGGCGCTGTTTCCGCGCAAGATCAACGGCCAGTATGCGATGGTCTCGCGTCAGGATGACGAGAACATCCTGCTCATGTTCTCGGACAACATCCGTTTCTGGCAGACGCCGAAGATCCTCCTGTCGCCGTCCGAGCCATGGGAGTTCCTGAAGATCGGCAACTGCGGCTCACCGATCGAGACCGAGGCGGGATGGCTGGTCTTGAGCCACGGCGTCGGCGCGATGCGCAAGTACTGCCTCGGCGCGTTCCTCCTCGACCGCGAGGATCCCACGCGCCTCATCGGCCGCCTGCGCGAGCCGCTGCTCGTGCCGAACGAAGCGGAGCGCGAAGGCTACGTGCCCAACGTCGTTTACACCTGCGGGGCATTGCTCCACGGCCGCGAGCTCGTCATCCCCTATGCCATGAGCGACTACGCGACCAGCTTCGCCACCGTGTCCCTCGACGAGCTTCTGGCGGCGATGACGTAGGCCGCGCGCAGGCTCGGCCATGTGGCTCCCGAATCCAGAACGCCGGAATGCGGCCAGCAGCTCAGAAGCGCGCGGAGTAGGTCTCGAGGAGGCCCTCGATCTCGATGAGGTCCGGGTCGCCCTCGCGCACCTCGAGCACCGCCGCGACCTCGGCGCGCACGGCGTCGAGGTAGGGTCGCTGCTCCGGCTCCGGCAGGTCCCAGACGGCCGTGAGCGCGGTCGCGTAGGCGACGATGGCGTCCGCCTTCGCTTGCTGGCTCTCGATCCCCGAGCGCATCTGCTCCGCCGTGAGCGACAGCTCCTCCGTCCGCTCCTCCCGCGAGAACGGATCTTCCCACGTGGCGGCGAAGGTGAAGGTCTCCGAGCCGTCGTTGGCCTCGGCGGTGCAGTTTCGCAGCTCGAGGTGGTAGAGCATCGCGTCGTTCGGGGCCAGGTGCTGCGGCTCGACCTCGCGGGGATCACCGGAGATCTCCTCGCCGTGGAACTCCTCGATGAGGTAGCCGGCGGGCATCGTCATCGAGAGCTGCACGTCGTTCGCGGCGACCTCGAGGTTCGCGAGGAGCCTGTCCCCGGTGAACATCGCCTCGGCTTCTTGCGGGGAGTCGATGTACACGTACGAACCCTTGCCGAGGTCGGTGACCGTGTCCATCAGACTGTCCGAGTAGCCGCCGGCGGTCGAGGCGCCGACGCCCACGAGGTAGATGCCCTCTCGCTCCGCGTCGTCGGCCTCGGCGGCGATGAGCTCCTCGGAGGTGATGCCCGTGTTGGCGCCGCCGTCGCTGATCAGGATGACCCGGTTCAGCCGGCCCGCCGCGTAGTTGTCCTCCGCGAGCTCGTAGGCCGTCGACAGGCCCTGCTCCAGGTCGGTCGAGCCGCCGCCCTCGAGCTCGTCGATCGCGTCCAGGAGGTCCGGGTCGTCGGGACCGGAGACGGCCAGCGAGTCGAGCGCGATGCTCACCGACTCGTCCCAGGAGACCACGGAGACGAAGTCGCCCTCGCGGAGCTGGGAGGCGATCGCCCGCATGACGGCCCTGGCGTTCTCGATCGGTACTCCCGTCATGGATCCGGAGGTGTCGACCGAGAACGTGAGGTTGAAGGGGCGCCGGTCGGCGGGATCGAGCGCGGGCGCCACTACGCCGACGAGAAGCGCGGCGGCGCCGGGATCGTCCTCGGCACCGTGGAGCTGCGGCACGATGCGGAGGCGGCCCGGGTCCGCGGGCGCGTAGGAGAACCGGTAGTAGTTCAAGAACTCGTGGACGCGCAGGGAGCCCTGGATTCCGGCGCCCGCCTCGATGAGCTGCCGGACGATGACCGGCGCCGCCTGCGAGTTGGAGTCGTCCGCCGACATGAACACGGTCACGTCGACCTCCGCCGCGTCTTCGCATGTCGGAGGCTCCTCGGGCTCCTCGGGGTCCGGCTCCTCCGCCTCGAATTCGTCGGCGTCCGAGTCGGCGTCCGAGTCGGCGTCCGAGCCGGCGTCGATGTCCGAGTCGGTGTCGGTGTCCGAGTCGGCGTCGGCGTCGCCGCCGTTGTGGCCGTCGTCGTCGTCGTCACCCGAGAAGTCGCCGTCGACGAACGCGCCCCCCTCCTGCTGGCAGGCCCCCATCCAGACCGCGATCAAAGCCAGGGACAACCAAGTGGCGACCCTCATCACCGCCCTCCTTTCGAGGCGTGGGGAGGAAGAAGCAACACGCGTACCAGGGCATCCGGCGCAACAAGCCCTGCTCCGCGCGGTCAGTGGCGCGGTCTCGGGGCGGAATGTGTCCGACTGTGTGGGCCTCGAAGCGGCCCGGCCCGGACAGACTACGGTCGATCGATCCGGACTTCGACGAGCGTGGCGTCCGGGGCCGAGCGGATCCGGAGGAGGCGCGCCTCGGGGTCGAGGTCGACACAGCCGCCGCGCAGATGAACGACGGGCGGCTCGGGGTAGAGGCGGTCGGGCAGGGCGATCTCGCTCGTGCCCTCGGCGGCGGGGAGGAAGCTCGCGGTGAAGCGACCCGGCTCGGGATCCCAGTGCGACGCCGGGTCCGTCCCCGCGGTCGCGCGAAGGAACGGACGCACGAGGCCGTCGACGATCGCCGCGCGCTCCGTGCCGTCGCCCTCCACGAGGTCCATGTCCTCCTGCGACCAGTGCTCGCCGGAGAGGCTGTACTCCCAGTAGGTGCCGCCCATCGCCAGGTCGTCGAGCGCGTCCATGTGATCGCGGACGTAGTCGATCGCGCCGTCCGTCAGGTGGGAGACGCCGAACTCGCCCAGGATCACCGGGACGTCCCACGCGCGGCCGACCGCGTCCCAGCTCCCGAGCGCAGCCGACACCGTCGCCCCGCCCTCGTAGCGGCCGGTCAGCGCCGTGTTGGCGTCGTAGAAGTGCGGCGCGAAGACGAGGCCCGAGAAGCCGGGGTCGTCGAGAGTCGTCGTGGCTCCGAGCGCGTCCAGCCCGGTCGCGTCCACGACGATCAACGTCTCGGGCGCGAGCTTCCTCGTCCGCGCGGCGAACTCCGCATAGAACGGCGTCAGGACCGCGGGCTCCCACTCCTCCATCGTCGCGGTCCCCCAGCCTGGCTCGTTGATGGGCTCGAAGCCGAGGACGCCGGGCCGGTCGCCGTACCGCTCCGCCATCATCTCCCACAGCGCGAAGTACGCGGTCTGCACTCCGTCCTCGTCGGACCAGAAGCGGTCGAACGCGGCGCGCACGTTGGGGTTGTTCAGGTAGCCCAGGAACCAGGTCGAGCAGTCGTCGGGGGGCTCCTGCAAGAGGTCGTCGGGGATCGTCCAAAGCGGGAAGCCATCCCCGCAGTAGATCGAGGCGTAGACGTCCTGGTGGAAGTCGACGATCACGCGGACGCCGCGCTCCCACGCGGCGTCGACCATCGCGTCGTAGCGGGAGAGGTGCTCCTCGTCGTACGCGCCCGGCTCGGGCTCGATGGACTCCCACGTGAAGACCAGGCGAATGGCGGAGAAGCCCCAGGCCTGGACCTCGTCCATGTAGGCGGCGAGGGCCGTGTCGAAATCGGAGCCGTCCTCTGCGATCGCGAAGGGCAGGTACGGCGGCATCTTGCTCCGCCCGCCCGCGTTGACGCCCCGCAAGAGGACGATGCGCCCGAGAGCGTCCAGGAGCAGCGTCCCGTCCGCTTCGAGACGCCACGAGTCGAGCTCGGGCACGGTGATGTCGCACTCCTCGGCCTCGGGCAGCGGCTCGGGCTCGGCGTCGGCGGCGGCGTCGATCGCGGCGTCGGGAGGGCCGGAGTCGATCCCCGAGTCGAGCGCCGGCGCGTCGTCACCAGCGCAGGCGGCGAGGAGCGCGAAGACGAGCAGGGCTCGGTTCGAGATCAGAAGACACACGGCCCCTCGTCGGTGTCTCCATCGCAGTCGTTGTCGACGCCGTCGTCGCAGCGCTCGAGCGTACCCAGACACTGCGGGTCACACCCGTCTGCCAGACCGTCGCAGTCGTTGTCGACGCCGTCCCGGCAGTTCCCGTCGCCGGTGCCCTCCGGGGCGCCGCAGTCCGAGTCCTCGTCGCAGGCGTCCGCGAGGCCGTCGCAGTCGTTGTCGAGCCCGTCGCCGCAGGTCCCCGCGCCGTGGCTCTCCTCTGTCCCGCACGCGGGCCCCGGGTCGCACCAGTCGAGGTTGCCGTCGCAGTCGTTGTCCAGGCCGTCGCCGCAGATCTCGGCCCGCTCCACTCCGAAGCAGTCGGAGCTGTCGTCGCAGTTGTCCACGAGGGTGTCGCAGTCGTTGTCGATCGCGTCGCCGCAGGTCTCGTCCGCCGGGGCGAAGCAGTCGGAGTCGGAGTCGCAGTGGTCGACGAGGCCGTCGCAGTCGTCGTCCAGGCCGTCGGCGCAGGTGCCCGCGGCCGGGCTCTCGGCGCCGCAGTCCGGATCGCACTCGTCGGCGAGGTCGTCGCAGTCGTTGTCGATCGCGTCGGAGCAGGCGTCGGGGTTGGCCTCGGCGAGGCACGAGGGCTCGCACTGGTCGATGGTCCCGTTGCAGTCGTTGTCGACGTAGTCCGTGCAGGTCGAGGTGTCGGCTACCTCCTCGACCGGCGTGCATTCGGAGTCGCAGCCGTCGAGCTCGCCGTCGCCGTCGTTGTCGTAGGTGTCGGCGCAGTTCCCGCAGGCGTCGCTCTCGACGACGGCGCAGTCAGCGTCGCCATCGGCGTCGGCGTCCGCGTCCGCATCACCGTCGGCGCCGGAGTCCGGGAAGGGCTCGATCCGACCGTCCACGACCAGCGAGCAGCTCGCGGCACAGAGCGTGGTGACCAGCAGCAGGAGGAGGCGCGCCATCAGAAGGCTCCGGCCAGCCCCAGGCCCGCGCCGCCATCGAGGACGATCGGGACGGGGGATGCCCGCGCCTCGCTCTCGCCGGAGCCGGACGAGCCCTCGACGAGGTAGAGGACGACGGCCGCACCAGCGGCGACCACCGCGAGGCCGAGCGAGATGTCGGCGAACACGGCGAGCGTGCGGGCGCTCGAGCTGGCGTCGTCGTAGGCCACGTGGTCGATCCCCTCCTCGGCGGCTTCGTTCGCCTTGTCGCTCTTTCCGAGCGCCATGAAGCCGAGGACCCCGCCGGCGATCGCCGCGCCGCCCGCGACTGCCGCGGCCACCCAGGTGTACGTCCGGCCGCGTGGGCTCGGAGGCGCCGGCGCCGGCTCGGGTGGCGGAGGCTCGGGCGCCCGCGGCGGCGGCTCGGGCGCGGGCGGGGGAGGTGGCGGGAGCGCGACGAGCGAGGCGTCGGTCTCGACCTGCTCGCCCGCAGGGACGGAGACGCGCAGCGTGAAGGGCTGAAACCCTTCCTTCTCGATCCTGATGTCGTGCGCTCCCGGAGTCACGAGGAGCGGTCGGGCCAGCGGGCTCTGACCCCGCTCCTGGCCATCGACGAGCACGCGGGCGCCGGCCACGGACACGTTCAGGACGATCGCAGTGGCCTGGAGCCGCGCCTCGAGGTTCTGGACCCGCTCCTGGACGACGCCGCGGTCGTCGGCGTCGGTCGCGATCTCCAGGTAGCGGCGAAACGTGTCGATCGCGTCGCCGAGCCTGCCGAGGCGCTCCTGGGCCTGGCCCATGTTGAAGAGCATCACGGGCTTCTGCGCGTCGGGCGCGAGCCTGTAGGCCTCCTCGAACTCTCGCAGGGCCTCCTCGTAGCGACCTTGATCGTAGTAGGAGCTGCCCGCCTCGAAGTGCGAGCGCGCCCTGCGGTCCTGCGGCTGGGCCAGCGAGACGATGGGCGCGACCACCACGAGCGCGATCACGGCCAGACGCATGGGGCGCAGTCTAATGCCGCGCGATCCGCGACGGCAAGACACACCTCGTCACTCGCTGCAGTCGCTGATCGCGACCCCTGCGCACGAATCGAGCTCGGCCATGCACGCCCGGCCATCCCCCTCGCACCGGCAAGTCTTGCAGTCTCGCCGGTTCTCCCGTTCGAAGCAGAGCTCCCTGCACTTGCCGGCGAGACAGGTGTTCAGCTCCTCGAGACACATCGCGCAGTCGACCGACAAGGCGCCGTCGGTGTGGTCGGAGATGCACTCCGCCTCGCAGCCCTCGCCGTCACAGCTCTCCTGGCAGTCGGCGCTGATCTCCTGGACGTTCTTGCCGTCGTAGAGGACGGCGAGGTCCAGCGCTTCCTGCTCGTCGACGCAGGGCCCCTGGTACTCCTCGGTCCGGCCGCCTATCACCAGCGAGCAGCCCGCGGCGAGAAGCAAGAAGGCCAGGACCGAACGCATCAGAACCTCCCCTGCAGCCTGGCGCCGGCGCCGCCGGCGATCGAGGCCGGCACGAGCTGGAGCGCCGCCGTCGAGCGCTCGGCCGGGCGACCCTCGACGATGAAGAGCACCACGGTGGCGCCGGCAGCGAGGACGGCGGCGCCGAAGGAGATGTCGGCGAAGAGGGCGAGCGTCTCGGCGCTGGAGAGCTCGTCCTCGTAGACCTCCCTGCTGCCCGTGACCTCGGCGTTGGAAGCGTCGCTGGCGCCCAGCGCCAGGACGCCGAGGACGATTCCGCCGGCGAGCGCAGCGCCGGTCGCGCCCGCGCCGATCCAGGTCCAGAGCCTGCCGCTCGGCGGCGGCGGTGGGGCCGGTCGCGGAGCGCGCACGGGGTCGGCATGTCGCTCCTGGGCGACGAGGGTGGCCTCGGCCTCGACCTGCCTTCCCGCCTCGACGGACACCGTCAAGCGGAAGGGCCGGAAGCCGTCGCGCTCGATCAGGATCTCGTGACGGCCGGGCGCGACCCTGAGCGGCTCGGCGAGCGGAGTCGTGCCGCTCGCGGACCCGTCGACGCTGACGCGGGCGCCGTCCTCCGACACCCTGAGGACGATCCCGGTCTCGCCGAGGCGCGCCCGCAGGTTCGACAGGCGCGCCTCGATCGCCGCGCGGTCCGGGGCTGCCGGCTCGAGCTCGAGGTAGCGCTGGAAGGACTCGATTGCTTCGGCCAGTCGCCCGAGTCGCTCCTGCGCCTGGCCGATGTTGAAGACCATCAGCCCCTTCTGCGCATCGGGCGCCGCGCGCAGCGCCTCCTCGAACTCGTGCAGGGCCTCCTCGTATCGTCCCTGATCGTAGTAGGAGCTCGCGGCCTCGAAGTGCGCCCTGGCCGCACGCTCGTCCATCTGGGCCTCGGCTGCAGAGGGTGCCGCCAGGAGCACCGCGACGACGAGAAGGGCCGATCGCATCGGCCGCAGTCTAGTTCGGCGCGATCGGGTCGGGCAAGCGGCGAGAGAGACCCCGCGCGTCGATGGTTGGCGTATCCTCGGGCCATGTGTCGCGCCCTCGCCGCAATGGTGGTCCTGGCCGCTTGTGGGTCGGGCTCCGACGGGACCGAAGACGGGGGTGCCGGGGAGCCCGACGCCGCCGGGCTCGACTCGGGCGAGCCCGACGCACGAACCGATGCGGGAATGCCCCCGTTCTGGTCGGACGACTTTCCGGCTCCGGTCGCGGGCAACTGCGAGCCGCTTCCGGTCGCGCCGGAGGCCGAGTGGGCCACCGGCGTCACTCCCGAAGGCGCCCAGCCCGCCGGCTACGTCCTTCCCGGCGGGCGCCGCATCACGCCGGCGGGGACGCTGGCGCGGATCGAGGGCTTCCCGATCGACATGGTCGAGCTGGCGGGTGACCGGCTCCTGGTGACCGACAGCTCCAAGGTCGAGCACCGGCTGCACCTGGTCGACGCCGACACGGGCGAGGTCCTCGACGTGCTCGGAAGGGACGAGGGGATCGCGGGTCTCTTCCACGGCCTCGTCGTCGCGGCCGACGGAATGAGCGGCTTCGCGGCGGGCGGAGGCGGAGGACGCTCAGGGATCGAGCTCGAGGGCGGGGGCGACGCCGGGGATCCCATCTACCCGTTCCGCGTCGAGGACGATGCCCTCGTCCTCGGGGAGCCCATCGTGCTCGAGGGCGGCTATCCGTCGGGCCTCGAGCTCAGCGCCGACGGGAGCACGCTCCTCGTCGCCCTCGAGCTCGCCGGCGCGCTCGCGCTGATCGACGTCGCGACCGGTGACGAGGTGGGCCGCGTCGAGCTGGGCGAGGAGGCCCATCCCTACGGCGTCGTCCTCTCGCCGGACGGGGAGACGGCCTACGTGTCCCTCTGGGCCGGCGACGCGGTCGCGGTCGTCTCCCTCGCCTCGCGGACGACGACGGGGTCCATCCCGGTCGGCAAGAACCCCGAGTCGATGCTGATCACTCCCGACGCAGCGCGGCTCCTGGTCGTCAACTCCGATTCCGACACGCTGAGCGTCATCGATCTCGCGTCCGAGGAGGTCGCCCTGGAGGTGTTCCTCGGCGCATGGCCCGACGCCCCGTTCGGCGCGGCGCCGAACAACCTCGCGCTGTCCGACGACGGCACGCGGCTGTTCGTGACCGCCTCGGGCGAGAACGCCGTCGACGTCCTGGACCCCGAGACGTTCGAGCGGATCGGACGGATCCCCACCGCCTGGTACCCCACGGCGGTCCACCCGCGCGCGGACGGGAGCGTCGTCGTGCTCACCTCGAAGGGGATTGGCAGCGGCCCGCAGCGGGACGTCAGGGACGCCTACACGCTGATGGCGGGGTCGGTCAGCCTCGTTCCGCCGCAAGACGAGGACGCCCTCGCCGCCGGAGCCGTGCGCGTCGACGAGAACAATACGCGCATGCGAGAGGTGCATCGCGTCGAGTGCGGAGGCGCACCGTACGACTTCCCGATTCCGAGCGAGCCGGGTCAGACCTCGCCGATAAAGCGCGTGGTCCTGATCGTGCGCGAGAACAAGACCTACGACTCGGAGCTCGGAGACCTCGACGGGACCAACGCCGACCCCGATCTCGTCCTGTGGAGGGAGGACGAGACGACGCAGAACCTGCACGCGCTGGCTCGCGGCTTCGCGAATACCGACAACTTCTACTCGCAGGCCGAGCAATCCGTGCAGGGACACCTGTGGACGACGGCGGTGGCCACGACGGACTTCGCCGAGAAGACCTGGCTGCAGGACAACCGCGGGATCCCGATCGTCGGCCTCGAGACGTACTCCACGCCCGAGAAGGGCTTCTTCCTCGAGCACGTCCTCGACGCCGGGTTCGACGTCGTCGCCTACGCCGAGATGCTCGGGCGGACCTTCCGCGCCTCGCCCTACTACGACTCCAACCTGCCGGGCTCGGGTCTGTGGAACCTGGCCGTGCCCGACCGCGACCGCGCCGAGTACATCTCGGAGCGGATCCTCTGGGAGGGTTTTTTGCCCGTCTACACGTACATGTCGATCCACAGGAACCACACGGCGGGCGACTAGCCGGGCATGGAGACCCCCTTCTCAATGGTCGCCGACAACGACGAGGCGACCGGCATGATCGTCGAGACGATCTCGCACAGCGTCTTCTGGCCCGAGACGGCGATCTTCATCTTCGAGGACGATCCGCAGGACGGCTACGACCACGTCGACGGACACCGGACGATCTGCCTCGTGGTCTCGCCCTGGGCGAGGCGCGGCGTCACCTCCCACGTGCACTACGACGACGCCAGCATCTACCGGACGATCGAGCTCATCCTGGGGCTAGAGCCGATGTCGCGGTACGACGCCGACGCCGCGCCGCTGTACGACCTGTTCACCTCGACGCCCGACTACGCGCCATACGAGGCGATCCCGCGAACCTGGCCGGTCGAGTGGAACCCCGAGGAGCCCTCCGCCGACGCGCGCGGCCGGGACGGCGAGCGCTTCGCGGGCGACCGCGACGCCGACGAGCGCAGGCGGCTCGACCTCTCCGCGCCCGATCAGACGGGCGGGCTCGGCCCGCTCCTCTGGCGCATGGTGCGCGGAGGCTCGCCGCCTCCGTATGCGAAGATCATCCCTGGATGGGCCGATCCCGACGACGCTCCCCCGGACCGCTGAGGGCTCGGACGAGCGCCCACTGCAAGAGCGCCGCGAGGACGAGGATCGGCGCGACGACGACGGAGGCGAAGTGCAGGAAGAGGTGCAGGGCGCAAAGGAGCTCGGACGTCGCGAGACCGGCCGCGCCGTCGGGGAGTGTTCCCGACAGGACGCTCGTGTGGCGGGCGAGGCCCGCGAGCCGGGAAGCGACCGTGGCCGCCGTGATGACGGCCGCGCATGCGATGAGGTTCCGGGGGCGGCTCACGTGTGCAGCCTCCTGAACAGCGGGCCCTGCACGAGCGCGTACAGGAGCGCGGCGTCGCCCACCTGGTTCGACGCCGCGTAGCGCCTTCCGCCCTTGTCGTCGACGGGGAACGCCGCGAGGTCGAGCGACGCGACGAGGCCCGCGAGGTAGGCGTCGTCTCCGAACGCAGAGGCGCCGA
>JACPQR010000238.1 GCA_016190375.1 Deltaproteobacteria bacterium
CGGGGGGAGGGGGAGGCGGTGGATCGGGCTGCGAAGGCGACTCCTGCTCCATCGCACCGAGGGCAACCCGGAAAATGGCCGGCCGGATCTGGGCACAGGTCTTCCCCGCCGGGACTGCCGCCATCGTCCTCGCGATCGTTCGCAGGCGGCTGCGAGCACGTTCGTAGCCAGCTTTGCCTTTTCCCCCTGCCGGTGTAGGGTGCGCGACCGATGGACCTCGTGGCGTGGATCCTCGCCGGCATCGTGGGCGTCTCGCTGGCCGCATACGCGTCCGGCGTGGGCATGCTGCTCCGGCGAACGCGAAGGGGCGCGCAGGCGCTCTCGGAGCCGGAGGTCTTTCCATCCCTGAGCATCATCAAGCCCATCAAGGGCACCGAGGAGGACCTCGAGGCGAACCTGGAGACGTTCTTCCGGCAGGACTACCCGGGCGAGATGGAGATCGTCGTCGGGTCGCTCGAGCCCGATGACCCCGGGCTCGACGTGGCCCGTCGTGTCGCGGCCCGTCACCCCGAGGTCCGCGTCCGTTTCGTCGCGGGCGGTCCAGTCCTCGGCCTGAACCCGAAGGTCTCGAACCTCGCGAACCTGACACGCGTCGCCCGCTTCGATCTCGTGCTCTTCAGCGACGCGAACGTCAGGGTCGGGGCCGACTACTGCCGCCGCATCGTCGGCGAGATGGAGCGCGAGGGGGGATCCCTCTTGACCAGCCTCGTCGCGGGCGTCGGCGAGCGATCGATGGGCGCCGCGATGGACAACCAGCACCTGACGGGCTTCATCAGTCCGGCCATGTGCTTCGCCCTCGTGATGGCCGGGATCACGTGCGTCGTGGGCAAGACGATGCTCCTGCGTCGATCCGAGCTCGAAGGGCTCGGTGGCTTCGACCTGGTCAAGGACATCCTCGCCGAGGACTTCGTCCTGGGCGCCGCGTACCAGAGCGCCGGCAAGCGCGTCCTCTTGTCGCCGACGCCCGTCTTCAACGTCAACGTCCGCACGAGCGTGGATCGCTTCATGAGCCGTCACGCCCGCTGGCTCAAGATGCGGGCGGTGCTGCACGTGCCCGGGATGCTGGCGGACCTCGGCGCGAACCCGATCATGCTCGCGGCGCTCTCGGTGCTCGCGACAGGCGCGCGGCCCATCTCGATCGCCGCGCTCGCGATCGCCTCGCTCGCCAAGCCCATTGGCGACGCGGTGGCCTGCCGCCGCTTGCGCGGAGCTTCGATGGCGCTCCGCTACCTCGCCCTCGTTCCCCTGAAGGACATCCTCATCGGCGCCGTTTGGCCGTACGCCCTGGTCTCGCGCACGATCGAGTGGCGCGGCGTGCGCCTGCACATCGGCAAGGGCAGTGTGCTCAGACCGCTCCACGAGCCGCTGGCCCTCCCGTTGCCCAGACGCTAAAAAACTCCACCGGGCGGCTCGTTGCGAGGCCGGGCCAGGGCCATAGCTTGGCTGCATGGCAGCGAAGCACCGCGACTACCGGCCGAGACAGATGGGCCCACGAGAGCAGCTCTTCCTCGGCCTCGGGCTCGTCCTCGTGGGTTTCTCCTTCGTCGCGAGCCTCATCTTCGCGATCACCAACTCCGGGCGGGGCGTGAGCGTTCGCGCGCTCGAGATGCCCGAGTGGCTGATGACCCGCGGTCCCCTGGACCCTGTGACGGTGCGCGACATGGCGCCGATCCTCGAGCTCCTGCTGCGGCACGAGCAGATCAATCGCCTGGTCACCGACCTGCCGGGTGGCGTCAGGACAGTCACGACCAGCGAGGACCCGGCGCTCGCGTGGGCGATCAGGGCGCACGTCCGGCAGATGCAATCGAGGCTGGCGGAGGGCCGGCCGCTGCGCAATGCCGATCCCGTCTACCGGGAGATCTTCCGCCACGGGGACCGGATCACGATCGACGTCGTGGACGTCCCGGGAGGCGTCGTCGTCACGGAGCTCTCGGACGATCCAAGGGTCCGAGACCTGATCCGCAAGCGGGCCCACCTGGGCGAGTCCGAGTTCGTGCGTCACGGCATGAAACGCGCGGGTCGGCCGACGCGCTGAGTCAGATCTCGATCTTCGCCCAGAGCTCGCGGCGCATCCGCTCCTTCTTCCGGTCGGTCCGCGTGATCAGGCGGGCGGCGCTCCACCCTGCGAGGAAGAGCCCCTCGAGCCCCAGACCCGGGATCGTCTCTCGGTCCGCGAAGAGGACGTTCTTGATGCCGGACCTGTTCGGCAGAGCCGTCACGCCCAGGACTCCCGGAGCCGACGGCAGGTAGACCGGCTCCATCCGCGCCGGACCGCTTGCGGCGCGATCCTCGGGCCGCACGGAGGCGCGCTCGGCGAGGTCCTCCAGGGGCAGGTCGTCGCTCGGCGAGTCGACGAGGATCGCGTGCTCGTCCAGGAACGGGACCAGCGTTCGCACGTGATCGAGCACGCGGGCCCGGTGGCTTTCGAGGTCCGCCGAGGAGCTCGCGGCGCGAACCAACGTCGAGGCCGTCAGCACGTGATGGTCGGCGCCGGAGGGCGAGTCCACCTGAACGTGCAGGAGGTTACAGCCCTCGAGCGGCGCGGCTGGGTCGCCGAGCGAGAACACGTCGCGACCCATCCCGACCGGAAGTCCACCCCCGTCGATCAACACGTTCAAGACATGCCGCCGCAGCGTCACCCGCAGCCCCTCGAGTCGTTCTCCTACGCGCCGAGGCAACGAATTCGGTTCGAGCAGCCGCACCAGGGAGCTCGGGTCGCCTCCCCACACGAGGAAGTTGCATCCGGTGAGCTCGTCCTGACCTGCCACCCGCACCCCCACCACGCGGCCGCCCTTGAACACCAGCGACTCGATCCGGTCCCTCTCCCGGACCTCGCCGCTGTGCATCCCGACCTTCTCGAACAGGAGCCTCTTGAACGCATCGAGGCCGCCGTCGAAGGCGTGGGTCCCGCGCATCCAGGCGCCGTGCAGGCGAGTGACCGCGAGCGGCGTCATCGCCTGCGGATCGAGCCCGCCCGCGAACCGCACCTGACAGTTCACGAACTGCCAGAACGGGTGGTTCTCCGGGAACTCGCCGAAGACGTCGCCGCGGCTTCCGTCCTTCCCGAAGGGCGACTGGGTGACCGCGCGCGCGAGCTCCCGTCGCTCGAAGAACGTCTCGGGCGGCATGACGAGGTCCTTCTCGAGGACACGATCGAGGTCGGCGTTGTGCCGCGTCAGGCTGGCGTAGAACAGCTCGATTTGCCTCGAGACTTCCGGGAACTCCCGGCCGAACTCGCGCGACAGGTCGTCTCCGTTCGCGAGGACGTCGATCCGGTGTCGCGGCAGGACGACCTGGAACAGAGGCTCCTGCGGCACGGCCCGGCGGCGAAAGAGCTGAGAGAGCGCGAGCTCCTGGAAGACCCGGCGAATGGCGGGCGCCTCGGTGCCGACAAGGGTGAAGGGGCCTCGAGGCAGCCGGTAGCCCTTGTACGAGTAAGTGGCCGGCAGGTCGTCGTGGCCCGCCACGAGCACGCGGAAGCCCCGTCGCGCCAGGAGCGCCCCGGCCACGAGCGACCCGATCTGCGTCCCGACGACGACCACGTCGTAGAAGTTGCTGGTCATCCGCCGACCTCAGGCTTCGTCTTCCGGCTCGGGCGATCGGAGGTGAGATCCCGCACTGACTCCCAGACCAACGATCCGGACCCGACGGCCTTCGCGGACCACGCGGCCCTCGGCGATCCACCGGATCACGCGTGGGAGCACGCGGTGCTCCTGGGCGAGTATGCGGGCGGCGAGCGCCTTCTCGTCGTCGTCGTCGAGGACAGGCACCGCGGCCTGCGCGATCACCGGTCCGCTGTCCGTGCCTTCGTCCACGAAGTGGACCGTGCAGCCGGCGATCTTCGCTCCGTAGCGCAGGGCCTGCCCCTGGCCGTCGACCCCGGGGAAAGCGGGCAGGAGCGCGGGGTGGATGTTGACGACCCTGCCCGGGAATGCCTCGAGGAAGCTCTTGCCCAGAAGCCGCATGAAACCGGCGAGGACGACGAGGTCGACCCGTACGGCCAGGAGCCGTTCGACCAGGGCGCGCTCGAACGAGGCCCGATCGCCCGCGAAGGCCCTGTGGTCGATGACCTCCACCTCCACGCCGGCGACGCGAGCGCGCTCTATCGCCAGAACGCCGGGACGGTTCGACAGGACCAGGACCACCGTCGCTGGGCCGAGCCTTCCCGCTCGCTCGGCGTCGAGGATCGACTGCAGGTTCGACCCCGAGCCGGAGACGAGGACGCCGACGCGAAGCCCGATCATGCCTCGAACGTCACCCTCTCGCCGACGACCTCGACGACCTCGCCGACTCGCGCGGCGGTCCAGCCCGCGGCGCCGAGCGCATCGACGCATCCGTCGGCACGGCGGGCGGGCACCACCATGACGAGGCCCAGGCCCAGGTTGAACGTGCAGCGCATCTCGTCCTCCTCGACGGGACCCAGGCGCTGCACCAGGTCGAAGATCGCATGGCGCTTCCAGCGGCGTGGATCGATGCGCGCCCCGAGGCCTTCGGGGAGCACGCGCGGGATGTTCCCTGGCAGGCCGCCTCCCGTGATGTGCGCCGCTGCCGCGAGCCCATGCGCACGAGCGACCTCGATCGCCCTGACGTAGATCCGCGTCGGCTCGAGGAGCACGTCGACGAGGGGCTTCTCCAGGCTCTCGGGACGCGAGTCGAGAGCGAGGCCCGCGTCCTGGAGCAGGACGCGGCGGGCCAGGGAGTAGCCGTTCGCGTGCAGTCCCGTCGAGGCGATGCCGATCAGCGCGTCGCCCGGGACGACGCTCCTTCCGTCCAGGATCTCCGAGCGCTCGACGATGCCGACCACGAAGCCGGCGAGGTCGTACTCGCCGCGGGCGTAGAAGCCGGGCAGCTCCGCGGTCTCGCCGCCGAGGAGCGCGCAGCCCGCGAGCCGGCAGCCTTCGGCGATCCCACGCATCACCCGCTCGGCGCGATCGACGTCGAGGCGGCCCGTCGCGTAGTAGTCGAGGAAGAACAAGGGCCGCGCGCCAGTCGTCGCGACGTCGTTCGCGGACATCGCGACGAGATCCTGCCCGATCGTCTCGTGCCTGTCGGCGGCAAAGGCGATCTCGAGCTTCGTGCCAACCCCATCGGTGCCAGAAACGAGCACGGGCTCGCGCATCCCGGCAGGCACCGCGAACAGGCCTGCGAAGCCTCCGACGTCGGCGATCACGCCGGGGATCCGGGTCCGGGCGGCGAGGGGCTTGATTCGCTCGACCAACGCGTCGCCCGCGTCGATGTCGACGCCTGCATCCTTGTACGTCCTCGCCATGGGCAAGGCAGGGTGCCCCGCGAGAGTTCGAGTGTCAACTGCGGGCTACAGCGAGGGTGCGTTGCACGGTCCCGGGTTTCGCAAGACGTAGACGTAGTCGTAGGCGTGGACCTTGACGGCGACGTGGACGTGGACGTCGGCGGCCCACGTTTGACGCGACCAGCCCTGCGTCAACCGGGGAGCGTCCAGGTC
>JACPQR010000229.1 GCA_016190375.1 Deltaproteobacteria bacterium
CGGCTGCTCGAGGGCGTTGTGGCCATGTTGACGAAGATGATCTGATGCCGTCAACGAGGAGTACGCCCACGTCCAAGTCGTCGTCGCCGTCAAGGTCAACGTCAACGTCAACGAATACGAATACGACGGCGGGGACGCGGCTGTCTAACCTGTTGATTGTAAAGAGGGATCTGCACCCTTCTGACTTCGGGGTTCGGCGAAACGCGCGGGGCCGCGGCGCCGCAGGGACCAGTGGAGCCTGATACACTCGCGTGCTGCATGCGCGACTGCGGCGACGTGGCTTTGAACGGGTTCGGTCGGAAGGGAAAGCGCCGGCGCACGGCTGAGCGGTGCCCGAGATGGGTGACGATCGCGGCGCTCGTCGCAGGGGCGTGCAGTGGCCGGGGCGAGGACCGAGCCGTCGGAGTGGCGCGGGAGGCGGTGCTCGCGAACGGAGCGGTCTGGAGCTCGAACGAATCGGACCAGACGACCAGCGTCTCGTGGGGCGACCTCGACGGTGACGGCGACCTCGACCTCGCGGTCGGAGACAGCGTGCAGCCGAACCGGGTGTACCGCAACGACGCCGGCACGCTCACGGCCGCGGCTGTGTGGAGCTCGAACGAGTCGGACGACACCCAAGGAGTGTCGTGGGGCGACCTGGACGGCGACGGCGACCTCGACCTGGCGGTGGGCAACCTCGCCCAGCCGAACCGGGTGTACCGAAACAACGCCGGCACGCTCACGGCCGCGGCCGTGTGGAGCTCGAACGAGTCGGACGACACGCGCAGCGTTTCGTGGGGCGACGTCGATGGGGACGGGGACCTCGACCTGGCAGTGGGCAACGATGGGCAGCCGAACCGCACGTACCGGAACGACGCCGGCACGCTCACGGCCGGGGCCGTGTGGAGCTCGAACGAGTCGGACGACACTCACGCAGTGTCGTGGGGGGACGTCGACGGGGACGGGGACCTCGACCTGGCGGCGGGCAACGACGCGCAGCCGAACCGGGTGTACCGCAACGACGCTGGCGCGCTGGTCGCTGCGGCCGTCTGGAGCTCGAACGAGTCGGACAGCACGCGGAGCGTGTCGTGGGGGGACATGGACGGGGACGGGGACCTCGACCTGGCAGCGGGCAACGACGCGCAGCCGAACCGGGTGTACCGCAACGACGCCGGCGCGCTGGTCGCTGCGGCCGTCTGGAGCTCGAACGAGTCGGACAGCACGCGAAGCGCATCGTGGGGGGACTGGGACGGCGACGGGGATCTCGACCTCGCGGCGGGCAACGACGGGCAGGCGAACCGCGTCTACGTCAACGACGCCGGCACCCTCGCGGCGGCAGCGGCGTGGAGCTCGAGCGAGTCGGACGCGACGCGCGGCGTTGCCTGGGGTGACGTCGATGCGGATGGCGACCTCGACCTCGCCGCGGGGAACTGGGCGCAGCCGAACCGCGTGTACCGCAACGTCGCCGTCCCGCTCACGTCCTCGACAGCCTGGGCCTCGAGCGAGTCAGACCGGACGAACGTCGTGCAGTGGGGAGACGTGGACGGGGACGGCGACCTCGACCTCGTAGTCGGAAACGATGGGCAGCCGAACCGCCTCTATCGAAACGACGGCGGCACGCTCACGGCCGCCGCGGTGTGGAGCTCGGCCGAGTCGGATGACACGTACACCCTGGCGTGGGGCGACGTGGACGGAGACGGCGACCTCGACCTCGCGGCGGGCAATGCCGGGATCGGGCAGCCCAACCGCCTCTACCGCAACGACGGCGGCACGCTGACCGCCGCGGCCGTGTGGAGCTCGGCCGAGTCGACCGATACCGGCTGCGTGGTCTGGGGCGACATCGATGGGGACGGCGACCTCGATCTCGTGCTGGGTAGCTGGGGGCGACAGAACCAGGTCTACCGCAACGATGCCGGCACGCTGACGGCCGATTCGGTGTGGAGCTCCGTCGAGTGGGACCAGACCTTCAGCATCGCGCTCGGCGACGTGGACGGGGACGGCGACCTCGACCTCGCCGTGGGGAACCGGACGGAGCCCAACCGGCTGTACCGAAACGACGACGGGATGTTCACGGACACCGCGACTTGGAGCTCGGCGGAGAACGACGAGACGACCGGCGTGGCGTGGGCAGACGTGGACGCGGACGGGGACCTGGACCTCGCCGTGGGCAACGCGGGGGCCGGCCAGCCGAACCGGCTGTATCGCAACGACGGCGGCGCGCTCGTGGCCGCGGCCGCGTGGAGCTCGGCCGACACGATCGCGTCGTACGGAATCGGGTGGGCCGACGTGGACGGCGACGGGGACCCCGACCTCGCCGTCGGCGGCCTCAACGACCGTACCCGCATGTACCGCAACGATGGCGGCGCGCTCGCCGCGTCGCCCGCCTGGATCTCGAGCGACCCCGAGACGACCACCTACGTGGCCTGGGGCGACGTCGACGGCGACGGCGATCCCGATCTCGCGATCGGGGGATACCAGCAGCCGAACCTCATGTACCGCAACACTCTGTCCGGCCCGAGAGACTTGCCCGAGACCGCGGTCCGGCTGCGCGTCGGACGCCCCGGCGTGACCGACGCCGCGGCCGGGTACTCCACCGCGGAGCGGCTCCTGTGGCCGACCGTCCAGATCCCCTTCGTGCTGCTCGACCATCAATCGGACGAGGCTCCTCGCGTGCGGCTGCAGTACTCCCGGCAGGGCGGTGGTCAGTGGCTGAACGCGACCGTGTCCGGGACGACGACGGGCCTGGCGGCGAGCCCGGCGGGAACTGCACACACGCTCGACTGGAACGCCGGCGCGGATGGCGTGATCGGCTCGAACGTCGCCGTTCGCCTCGCGGTCGAGTACCAGGCGCCGGACCACGCGGGCGAGCCCCTGCAGCGAGGTCGCGTCTCGGCCGTGTCGCCGACGTTCCGGGTCGTCCAGTGCCTCTACGGGACGGGCGACTGCTGCACGCGGTCAGGCACGTTCGTGACGGCGGGGACCGTGTGCCGCGCGACCGCGGGTGGCTGCGACGTGGCAGAGACGTGCTCCGGAGCGGCCGCGGCTTGCCCGGCGGACGGGTTCGTCACGGCGGGCACTACCTGCCGTGCGGCGGCTGGCGACTGCGACGTGGCCGAGACGTGCTCGGGTGGCAGCCCGAGCTGCCCTCAGAACGGGTACGCCGGAGCGGGCACTTCCTGCCGTGCGGCGGCCGGTGATTGCGACGTGGCCGAGACGTGCCCGGGCGGCAGCCCGAACTGCCCCGGGAACGCGTACATCGGGGCGGGCACCACCTGCCGTGCGTCGGAGGGTGGGTGCGACCCGGCCGAGACGTGCCCGGGCACGGGCCCGGCCTGTCCGGCGGACGCGATATCCGGCGCGGGCACGATCTGTCGATCGCAGGCGGGCTCGTGCGACATCGCCGAGAGGTGCCCGGGCGACGACACGGACTGCCCCGACGATGCGTTCGTGGTGGGGGGCACGACGTGCCGCGCGGCGTCGGGCTCGTGCGACGTCTCGGAGAGATGCTCGGGGACGGGTCCGGCATGTCCGGCCAACGGATACGTGGAGGCGGGCACCTCGTGCCGCGCCGCGGCCGGAGTGTGCGACGTCGAGGAGACCTGCTCGGGTGCGGGCCCGAATTGTCCGGCGAACGGCTACGCGGCGGCGGGCACGACCTGCCGCGAGTCGGAGGGCGTCTGCGACGTCGGGGAGACGTGCTCCGGCGCCGGCCCGAACTGCCCGGCGAACGGTTACGTGGCGGCGGGCTCGACGTGCCGCGAGTCGGGGGGCGGGTGCGACGTCGAGGAGACGTGCTCCGGAGGCGGCCCGGATTGCCCGGCGAACGGTTACGCCGCGTCGGGCTCGGCGTGCCGCGCGTCGGCCGGCGTGTGCGACGTCGTGGAGAAGTGCCCGGGCGGCGACCCGGACTGCCCGGCGAACGGATTCGTGGCAGCGGGAACGATCTGCCGCGCGGCCGCGGGCGAGTGCGACGTCGGGGAGACGTGCTCCGGCGCGTCGGCGACGTGCCCGGCGAACGGGTTCGTCGCCGACGGCAACGCCTGCGACGACGGACTCGGCTGCACCGAGCTGGAGGCCTGCGCCGCGGGCGAGTGCGGCGATGGGCAGCTCGTCGATTGTGGCGACACCGATCCGTGCACGGCCGACGTCTGCTCCGAAGAGGACGGGTGCGTCCACCTGGACGCGGAGTGCGAGGATGGCGGAGCGCCCGACGGCGGAACCGACGATGCGGGCCCCGTAGACGGTGGGAGCTCGGACGGAGGTAGTCCCGACGCCGCCGTTCCGGAAGACGGTGGCGTCGCGGACGACGCCGGAATCGCGCCGGATGGCGGCGTCACGGCCGACGGTGGTGCTCCCGACGCCGGCCTGGAAACCGACGCCGGCGCAGACGCGGGCATTCCGACCGACGGTAGCGTCGCCGCCGACGCCGGGGACGACGCCGGCGGCCCCGACGCCAAGATCGACGAAGGCGGCTGCAGTTGCGTGACGTCCGGGCCAGGCTCGCGGGCACGCTCACCGCAGGGTAGCTTGCCGTTCGTGGCTCTCGTCCTCCTTGCGCTCGCTCGCCGGCGTCGGTGAGCCGGGCAATCAGGTCCTTCCTGTCTTCCCGCCTTCCTGTTCGACCATTCCGGCAAGCGCCAGAAGCGGCTCCGTACGGTGCCGAGCGTCCGCGATCCGGGTGCCGCAGGAGAAAGCGGGTGGGGACGCGGCCAGGGTCGTCACGGCGAGGAGGATTGCGGTCAGCGCGACCCCCGAGCCGACGATCCGGCCCTGGCTGCGGCGGATGGCCCTGCGGGCGGCGATGGCGATGAGGATTGCCGCGATCTGGGCGCCGCCGCCGACGGCGACCGCGGTCCACGAGAAGAAGGGATGGTAGACCGGCGCGTCGCGCAGGATCTCGGTGCCCATCGTGCTGACCTCGAGACCCTGGACGCAGCCGGCCCCGAAGAACATCGCGAGCGTGACCAGCGCGCTCGCCGCGGCGATGATCAGCGCGAAGACAGCGAGGACGCTGACGCGCGGACCCTTGAGCGCGGGTGGGTCTGCGCCCCCCCCGCGGGCCCCCCCGCCCTGACGCTCGGTTCGTCGGTCGCTACGGCGGAGTGAATCCGCCTCCGCTCCCTCACTGCGCGCCATCGCACGGTCGGCACGCTCCGGAGTGCCGAAGGGCGCGCATCCTTTGAGCGCGGGTGGGTCTGCGCCCCCCCCGCGGGCCCCCCCGCCCTGACGCTCGGTTCGTCGGTCGCTACGGCGGAGTGAATCCGCCTCCGCTCCCTCACTGCGCGCCATCGCACGGTC
>JACPQR010000233.1 GCA_016190375.1 Deltaproteobacteria bacterium
AACGAGACGCACTCGATCGATGACTGCCGGATCCTCTGCGCTGGGCACAACGCTCATTCGGCCGAGCTGCTCTACGGCAAGGACTTCATGAAACAGAGGCGTGCCCAGGCGGCCAGGCGAGGCGAGACGGACGCGGGCACGCCGCAGGGAGGAGTCGAGTGATCGTTGTCAGCCTCGAGCATCTCCCGGGAGATGTTGCGGGACGCCAGCAAGAGACCCGCGGCGCGCTCCGGCAATGCGTGAGCGCGCGAGCCATTGCAGGCACGATCAGACACCCGGAGGTCAGAGAGAGCCGGCACGATCTCATCCGGTTCCCAGGGTAGGAGAAAACCTCGTCGTAGGGGCTGTGGGCTCGGTGGATTGGGGCCCGGCTTACGAGGTTGTGGGCGGGCTGCGGGCGGCTCGGGCGCGGAGCCTCCCCCCCGGGGGACTTTCTGAGCCGCCCGCAGGCCGTCCACATCCGAGTGGGCCCCAATCCACCGAGTCCACAGCCCTCCGGAGCCCTGAAAGGCGGGGCCCGAGATACCGAATCGCCGGCGTCGCGGCCTTCGCACTGGATCGGTCGGACAGTAGCTTGGAATCGCGCGCCTGCGCCGCCGCGCAAGCCACTCCCCAGGTTTCGGCGACGCTCACGAGCTACTCATCCATCACTTTCCCGACGTGCGCCCCTCCGTCGCGCGCGTGCGGTCGCGCACTTCTTCGCGATCGCCGCTCGGTCGTGCTACGAAAACCGCCGTGGCTCGGACGGGGTTCTTTGCCTTTCTTCTGCTCGTCGCGGCGCCGGTTCGAGCCGCGTCGTTCGAGGAGATCCCCGCGCTCAGGGCCGAGGCCGAGCGGATGGAGCGGCAGCCTCCTCGCGGCGTGCCGCCGGGCGCGCTCACGTCGATCCTCTACCTGCTCCAGGTCGCGGAAGAGCACCAGGCCGAGGAGCCGGCCAATGCGCGGCGGTACCTCGGCAACGCCGTGCGGCTCCTCGAGCGCGCCCGCGGCGGCGTCGACCCCTTCCGCGACGAGCGGGGCTTCGTCGTCCGGGCCTACCGATCGGTGACCACGCTCGAGATCCAGCCGTACTCGATCTACGTCCCCGAGGCGTACGACGGCCGCCACGCGCGTCCGATGCTGGTCGGCCTGCACGGGGGCGCCTCGAACCATGCGCTCTACCTCGGCGTCGCGATGGGGAACGGCATTCCCTGGTGGCAGTACCCGACGCGCCACCGGGACCTGTTCCGGCCCAAGTGGCAGACCGACTCCTTCATCGTGGCGGTAGAGGGGCTGGGCCACGCGATGTACCGCTGGATGGCCGAGCGCGACGTCTTCGACGTGATCAAGGACGCCGGCGCGCACTACGCCGTGGACCAGGACCGGATCACGATCAACGGGCTGTCGAACGGCGGCGTGGGCTGCTACGGCCTGGGCGCGAGGTACGCCTGGCGCTGGAACGCAGTGGTCTGCGCGTCGGCCGCGCCGAGCTGGATCCTCTACAGCGGCCAGGGGGGCCTGTCCGACGCCGACCGGCACCTCATGAGCCAGTACGGTGCGCTCGAGCAGGCCGAGAACCTGTCGAACACGACGCTCGAGTTCTTCCACGGGCGCCGCGACCCGGGTCCCATGCGGCCGATGTACGCGCGGATCTTCGACCAGCGGCTCACGGCGCTCGGGATCGCGCACGTCTTCAACGACATCGCCCACCTCGGTCACGACCTCATCACCTACGTCCACGACTCGGGTGAGCTGGAGCGCCGCGTCGCGAAGGTCCGTCGCAACCGGCGGCCCGAGCGCATCCGTCTCGTCGCGTACGACCTGCGTGGCGCACGCCAGCACTGGCTCGAGGTGACCGGTTTCGAGCGCTACGGTGTGAGAGCGTCGGCGAATGCTCGCGTGGCGCGCGACGGGAAGGTCGCGGTGGAGACCCAGAACGTGGCATCGCTCGCGATCCACGTGCCCGACGTCCCCGCGCCGCGCGGCGACCTGCGTCTCGTCGTCGACGGCGACGCGGTCGTGCTCGAGCAGGGCGGTCTCGGCCTTCTTCGCCGGTCGGGCGGGCGATGGCGCGCCGACTCCGGCCGTCCTCCCGAGGGCCTGCGCAAGCGACCCGGGCTCGCAGGCCCGCTGACGGACGCGTACTTCGATGCGACCGTCTTCACGTTCGGAACGAAGGACGGCGCCGCCCGGTCCAAGCTCGAGCGAGCCGCGCGGTTCGCCGCGAACGGATGGCCGCTGTGGCTCCACGGCTACCGGGCGCCGGTCATGCCCGAGGACGAGGTCACCGACCAGCTCCTGAAGACGAAGAACGTCGTCGTCATCGGCACGCCCGAGACGTCGTCCCTGGTCGAGCGGCTGGGCTCGCGCTTGCCGATCCGGCTCGAGCGTGGTGCCGTCGTCCTCCGCGGCCGGCGACTCACCGCACCGGATGTGGGCGTCCGCATGATCTATCCGAACGTCCTGGCCGGCGGCGGGCGCTACGTCGTCGTGCAGTCGGGCACGACCGTCGCCGCCGCGATCGCCGGCAACAAGCTCCCCGACTTCGTGCCCGACTGGGTCGTCTACGACGGCCGGACCACCGCGACGCGACCCCGACTGGCCTTCGGCCGCCAGCGCCCGATCGACTCCGGCTTCTTCGACGCGGACTGGCGGCTGCCCTGAGCGGGAAGAACGCGAGATGGCAGCCGTAGGACGCAGGGTGCGAGTGTTCGTAGCTCGATGCGCGGTCGTCGCCCTCTTCGCGGGCTGTGGAGGGGCGGCGGCGCCGGCACGGGCACCGGAGCGACCTCCTCTCACGGCCATTCCGCGCCCGCCGTCGCCGACGGCCGCGGGTCCGGCACTGCCGGCGCGGCCCGCGCCGCCGACCTGTGGCGAAGGTGAGTCGATCGGGTCCGACGGCGAGTGCTGGAGCGCGCCAAGGACGATCAGGGAGCTCGATGCGCAGGGCCAGGGATGCTCGTGGACGACGTCGGCGCTGTCCGGGCGCGTCCAGGCCTACGATCTCGATGTGAACCGAGTCGCGGCGACCGTTCGGCTCGGGCGGGACGGCGCGGTCGCGCGCTTCGAGTCGCCCCTCGGGTTCGACGCCCGACTCGATCGGGTCGGGCTCAGAACGGTGCGTCCGGTCGAGCTCGCCGGGGGAGCGGTCGCTCTCGGGCCGGGCGCGGCACTGCTCGATCCGCGTGAAGGAGGCGCCGGAGTCGTTCGGGCCGACGTGGTGATCGGCAACGGCGCGCTCGTGCGCTCCCTCTCGATTCCGTGTGACGCCGTGGCACCGGGAAATGTGCCCGGGGACGATGAGGGCGACCCGGCGCCGATTCGCGGACGGGCCATTGCCTTTCCGCCGGCCGAGATCCCGATCCACGCCGAGCCGGGTGGCGAGCCCGTGGGGACGATGGTGATGTTCTCCCGGCCGCCGCGCGTCGCGCTCCGCGTTCGGCGGGGCGCGTGGTCGTCGATCGAGCGGCAGTGGCTCCGCGGGCATCGGATCAGGGCCTGGGTCCGCGGGCGCGACATCGAGCCGCCTCGCGCATCGGGACGCTCCCGACGGGGGCTGCCACCGGGCACGAGGACGCGAGGGGGCGTCGGGCTCTCGCCCGCGGGCGACACCCAGGCACAGGGTGGGCTCATCGGGCTCTTGCCGCCCGAGGGCCAGGGGCGGGGTGGGCTCATCGGGATGAGGTGGCCGCCCGACTCCGGCACCCACGGCGACGGTCTCGGCATCTGGGCGCCGCTCGCCGCCCCCGTCGATCCGTGCCTCTTCCTGCCTGGAACCCAGGGCGAGCGGGTCCGTCTTCGGGTCGCGAGGGGCACGCCCGTCGCGGAGAGCCGCGTCGGACGCGCGCTCGTCTGGGCCCAGGTCGCGACCGACGAGCCGCTCGATCTGCTCGTACCGGCCGAGGGCGATCGGGCCAGGATCGTCTCGGTTCCGGGCCTGACCCCGGTTCGCCAGGACCGGCTTTGTCCCAACGTCTTCCTCGACGCCTGGATTCCGAAGGGCTCGATCCACCGCCCCTGACACCGTCCCGGGAAGATCCACGATCTCGCCCCGTATGACGGGCCATGCAGCGCGAACTGTGGGTGGGCTTGCTGGTATGGTCCATCGCCCTCGCTTCGGCCTGTGGCGGGCGGCGCGGCGCCCGTGGCGGCGACGGCGACGACGATGATGACGACAGCCGTGGCCTCGAGGACGGCGGCGATGGCGATGCCGACACTGACGCCGACGCCGATTCTGACTCCGATTCCGATGCCGATACGGACGCCGACTCCGACGCCGACGCGGATTCCGACGCCGACGCGGATTCCGACACCGATGCGGACACCGACGCGGACTCGGACACCGACGCCGACGGGGACGCCGAGCCACGCTGCGGCGATCGGGCGATCGACCCGGGCGAGGACTGCGACGACGGGAACATGAGCAACACCGACTCGTGCACCAACGACTGCGAGGCGGCGAGGTGCGGGGACGGCTACGTGCGCGCAGGCGTCGAGGATTGCGACGACGAGAACATGAGCAACACCGACTCGTGCACGAACGCCTGCGATTTCGCGACGTGCGGCGATGGCTACGTCCGGGCGGGAACCGAGGAGTGCGACGACGGCGACGAGGACGACAGGGACGCATGCCCGACGACCTGCGAGGACGCATACTGCGGCGACGGCTTCGTCCGGACGGGAGTCGAGGAGTGTGACGACGCGCTGGGCGGCGCCTGCGCCGGGTGCACGATCGACGACGGTGGGTGCGGAGCCACGATCGAGGTCGAGGCCAACGACACCATCGACGAGGCGCAGGTCCTGTGCGACGGCGCGGTCGTCTCCGCGTCCTTCGGCGTCGCCGGCGACGACGACTGGTACGCGATCACCGCGGGCGCGGGGGACCAGATCGTGGCCGAGACCTCGGACGGCGCGGGCTCATGCGCCGACGACACCCTGATCTTCCTGTACGACTCGGCCGCCGAGCCCGCCGTTGCCGTCGGGTACTGCACCGACGAGCCGGCGAGTCTCGTGTGCGACGACGATTCGGGCGAGGGCACCTGCTCGCTCGTGTCCTTCACCGCCGGCGCCGCCGGCACGTACTACCTGCGTGTCGTGGACTACGGCGACAACACGGCGGCGAGCTACACTCTGGCGGTCACCGTCGACTGACCCCGCGAGCATGAGGAACCCGAAGCGCCGCGATCCCGCCCTCCTGACCTGGGCGCGGTGCTCGGCCCTCGCGGCCCTCGCCGCCTGCGCGACGGGGAGCGAAGCCACGGGCATGGCCGATCCAGCGGCCGCACCGTCGGGGCGACCGCAGGACCCGGGCACGCCGGGGCCAGCAGACGTCGGGGCCACCCCACAGGCGACCTCGACGCCCCCGAGCCCCACTCTCGCAGCGACCGCCGTCACGACGCCGACGGCAGTCCCACCATCGGAGCGCGACCCGGCAATCGCGCGGGCGGTCGCCGGGATCACCCGAGGGACCTTCGAGCGCGATCTGCGCGCGGTTGCCCGGCCCCGCGACGACTCTCTGGCCCCGACTGGCCTCCGCCAGGTCGCAGACGCGCTTGAACGCGAGCTGAGACGCGCGGGCTACCGGGTCGCGCGTCAGGCCGTGCATCACGACGGGCACGTGGCGGACAACGTCATCGGAGAGCGCGCCGGATCCGATCCGACCAGAGTCGTGGTCGTCGGGGCCCACTACGACGCTGTGCCCGGGTCACCCGGTGCCGACGATGACGCGAGCGGCGTGGCTGCCATGCTCGCGGTTGCCCGCGCTGCTGCTGGTTTTTCGACTCGCGCCTCCATCCGCATCGTCGCCTTCGCCTTCGAGGAGGACGGCCTCGTCGGCAGCCTGGCGTACGTCGAATCGCTCCCGCCGGCGGAGCGCTCCCGCATCGTCGCGATGGTCGACCTCGAGATGCTCGGCTACCGCGACGCGCGCCCGTTCTCGCAGCGCTATCCCCAGGGCATCGAGCTCATCGTCCCCGGGCGCGAGCTGCCGACCGCCGGCGACTTCATCGTCGCCCTGGGGCTCGAGGGCGAGGCCGTCCTCGAGGCGCTGGCGAGGGCGCGCGCGTACGTCCCCGGGCTTCGCGCCGAGACGATCGCCGTGCCTCGTCTGGCCCTCCTCGCCGTTCCGGACTTGCTGCGCAGCGACCACGCGCCGTTCTGGGCGGCGGGCATTCCGGCGATCGTGATCGCAGACACCGCGGAGCTGCGCAACCCCCACTACCACCAGCCGACCGACACGGTGGGCACCCTGGACCTCGACTTCGCGACCGAGGTGGCGAGGTGGGCGGCGGCGGGGACGCTGGAGCTCGCGGGTACCAACTGACGCCCGCCGCTCACCACGGCACTGGTCGGCCGGGCGGGAACATCAGATACACGATGCCGCCCGAGCCGCCGAGCCAGGCAGCTTCGATTTGCCTGCGGTCGTAGACGCGACCGACTTCCTGATCGCTCGCGGCGGCGGGGTCGTTGACCGTGACGTCGCCGTCGGCCTCGAAGCCGGTGACCACGAGGAGATGCCCGTCCGTCGAGGAGATCGGGGCGTCGTCGAGCTCGCCCGGTCCCCACTGAGCGCTGACGACGACCGGTACGCCGGCGGCGATCCATGGCTCTATCTCTCCGATCGAGGCGAAGGCCGCGACGACTCCGTCGAGCCCGACCGACGAGGCGTACGCGACGTTGAAGGGCCAGTTGCCGTTGCCGCCGTAGACCTCGTCCCAGGTGCCCTGGGCGACGGTCGGGACCGGGAGCTCCCATTCCTGCCGGCCCTCCGTGCGCGCCCAGTAGGCCATGACCATCGAGGTCGAGGTCGGGCTGCACCAGACCTCGCCGCCGTCGGGGTAGACCATCTGGCTGCGCTCGACCACGTCGAGGATCGTGCCCCAGGCCTGGCCGCCCTCGTCCGCCGCGCGTGGCGCCGACGTGGCAGAGAGCGCCGCGGCCAGCCTGCGGAGGCGGGGCGACGCGATCCCGTCGACCGAGAAGAGGGTGGCGCGGATCCGGATCGCGTCCGCTGGCGAATTCAGGGCGACCGTGTCGGTGAGGACCCTGCCATGACCGTCGGCCTCGCCGTCGAAGCTGTGCCGGACGAGGTCCGATTGGGCGGACGCCCAGACGCCGAGTCGATACCACCCGGTCCACTCGTTCCCGATGCGGCAGGAGGCGGCGATCGCGATCCACGTTCCCCCTGGCGTCTCGGCGTTCCACGACACGACGGCCTGGTCGAACCCGATGCCCGGTTCGAGCGGCGCCGAGACGAGCGCTCCATAGACGAACGCGCCACCGTTGTAGTCGCCGATCTCGTCGCTCCCCTCGACGAGGCCCGCCGGATCGAGCGCGATCGCGCCTCCCTGGTCGGCCACGCCTGCCCGCTCGGCCAGCTCCCAGTCGGCCGCATTCTCGAGCCTGCAAAGCGCGCGCGACTCCGTCGCGCTGCAACCGGTCGGCTCGGGACGCGGCTCTTCCACGCCGCCGTCGGCGCCAGGCGCCGCGTCAGCGACGTCACCCGCGTCCCGACCCGGCAGCACTCCTGCGTCGGTGTCCGAACTGGCGTCTGACTCGTCCGCCCCCAGCAAGATCCCGCCCGGTTCAGCCGAGCATCCAAGCAAAGCGGTGGACACCACCAGTGAGAGCGCGCGCATCGCCCTCCTCGCAGGCAGCTTGCATGCCAGCTGGCGCGGCTGCCGAGGCCCGAGCGTTCGATGCGGCCTTCAGTCCGGAGAGAGCGACTCGCGCAAAGGCGCGAAGGCGCAAGGGCCGGAACGAGATCGAGCCGGACGCTTCTCGGCCACGTCAGTCGACGTGCCGAACCTTCCGGGCTCTGCGCCTTGGCGGCCTTGCGAGAGGCCTTCCTGCGTCGGCGAACGCGCGCACCGCCGGCGAACAGCGCCGGAAGGTGAGCAGTGTCCGTCGCACGCGAACACGCGAGTGCTCAGTACAGCGGCCGGGAAGCTCGGGATCAGCTCCGCGACGTCGTCGAGCGTGAGGCACCGCTCAGCCGCCGCGGCGCACCGCGCACGCCAAGCATGCGTAGGCTCCACCTCCGCGCGAGTATCGGGGGCGCTGTACTCAGGTGCACGTTGCCGCCGGCGGCGGAAGCCGTTCGGCTGCGCAGGCGGGTGATATCCTCTCGATCGGTGTCGGACGCGATGGTGGAGCGGATCCGGACGAGCTCTGACCCGCTCATCGGAGCGGTGCTCGGTGAGCGATACCGCATCGACGAGCTCGTCGGCGAAGGCGGGATGGGGAAGGTGTACCTCGGCATGCACACGATGATGCGCAAGCGCATCGCCGTGAAGGTGATCCACCCCGAGCTGACGCACGTCGCGGAGGTCGTGGCGCGGTTCGAGCGCGAGGCAGTCGCGGCCGCCCACATCGAGCACCCGAACGCCGTGGCGGCGACCGACTTCGGCAAGACCGCGGAAGGCTCGCTGTTCCTCGTGATGGAGTACGTCGAGGGTTTCGGCCTCGACCGGTCTCTCGAGGCTTCGGCGCGGCTGCCGGCGGCGCGCGCCGTGCACATCGCGCGGCAGGTGCTGCGTGCCCTGCGGCGCGCACACGCGCTAGGGATCGTGCACCGCGACATCAAGCCCCAGAACATCACGCTCGTCGAGCGCGACGGTGACCCCGACTTCGTCAAGGTCCTCGACTTCGGGATCGCGAAGATGACGCTGCCCGAGGCGGCGGCGCCCCTGACTCAGGTCGGAATGGTCTACGGGACGCCCGAGTACATGTCGCCCGAGCAGGCGACCGGCAGCGCGGTCGACGCCCGGGCCGACCTCTACTCGGTCGGCGTCGTCCTGTACGAGATGCTCTGCGGGCGCAGGCCCTTCGAGAGCGACAGCCCCGTGGGCCTCCTAGGCATGCACGTGACGGCTCGCCCGCCGCCGCCATCCGAGGTTGCGTCCGGGGCGCAGATCCCCACGGCGCTGGAGGCGCTGGTCCTCAGACTGCTCGCCAAGCTCCCCGAGCAGCGTTGCCAGAGCGCCGGTGAGGCGCTCGACGCGCTCGACGCGATCGACCTTCACGTGCCGGTCGGGGCTCTCGCACGCACGCATTGGGCCTCTCGGTCCGCCGCGGCCCGGGCTCCCACCATCGGGCAGGCGATGCGCCTTCTGGGTGCCGCCACGCGCGATCTCCTGGCCCGAACGACTGCAGGTGCCGTGACAGCGGCGAGTGGCGGCCCGCGCCGGGCCTGGGTCGCGGTGGGACTGGCCGCGGCGACCCTCGCAATCGGAACGCTGCTCACGGTCTCGGTGGGAGGAGGCGAGGACCCTCTGCCGCCCTCGCCGCCCGGTCTCGCGGACCCGCTACCCGTCGCTCCTCCGAGCGAGCCGACCGAGCGGCCACCCATGCAGGCGCCTGCCAGGGAGAGCACGGAGGCGCGGATGCAGCACACGCTCGGGTCCACTCTCGCGGACGCCGGGGAGCTCGGCTCCGCGGTCGCCCATTACAGAGCCGCGCTGGAGCTCGACGCACGCTACGCGGACGACGAGAAGCTCCGCGCGGATCTGGTTCGCGCGCTGGGCGACCATCGGTCGGCGGACGCCGCGCGGGCAGTGCTTCGCGAGCGCGTGGGCGAGCGAGCAGCCGGCGAGCTGGCGACGGCCGCCGCCGGCAGGCGCCCGCTCCTGCGAAAGAACGCGCGCGAGCTCCTCGAGGCGCTCGTGCCCGCCGACCGGCTGCCGCCGTGGATCCGCGAGGTCGATGCGCTGCGAGCGGCGACCACCTGCGCGGCTCGGCGGCAGGTGGTGCAGCGGATGCGCGCGCTCGCGGATCCCCGCGTGCTCCCATCGCTGACCGCGCTGCGGGAGGATCGGCGCGGTTGCGGCTTCCTGGGCCTGTCGGACTGCAACGCGTGCCTCAGGCCCGAGCTGGCCGCCACGATCCAGGCGCTCCAGGGCGCCGCGGCGCCGCGGTGAGTGTAGGATCGCGATCGATGCCAGGCAGCGGCGGACGCGGCCCGCTGGATCTCGCCGAGGGCGCTCGAGTGACGTTCCTCACCGGCGCGGGAGTGTCGGTGGCCTCGGGCCTCAGGCCGTACCGAGGACCGGGCGGGATCTGGAACGAGGTCGACGCCTCCGCGTGGGCGACGGCCGCGGCGATCGAGCGCGATCCGGCGTCCTGCTGGCGCGCTCACCGCGAGTTCCACGGTCTGGTGGCCCGCGCGCAGCCGAACGCGGCTCACCGGGCGATCGCCGCGCTAGAGCGGCGCTTCCCGGAGCGCGTCACGGTGATCACCCAGAACGTCGACTCGCTGCACGCGCGGGCCGGATCGACCAAGGTGATCGAGATCCACGGCTCGCTGGGTCGAGTTCGCTGCACCCGCGGCGACTGCACGGGCGGCGCCGGGTCCGCGCCCGACCCTTCCTCGCCAGTCGAGGTCCCGCCGCCGTGTCCGAGCTGTGGCCGACCGCTGCGATACGACATCGTCCTGTTCGACGAGTACCTCGCCGCCGCCGACGAGCGAGCCGCGCGCGATGCGCTCCGCGCCTGCGACGTCTTCATCGCGGCTGGGACGTCCGGTGTCGTCTCCCCGGCCGCCTCGTACGCGCGCGAGGCCGACTACGCGGGAGCCCGCACCATCCTGGTGAACCTCGAGCCGCCGGAGCCGCCCAACCCGTACTTCGCGGAGATTCACCTCGGACGTGCCGAGGAGATCCTGCCGGCGCTTCTCGGGTAGCTTCTTGCGCCGCACGGCGTAGTACGCGGGCCACGAACGTCAGGAATCGAACGTGGCGCCCGCGGCACGGGTGCCGGGGTTTCTCGCGCTTTTCAGGGGAGATCGGCGAGGCACCCTCGTTGCACCGCGCCCCTGGTGCCGGGTCCCTTGCGGCCGGTAGGGAGGAGATCGACCATGCATGGTGCGTGGCAACGGTGGAGTCTTGCCTGCGCGCTCGGTGCCCTCGTGGCGCCGGTGGCGGCGTGGGCCCAGCCTCGTTCGGAGCCGCCGTCGGGTGGCGACGCGCGCTCCGAGGCGACCGTCGTGCGGCTCGACGGCGCCGACATGCTCGTCGATGTGGGGTCGGCGTCGGGGGCGCGAGTGGGCAGCGCCTTCCAGCTCTTCCGGTCGATCACCGTGAGACATCCGGCGACCGGCCGCATGCTCCGCGATCGATTCCGGATCGGGACGATCGAGCTCAGATCGGTCGGCGAGTCGCTGTCGATCGCTCGACCGATCGACGATCTCATGCGCGCCCCGGCGGTCGGCGACATCGTCGTGCCGATCTCAACGGAGCCGAGCCCGCCCCACCCCGCGCCGGCTCCTCCGCCCGTGGTGGCGCCGCCGATCGTGTCTCCCGGTCCGCCGCCGAGGCCCGCGTCCGGCGCTCCGCGGCTCGTCGTGCCTGCCTCCAGTCATGCCGCGCCGAGCCCGGTCACGCCCGGTCCCTCGCGCGAAGAGCAGGTGTGGCTCGCGACGATCGGACGGCCGCCCGAGCAGCGGATCGAGCTCTACCTCCAGTTCCTCGGACAGAATCCGACCAGCCCGCACGCGGCGCGAGTCCGCGACGAGATCGAGTATCTTCGCACCTCGCTCCCGCCGATCGCGGCTGCCGGGATCGCCGCTCCGGCGAGCCCTGCGATGCCCAGGCTCCACGGCGCTCCCGCCGAGACGCTGCGAACCGGAGACCCTGCGGTCCTCGCGTTCCAGATCGACGGCGGACGCGAGTCGCCCTACAGGAACGGCCTCCTGTACGTTCGGCGCCAGGGGGAGCCTGTGTACCGGCACCTGAGGCTCGGAGCGGACGGCGACGGGTACCTGAGGGCCCGCATCCCCAGCCTGATGGCCGCGGCCCCAGGCTACGAGTACTTCGTCGACGTCACGGACGCAGAGGGCCGTGCGATTCCCGCCTGGGGGTCCGCGACCGAGCCGGTCGCCGTGGCGGTCGAGCCGCCGCCGGGCCCGCCCGAGGCCGTGGCCTCCCGCAGCCGCGTCGATCTGTCCGCCGAGTGGGCGGATGTCGGCTCCGGCACGTTCGACGGAGTCGGCCGGCCGGAGCACTTCTCCCTCGTCGAGGGGCACTTCCTCCAGCGCGTCGACTGGGGTCCGCTCTACGGGTACCGCGTCGGCTTCGGCGTCTACGACGGCGTCGGACAGCCGCTCGAGGCCTACGAGAAGGGCTCGGGGATCGAGCCGGCATCCTCGACGGTGATCTACGGCTACCACGAGCTGGAGGTCGCGGCGTCGGACTTCGTGCACCTCATGATGCGCGTCGAGGTGGGCATGCACGACGAGGGGATCGTGGGAGGCGGGCAGGGGCGCATTCGCATCGGATCCGAGCGCGCCACGAACATCGTCGTCGGCGGCGACATCATGGACGAGGTCGGCCAGCGCGCCTTCTTCGCCTTCAACTTCTTCCCCGCGGAGCAGGTGCCGGTCTTGACCCAGGGCGAGGTCTTCAACCAGTCGATCGACGGAGGCGACCCGATGTTCCGGCTCGTCTCCCAGGTCGGCTACCGGTTGGCGAAGGCCGCCACGGTCTCCGCTCGCGGGTCGTACCAGCTCAGGAACATCAAGCACGGAGGGTTCGGCGGCGGGCTCTCCCTCACGTTCGATTGGTAGGAAGGAGGTCGTCACCATGAGAATCGAGCTTCCACTCTGGGTAGTCGTCCTCCTGGCCGCGACGCCTGCGTCTGCGCAGGAGGCGCAGCCCGGACCCGCCCTTCCCGCGGCGCCGGCTCCGGCCGCACAGCCGGTCGCCACTCCCGCTCCCGAGCCCCCACGCCCCGGGCTCGTCCACGTTCCGCCGGGCCTGGCTCGCTCGGACGAGCCCATCCTCCTAGAGCTGGACCTCACGTACCCGGAGCGCGTGGAGCGGGCCGACGTCCACTACCGCACCGATGGGCGCGGCCCATGGAAGAAGGCGCGCATTCGTCGCGCGAGCTCCGCGCGGTGGGGCGCCCGCATCCCGCGACCCGAGCCGAACGTGCGCTCGATCGACTACTACGTGACGATCACCGAGCGCGAAGGCCGAGCACGAACCGCCTTCGGCGATCCGTCCGACCCGCACACGCTCGTCGTGCGCCCGACGGACGTCACCGAGCAGGAGGCGCGCGAGCTCGAGGCCCACGAGGGCCAGAGGCTGGAGTTCCTGTCCGGCGGCGAGTACACGAGCTTCGGCAACCGCGCGGACGAGGACGGAGGCGTCTGCAGCGATCCCGGCGGCGTCTGCCACGACTACTGGTACTCGCTGTACGGAGCGGTGCGCTATCACTTCTACCGCGGCGTCCGCTCGGTGCAGGTCCGCGTGGATCGCCTCTCGGGTCTGACCCCGCGCGAGCGCGACGGCCAGGACCCAGTCGAGACGGAGGTCGGGCTCGTCGCCGCGACGGCCGAGGTCGAGCTGCGACTGAGCCCGGACGTCTCGCTGTACGGAAGCGGGATCATCGGCGCGAACGAGGTCGCGGTGCAGCCGGGTGCGGGAGCGATGATCGAGCTCGGCGTGGACAACCCTACGCGGATCCAGCTCGCCGTCCAGGGCATCGCCGACTTCGGCGTGGCCGGCTCGGCGTGGATGCGCTGGTACACGATCCCCCGGACGCCGCTCGGCGCGGGCATCGAGATCACGAACCAGCCCGGCTCCAACCGCGACGTCGCCGTCCGCCTCCTCTTCGAGGCCGCCCGGCACTTCGGCCCGCACTTCACCCTCGTCGCGCGGGGAGGCTACGGAGCTCGCGATCTCGCGGCGAGCGGCTTCTCCGCGGGTGGCTACGCTCAGCTCTCGTTCTGATTCGCCCTCAATCCTGCGGCGCGATGCACTGCGGTCCCTCGTTCGCCGGAGAGTTGACGTAGCTCGAGACCGGGTAGGCCTCCATCAGCTCGGCGGGGTAAGGGGCGAGCAGGGCAGGCAGATCGGCCGCCTCCACGGAGAGGTCGAGCCACCGTGGCTCGTCCTCGGGTCGCAGGATCGCCGGCATGCGGTCGTGGATCGGGGTGAGCAAGGCGTTGGGCTCGGTCGTGACGATCGTGCAGGAACGGATCTTCTCGCCGGACGGCGCGCGCCACTCGTCCCAGAGCCCGGCGAACGCCCAGGGATCGCGGGACTTCAGGCGGACGTACATCGGCTGCTTGCGTCCCTTCTCCTTCTTCCACTCGTAGAAACCGTCGGCGAGGACGAGGCAGCGCCGCTTGCGCGCGGCGTCCCTGAACGCGGGCTTCGAGGCCAGGCTGTCGGCGCGCGCGTTGATGAGCTTGTTGCCGATCTTCTGGTCCTTGGCCCAGAAGGGAATGAGGCCCCAGCGAAGGAGCTCGATCACCGGCGTCCCGTCACCCGGCTGCCCCGCCGCTCGAGGCGCGACGATGGCTGGGACGGGCTGTGTAGGGGCGATGTTGTAGCGGGGCTCGAGCGCGGCGGGCACGGCGAGGCCGAATCTGAGGACGAGCTGTCGCGGATCGGTGATCGAGTAGCGGCCGCACACGGGGGAGATGATAGCGGACCGTCGGGCGCATCGTGCTACCGTTGCCATGGCGCGGGAGCCGCGGAGAGGCGAGTGGGTCGACGGCACGGCTTCTTCCAGCGAATCCACGGTGGCCGGCTCACCGAGGTGCATCGCCGTGCCGGCGAGCAGGCAGCGGAAGGTCGAATCGAGGAGGCCGCCTACTTCGACCCGGGCCGGCCCGCGCGCCTCTTCGGATGGCTTCCCTTCGTGAGCAGGGGCGGGGCGCGGCTGCGATGGCCGTTCGACGAGCGTGGCCGCGACGTCCTCGGCCTGTTCGCCGAGCCTCCCCCGGAGCTCGGGGACGGCGCCGGCGCCGCGACCGGGATCCGCCGGATCGCAGGCCGCGCACGCCCCCTGTCCGCGAGCGGGGTAGCCTCGGAGCTGATACTGGTCGACGACACGTGGGTCGCGCCATTCTGGCGCGTCGCCGAGGGCGTCGACTTCGTGGTCGACCGCGAGGGGCAGGGCGCCGTCGTCGTCTCGTTCGGCCTGGCTCCCCTCGTCGTCGCCGTGCCCGAGCGCGTCGCGTTGTCGGACCAGATCGCCCGGCTCGATCCGTACACACGGCGGCTCTTGCCGGCGGGAGCGGACATCAGTGGGCACGGCTCGCGGGTTCGCGTGCTGCCCGGCGACGCCGTCGAGGTCTGGGGCGTCTGTCGCGATCTGTCCGAGAGCAGACGCACCTTCGACCTCGGTGGCCCGGCCGACTATCGCACCGCGCCTCGCCCCGCGCGCGTGATAGGCGACGAGGACGGAACGAGGCTGATCATCCGGGTGACGGGCTGAGGTCTCAACGGCCTGGCTCGAAGATGAACGGGAATCGCATCGTGACCGTGCCCCCCTCCGGCCGCGATCAGAACCCCATCTGCTTGGCGACGATCACCTTCATGATCTCGTTCGTGCCGGCGAAGATCGACTGGACCCTGGCGTCGAGGTACGCCTTGCAGATCTCGTACTCCGTCATGTAGCCGTAGCCTCCGAAGAACTGCAGGCACTGGTCGGTGACCCGCTTGAGCATCTCCGACTGCCACCACTTCGCCATGCAGGTCTCCTTGAGGACGTCCTTGCCGGCGACGTGGTCGGCGATCAGGCGATCGAGGAAGTGGCGCCCGATCTCGATCTCCGTGGCCATCTCGACCAGCTTGAACTGAGTGTTCTGGAATGCACCGATCGGGCGACCGAAGGCCTTGCGCTCCTTGCAGTAGTCCAGGGTCACGCGCAGGGCCTCCTCGGCGCCAGCCTGGCAGCCGATCGCGACCAGGAGCCGCTCCTGCTGCAGCTTCTGCATGAGGTAGTAGAAGCCCGATCCCTCCTGGCCGAGGAGGTTGTGCACCGGCACCCTGCAATCCTCGAACGCGAGCTCCGCGGTGTCCTGGGCCTGCATCCCCATCTTCTTCAGGAGCTTGCCCTTCGTGAACCCGGGTGTGCCGCCCTCGACGACGAGCAGGCTCACGCCCGAGTGCGGAGGGTCGGCCTTGGGATCGGTCTTGACCGCGACCACCACGAGGTCGCACAGGTGCCCGTTGGAGATGAACGTCTTCTGCCCGTTGACGACGTAGTGATCGCCGTCGCGGATCGCCGTGGTGCGGATCGCCGCGAGATCCGAGCCCGCGTGCGGCTCCGTCATCGCAATCGCGGTGATCTTCTCGCCGCGCGCGCATGGTGGCAGCCACCTGCGCTTCTGCTCCTCGCTGCCGAAGGAGTGAAGATACGGGACGACTATGTCGGAGTGCAGCCCGAAGGCGAGGCCACTGGCGCGCGCTCGCGAGAGCTCCTCGTTGACGATCGTCGAGTGCAGGAAGTCGCCGCCGGGCCCGCCATGCTCCTCGCCGAGCCAGCAGCAGAGGAAGCCCTGCTCCCCCGCGCTTCGCCAGACCTCGCGCGGAGTGATGTGCTCCTCTTCCCACTTCTCGCGGTAGGGCAGCACCTCGGCGTCGATCCAGGTGCGGAACGTACGGCGGAAGATCTCGTGGTCCTCGTCGAAGAGCTTTCTTTCCATGGTCGCCTCGCTCGGGCAGGCGCGACCATAGCACGCGCGCGATCGTGGTAGCATCGACCGGGGACGGATGGCGCGACTGCTCGTTGGGTCGGTGGTAGTGGCGCTCGTCTTGGGCGGGTGCCGTTGCGGCTTCGACGCGGGGAAGCTCGACGAGCTGGTCTGTTCCAGCTCCGAGGACGACTGTGCGCCGGACCAGGACTGCGAGGGCGGTGTCTGCGTCCGCCGGGAGTGCTCGGATGCCGACGACTGCGGCAGCGAGCACGAGTTTCGCTGCCAGGAGGCGCTCTGTCATGCCTCGCGCTGCGAGGTGGGCTGCGGTGCAGGATTCGTCTGCGCCGACGATGGCTGGTGTCGCGTCGCGGGGCTGGACGCGGGTCTGCCCGACGCAGGCGAGGATGCAGGCTCGAAGGACGGCGGCCCTGAAGACGGTGGCCTCTCGGACGGCGGAGTGGCGGACGCCGGCCTCGGCGACGCAGGGCTCGACGGCGGCGCCCCGGATGGCGGTGACGAGGACGGTGGCGACGGCGGCGACGATGGAGGCGGCGACGATGGAGGCGGCGACGATGGCGGACCACCAGATGGCGGGACCTGCGTCGAGAGCGAGGGTTGCGACGACGGCACCCTCTGCACCAGCGGCGACGTCTGTCGGGACGGCTCCTGCGAAGGAACGCCCTACGAGTGCACCGACGGCGACGGCCTGAGCTGCACAGTCGCAGGATGCGATGGGCTTGGCGGTTGCACGAACGGCCTCGAGGACGGCACCTGCCTCATCGACGGCGTGTGCCGGACGGCCGGCGAGACGAGGCCCGGGAACGGCTGCGAGGAGTGCAACCCCGCGGTCGCTCCGTTCGTCTGGACGGTGGACGACTCGAACGAGCCGCCCGACGCGTTCGACTGCACTCGAGACTCTTGCGCCGGAGGGCAGCCCGTCCACACGGTGGACGACGCGCTCTGCCCGGACGGCGAGGTCTGCTCGCTCTGCGCCGGCGGCTGCGTGGCGCTGCCCGCCATGATCGTCGACTGTCCGGCGGGGCCCACCGAGCCGGGCGAGCCGGGAGCCACGTGCACCGTGGACCTGGGGCCGGGCTCGGCGGGTCAGGCCGCCTGCTTGTCGTGCGAGTCGGTCGTGGGGATCACGGCGCTCGTCCGCGACACGTTCGAAGGCTGCCCCGACCTCCAGGATCTGGGTTGGACGGTCACGGACGAGTGGGACAACCCGCCGGACTGCCCGGCTGAAGCGCAGCTCGGGCCCGACCCCGACATCGCGGAGGACCAGCTCTCCTTCGAGAACCTGGACCTGACCTTCGACCGGACCGTGGACACACGCGACTTCGACTCGGTGCGGCTCTGCTTCGACTACGCGGATCGCTCGATGGACCTCGCCGACTCGGTCGCGGTCTACCTGAGCACCGGTGGGGGGTTCGGGATCGCCCCGATCTGGGCGGATTGGGGCGGACCCGGCGAGCAGGACCGGAACTGGGTGACCGTATGCCTCGACCTCGTCGAGTCCAACCCCGCCGCGGCCGACAACGCGCAGGTCGGCATCCGCTTCGACCTGTCCGTCTGGGGGCTCGGCGACCGTGCGTTCCTCGACAACATCGTCGTGGAAGCCTGGGACAGCGGCCACGTGACGGTCGGCGTGCCCGTCTTCTCGAACGACTTCACCGGTTGCGATCTCGGTGAGTGGATCGAGGGGGGGCCGGATCCGGTCCAGTGTCCGGTGACCGACGGGCCCAATCAGGGTGAGGACGCGCTCGAGGCCGACAATGCGACGTGGACCATCACGCGAGCGACGGACGTCTCGGCCATCTGCGACGACGTCAGGTTCGGCTTCCGACACACCACCCACAACCCGGACGCCCGGGATCGGACGACCATCGCCTTCGACCGCGGCCCGGGTCCGGTCGCCGCTTGGGCGAGCTACCGCGAGACCGGCTTGGAGGAGGCCTTCACGGCCTTCGAGGTGAACCTCTCGAATGTCGATCCGAACGTGCGTTTCCAGCCCGAGCTCGATCTCCTCGTGACCCAGGCCGCCAGGGACGGGACGCTGCTCGTCGACGACCTCTGGCTGGCGGGCGCGACCTGCGAGAGCGGCGACGACGTCTTCGACGTCGGTGAGCCGCTCGACGTTGGTGGCGGGACCTACGAGCTGGTCGTGTCGTCTCCCGAACAATCGACCGCGCACCTGCGTTGCACCTGGGACGGCCGCTCGGAGACCGTGGCTCGCGGCTCGGTGGCGTTCGGTAACTAGAGAGCCGGGGCACGTGGACCGATGGGGACACGCACCCACCCTCCAGGACCGACGGGGACCGACGGGGACCGACGGGGACCGACGGGGACCGACGGGGACGGACCGACGGGGACACGCACCCACCCTCCAAGTGGTTGATCTCAAAAGAGTTTACGGGGCAACCGCGCATTTCGTCTAGTACCGGGCGGCGCAGGTTCGGCCAGGCGTTGGGCCGAGGCGAAAGGCGGAGAGGACGCCGGACAACAGGCAACAGGCAACAGGCGGCGAACTCGCG
>JACPQR010000234.1 GCA_016190375.1 Deltaproteobacteria bacterium
CGCCGCCGCCGCCGCCGCCGTCGCCCGAACCATCCCCGTCTCCCCGACCGCCTGAGAAGAGGGAGGGCCGATCGGAGTCGTCCTCGGCATCGCCGTCGCCGTCCCAGTCCGGATGAGCGCCGTCATCGCCGGCAAGCGCACCGATCCAGTCGCGGGCGCCGCGGCAGCCAGCCTCGCCGGTCGGACAGACGCTCTCGCTCGAGGAGTCGTCGTCCCCGCACAGCCACCTGCAGACCAGAGCGCCATCGGTGCAGCGGTAGCAGTCCAGGCAAGGTCCGTCGGCAGACTCCTCCGGCGCCCCACTCACCGCGTTCGACAGCGAGAAGAGCTGCTCCTCCAGGATCCCGCTCGCGGTGCCGAGCCGCTGGCCTTGGAGCATGAGCCAGACGTCCAGGGGCATGGCGTTGCCGTCGGGGCAAACGAGGCCGATGCGCCTGTAGTCGATCGGCCCGAATCCGTGGTCGAAGCGCACGGGCGCTTCGGCGTCACGGAGATCCACGAGGATCCCTCCGTTCTCCGGCAGCGCATCGACCTCGAGCGCAGAGATGCTCATGGCGCCAGCATCTTCGGCCGCCGAGCCGCAGGCCAAGAACCACGACGCCGTGCCCGCGAGCCAGCTCGCCAGTACCCAGTGCTTCATCGTTCGTCCTCCCGTCTTTGGAGCAGTTGTGGCTCCCCCGCTACGAGCCACCTTGCGACGACCACGTGCGCCCGGGCCAGCGGAAGATCACGCGCGTCCGGCCAAGAATCCGCTCATCGGCCCGGAAGATCGCGAAGACGGCCCGCGCCTCACGCCTCCTCGGCACGAGGCTCGAGCTCGGCCAGCGGATCGACCTCGTAGTGATCTCTGAGGAGCTCGTACAGCTCGGGGTGCTTCTCTTTCATCTGCCGCGGCTTCTCGAAGAACGTCTCGGTCGCCACGGCGAAGAACTCGGCCTCGTTCGTCGCTCCGTAGCGGCGCAGGACGCCCTTGCGCCGGAGCGCCTTCTTGCCGCGCATTCGCACGAACTCCCGCGTCATCACCTGCGCCCACGGAGCGTACGCGGCGTGCGATTCGAGGACCGGCGTGCCGTCGAACGCGCCGTCCGCGACGTCGAGCACGTGCGCGAACTCGTGGAGCGCCGTGTCGTGCCCGTCCTGCGAGTTCGCCAGGCCCGCCCGGACCGCGTCCCACGCGAGGACGACCGTGCCCCATTTGTGCGCTTCACCGAGCACGACCCTGTCGCGGTCGCCGTGGTGATACGCACCCGGGTAGATCAGGATCTCGGTCAGCCTCTGGTAGTGCTCGCCGGGCAGGTTCATGACCAGGCGCGCGGCCGCCGCGGAGACGACGACCTTCATCTCCTCGTCGACCTCCAGGCCGCCGGCGCCGATGAAGTGCTTGGTATGGAAGAAGACCTTCAGCTTCTCCTCGAACCGCGCTCGCGCATCGCCCACGAGCCGCGCATGGAAAGGGACCCGGCGCCCCAGCACCTCGCGCCACGCCTCCGGGAACGGCAGCGCTCGCGAGCGTCGCCGCCGCCACCAATCCAGGAGCCCGAGCATTCGCCGATTCTACGCCGCGGCAGGAGTGGTGGCGTGGCGAGAGCTGCAGCACCGCCGCGCCTGACTGACCATCCGCCGGCCCGCTGGCGGTGGCCGCCAGGATGCCTCAGGATGAGGGCCCTTGGAGAACGTGGCCCACACGCTGGCGGGGCTCGTCCTGGGCGAGGCCGTGATCGCGCTTCGGCGGGACCGGTCCCCGGCGTTCGTCCGGTCGGCGCTCTTCACGTCCGCGCTCGCCGGGAACCTCCCGGATGCAGACATCCTGTACGCGGGGACGATGGATCGCCCGCTCGGGTACCTCCTGCATCACCGCGGGCACACACACACGATCGCCGGCGGCCTCGCGCTCGGCATCCTCCTCGCCATCACCGCCATCGCGGTCCTGCGCCGCCGCGGTCTGGCAGGAGGCGACCTCCGATGGATCGGCTTCCTCGCCGTCCTCGGACCCATCGTGCACCTCGGGATGGACGCCGCGAACGTCTACGGCACCCATCCGTTCTGGCCGATCGACGGCCGGTGGGTCTTCGGCGACGCGGTGTTCATCGTGGAGCCGCTGCTCTGGGCGGTGGCGCTGCCGCCGCTGGTGGCCCTCGCGCGCGGCCGGGCCTGGCGCGTGACGCTCGGGGGCCTGCTCCTTGCCGGGCTCGTGCTCCCCTGGGTCGTCGCCGGCTTCGTGCCGCTCGTCTGTCGGGTGGCGCTCGTCGCGGTGGCGGCGCTCTCGAGCCTCGGAGCCTGGCTCGCGGGTCGCCGGGGCCGCGTCACGATCGCGCTCGTTGGGTTCTGCCTCGTCTTCCTCGGCTTCGCCGCCGTCGGACGCGAAGCCCGCGCCGTCATCTCGAGCCGCCTTGCAGAGACCTGGCCGGACGAGTCGCGCCATGATCTCGCGCTGACCCCGCTGCCCGCGAACCCGTTCTGCTGGAGCGCGGTGTCGGTGACGATCGACGGCGGCGATCTCGTCCTGCGGCGCGCGACGATCGCGACGTGGTCGAGTCTTCTCGACGCGAGTCGCTGCCCGTCCTTCGCGACCGAGACCACTGCTCCGCTTCGGCCCGTGGACGACGAGGGCGACGCGGCCATTCGCTGGGAAGGCGTCTGGCGCGCTCCGCTCTCGGAGCTGGTGGAGCTGGCGCAGGAAGACTGCGAGATCGCGGCCTTCCTGCGCTTCGCCCGCGCGCCGTTCTGGTTGCGCCGCCGCGAGGGCATCGTCATCGGCGACCTGCGATTCGATCGGGAGCAGCCCCTCGGTTTTGCCGAGCTCCACTCGCAGCCCGGCCACGGGTGCCCCGCCTGGGTCCCGCCCTGGACGCCGCCCCTGGCTGAGGTGATGACAGGGAAGCACGAGCGGGGTCGGGCGAGCCCCTCGCGCCGGGGCCTGTAGACCACGCGATGCTTCGATTCGGCCTCGCGGTGATCGCGGTCCACCGCGCCCGGCCGATCGACCGCCGCGCTGGCCGATGGTCCGCGGTTTGCTGGACTGCCTGATGGGAGGATTCGCATGCGGACGGGCAAGCCCACCGTGAGCTGGACCGACGTCGAAGAGGAGCTACGAGATCTCCTCGACCCCACCGGCTGGACGACTGCCGATCCGGCACCAGGCGGAAGCCACCGGAACGTCTGGTGGCCGCGTATCAGGACGAGCCCGGGGCTGGGAGGCCCGCTGCCGGCGGCGCGTCAATGCGACGACGGGGTCGACCCGAACGACTGGCGCCTGGACTGACGCTTCTTCCGGGGGATGTGCGGTACCCTGGGGTCGTTGAAGCCCGAGGATCTCCTGGTCTCACTCGCTGACTCGATCGGCGCGGGGGTCCCTCCCCTGGTCTTCGCGAGGAGCCCGGCGCTCGAGACGTTGCCGGCCGATCTGTCCAGGCGTCTGGTCCGGGGCCTCGAGTCCGGACAGCCGCTCTCGTCCACCCTCGCATCGCTTGAGGTTCTTCCGCCCGCCTCGATCGCGATCATTCGCGCGGCCGAGGCGCACGGCGACCTGCCCGGCGGGCTTCGCCTGGTCGCGGAGCGACTGGCCCAGGGCCGCAGGGACTCCGGCCGGATGCTCCTCGCGCTGGCCTACCCCGCGTTTCTCCTCCTCTTCGCCGCCACGATCCTCCCCTTGCCGGCGCTCTTCAAGGAGGGAGTCGGGGCCTGGGCGAGCGCGAGCCTTCCCCTCGTGGCTGCGGTCCTTGCAGCCGTGGTCCTCGTCGCGATCCTGCTCAGGCATCGAGCGCCGTTCGCGGCCAGAGCTCGCCGCTCGCTGTCACTGTGGCTTCCGCTGGTCAGAGCCTCCGCGCGCCACCGCGCATTCGCGGATTTCGCCGACGTCCTGGGCGCCTGCCTGAGAGCCGGCGTCCCGATGCGCGCTGCCCTTCCCCTCGCCGCGGACGCATCCGAGCATCCGTCAATCACGGGAACAGGCCCCGCGCTCGTCGCTCGTCTCGACGCCGGCGCCACGCTGGTCGAGACTCTCCGCGCGATCCCGCGTTTTCCGCCCGGCCTCCTCGGCCAGGTGCACGCGGCCGAGCACGCGGGCAAGCTCGACGAGGCTCTTGTCCGCGTCGCCGCGACCTGTCGATCGAAGTCCCGCTCCGCCATCGTC
>JACPQR010000235.1 GCA_016190375.1 Deltaproteobacteria bacterium
AACCAGCGCAACAGTGCTTCGTCGCGGAACATGTACAGGTGCGGCTCGTGCCCTCCCCCGACGAACACGACGGCGCGGGCGAGCCCGCGGCCACGATCGATCTCTCGCGCGATCTCGACCGTTCGCCGGCAACGGCCCTCGGTCCCGCTCCAGGACAGGAGCACGCGCGCCGTCCGGCGCTTCAGCGCCTGAACGGCGACGTCGGGATCGGCCCGGGCGGGAGGTCCCCCGTCTCGCGGTCGATCTCGCCGAAAGCATCATAATCGCGGTGCGTCCGCGAACGCGCGTGATCATCGGCGATGGTGTACACGCTGCCCAACGCGTCGGTCGCGTCGTAGCCCATCCGCCTCAGCACGCCGGTGGGTAACTGCAGCTCCACCAGCCGGTTCTCGAGGTCCCACACATTGCTGGTCGTGCCGCGAGGACCACGCTCCTGCACAAGGAGAAGCTGCCCGCGGGGGCTCAGGCGTCGCCGCGATCGAGCAGCTCCAGGAACTTCTTCGCGTAGACGATGCGGACGGGTCGGAACGCCGCGAGGCGTCGGGCCCCGAGATCGAGGAGGGCGCGGTCATCCGTCACGACGTACCCGGCGTCGCCCTCGAGCGCGCAGGCCACGATGGGGCTGTCCTTCGGGTTGTTGGGGGCGAAGTCACCCTCGAAGCTGCCCGGGACGACCTGCCCGGTGAGTCGAAGAGCGGCGACGATCCGATCGACGACGTGCTCCGGTGGTGCGCCCGTCTCCTGGATCTCGGGACTCAGGAGCACGTCGCGGACCTCGCGCAGGATGTAGTCGGAGATGACGAGTTGAAAGCGGCGAACGAGGATCGCCCGGTGGAGCCGGCCGGCGTGCGACCTCGGCCTGCGGCCGAGGATGCCGCTCACCAAGAGGTTCGAGTCGACGACGGCCCTAACGACGGTCCGAGCGCTCACGCCGGATCCGCCGCAGCGCCTTGTTCACCGCGCGCTCGACCTTGCGGTCGTCGGCTCGCACGTACTTGCGGGCTTGCTCGGCGGCCAGATGCAACTCGATCTCGGGCCAGAGCACCCGCTCGAGCAGTCGCTCGCGAGTCCGGGTCGGCAGCGCCTCGATGCGCTTCGCCAGGTCCTCGATGTCCTTCTCCAGCCGCGCCATGACGTCGTCCTTCCTGCACGAGTCTACCTCGCGATCGGCCCTCGCGCAGCCCCTCCTCGCCGCTCGGACCCATCGGGCTCGGGGCTCCGCGAGCCTGTCTCGGAGGCCTCGGCGGCGCGCTCGCGGGGGTGACAGCGAGCGATCGTCTCGCGCAGGTGGCGCAACGACAGGTGCGTGTAGACCTGGGCCGAGTCGAGCGAGGCGTGGCCGAGCAGCTCCTGCAGCCCTCGGTCGTGACCTCGGTGCCTGATTCGAATGGCTGCCCATCGAGGGTGGTGCTCGAGACGAGCGCCGCGGCACCGACATGTGGGGCACCCGACGATCGGCTCTCGCGGTTCCCTGGGCGCCCCTCGCCGCCCCGGCAGGACCGCGGCTATCCACCTCCCGGCGAGTCTGCGCCCGATAACTCGCTCGGCGGGCCGACGAACCAGCGAAGGAGAGCTTCGTCGCGGAACATGTCCAGGTGCGGCTCGTGTCGTCCACCGACGAACACGACGGCGCGGGCGAGCCCGCGGCCCCGGTCGATCTCGCGAGCGACTTCGACCGTTCGCCGGCACTGGCCCTCGGTCCCGCTCCAGGACAGGAGCACGCGCGCCGTCCGGCGCTTCAGCGCCTGAACGGCGACGTCGGGAAAGAGGCCCGACGCCGCCCAGACCGCGGAGAAGCGCCGCGGGTTGTGGCGCGCCAGGTTGAGCGCGCTCGAGGCACCCATCGAGAACCCGAGGATCGCGACGCGGGATTCGTCGACCGCGTATTGCTCGACGATCCGCGCCATCGCGAGGAAGAGGAGCCGCTGCGTCTCGATCCACGGGGCGTCCCAGTCGATCCGCGGTGCGAGCACGATCACCGGCGTTCCGGTGGGCGCATGGCGGCCGATCTCGAGGAAGTGGAAGCCGTACCTGTCGATGTGCCGGCTCCGCCCGTGCAGCCCGACGAGCATCGGCACCCTCATGGAAGGCTCGACGTCAGGCGGGATCCACGCCCGGTAGTCCATCGAACGACCCCCGCGCCCCCCATGCTCGACCGTCCCCGAGATCTCCCCGCGCGGCAACGGATCCGCGCTCGCCCGCCCCACGCAAAGCACCGAGCACAGCAGCAGGCCGAGCCACGCTCGCGCCCGGCATCGCGCAGAGAGAAGCAGGGACACGGGGAGACGCGGCATGGCCGTCAGCAGTCAGCTGTTAGCCTGGGAGGTATGAGGGGTTTCAAAGGAACTTCGAGTCTGGCAAATGCGGTCCAGCCGCCTCGACAGGCGACGGTCCCCGAGATAGGCAGCGGCGAGCTCCTCCAACAGCGGCGTCAACGTTGGTGCTGGTCTGCTGGTCATGGTCTGCCTTTCCGGTCCGCCGCTGCTCGGCGCCGGCCGGCGCCCACCGCCGGCGGACGCCGCGTGACCTCGCTCACGACCGGGGCCGCTCGGCCATCGAGATGAGCCCCCCGGCCCGGATCCAGCCCACCGACAACAACCATGTGCGTGCGTTGGCGACGGGACGTGGGATGTCCGGCGGCTCCGGCAGATCGTCCCGTTCCCTATAGCCGGTGAACCAGTACGCCGACGATGCCTGGTCGATGCACATCGGCGAGGTCTTCTCCCCTCCGTGATGGCGGAAGTTGCCCAAGACGTAGACCAAGCAGTGCCTGGTCTCGCTGGGCGTCTTCAGGTGCCTCGCGTGGTAACGGTCCGCCCAGATGGGGCCGCGCCGATCCCACTCGCGGTTCAAGGCCCGGGCCATGCGGATCGCCAATCCCTGTACTCCCCGCGACAGGCTCACGGCGTCCTTGGCCTCGCAGATCAGGTGCACGTGCCCCGGCTGGATGCTGAAGTGGCAGAGACGAAAGGTCTGTCTGTCGCAACCGGCTGCCATTACGGTCCGCAGGGCGTCGCAGGACCGCTTTCGCAGGAAAGGCGGAGCGTCCTCGCGTGCCTCGAGCGTCACGTGGACGGGGAACCGGCTGGCTACAGGTGGTCGGGCACAGTGCTCGACGCCGGCGTGGTCGGTCTTCGGACGACCGGCACCCTTGCGCTTGCCACCGTGGCTCTTCGGCGCGGGTAGCTCGAGCTGAACGGGATGTCGCACGGGGTGGCTGGCTCGATGTCGGTCCACTTGAATATGGCAGTAATCCATTCGAACCTTGATGTCAACCAGAATCACCCCTGGGTCCTCGCACATTCGACGGTCTCGAACAGAGGGTCCCCTCGAGCTGCCGCCGAACGTCAGGTGCGCCCGCGCCCGTCACGGCGCAGGCAGCTCGGGACTGTTCGGGGTCCCGAGCGCATGCGCCGCGCCGGGCGCTCTGTTTGACTGACGCTGCGCCCTTCGGCGCAGACGAGGGCACCACGCGACGAGAGAGTCAGCCGGCACCTCGACGCACAGGTCAACGAAGTCAAAAGGATGCTCCACGGTTTCATGCAGAAGCTGGGCCAAGCGCCGACGGCTGACTGCCAACGGCTGTGGGGAGACGGGGAGCTCCCAATCGCTCCGGAGAATCCGCCGCTCCGGCCTTCCCGCCTTCCCGCCTTCCTGTGAAACCTCCGGATCCGGCCGCAGACACGAGTCGGAACATCAACAGGGAGACGGGGAGGTCCCAATCGCTCCGGAGAAATCCGCCGCTCCGGCCTTCCCGCCTTCCCGCCTTCCTGTGAAACCTCCGGATCCGGCCGCAGACACGAGTCGGAACATCAACAGGGAGGCGGGGAGACGGGGAGCTCCCAATCGCTCCGGAGAATCCGCCGCTCCGGCCTTCCCGCCTTCCCGCCTTCCTGTGAAACCTCCGGATCCGGAGGGTCGTCCCCTCATTGCGGCGCGCGGCCGCGGCGGACGTCGATGAAGACGTGGGCAGGGATGAGCTCCACCATCTCCACCGCTGACGGCAGGTCCTCGACCTTCGGGGTCGCGCGCGCGGTCTCGCCCGGTCCCTCCGTGATCGCCGCCCCGTCGACGAACGGGAGGATGCGATCGGGGGCGAGGCTCGACATCACCTCTCGCGGGCCGCGCAGGCGCACGTCGATCCGCGCGGGTCGGACCTCCATGCGGTGCACGCCGCCCAGGACGGTGACCTGCACGCCGGAGTAGAGGCGCTCGACGACGTCCGGGACGATCTCGACGCTCGCGCGGATCGGCTGCTCGGTCTCGTAGTCGGTGTGCGGCGGCGGCCTGCGGAGCGCGACCTGCCGCTCCAGCTTTCCGAGGCCGCGGCCGGAGACGTTGATCGGCTCCGTCTCGACCTCCGCGAGCGCCATCACCCTGGACTCGGCGCCCGACACGCTGATCTCGGTGGGGCTCGTCGTGACCTGCCCCACGGTCGTGCCCGGTGCCGGGTGGCCGATGGTCTCCACCCGGACGGATATTCGCCTCGTGACGAGTCGTTCCCATTCGACGCCGAAGGACTCGTCGGACTCCGAGACGCTGACGACCCTCACGCCCGCGGGGACCAGGAACATGCCCTCGTCGAAGTAGAACCGCCTGAGCGGCGGGCCGCGAAGGTCCACCTGCACCGGCGGGATCCCGTCACGGCGAAGCGCCTCGACGATCGACGCCGATCCGCGGACGGTGACCCTCACGTTCTCCGGGACCTCGGTCACGAGCACGCGGCCGCTCGTCGGGGGCGGCAGGAGCGCCACCACGTCGACCTTCATGCTCGTCTGCGCCTCCTCCGTGCCGCGGACCAGAGAGAAGATGAGCAAGGTGGCGAGGAGCGCGAAGGCCTTGAGCCCCAGGTTTTGCGTCAGCGCGCCGACGACGCTCTCGCGGAGGAGCTGGAGCAGCCCGCGCAACGCCTACCCTCCCTTGGCCGTGATGTCGACGCCGACCTTCGAGGCCTTCGAAGCCGGCGGAGCCTGTGACTGGCGAGCGCGGGCCGGGGCCGTCGGGCGCCGCTTGTGGAACAGGCCGAGCAGCGCCTTGCGCAGGGACGCCGCGTCGAGGTTGCGCGCGATGTTCCCGTTGAAGCAGAGGGAGATGGTCCCGCGCTCCTCGGAGACGACGACCACGACGGCGTCCGTCTCCTCGGTGATCCCGATCGCGGCCCGGTGGCGCGTGCCCAGCGTCTTCTCGAGCTTCGGGTTCGCCGTCAGCGGCAGGAACGCGCCAGCCTGCGCGATCCGGTGCTTGCGGACGATCGCCGCGCCGTCGTGCACGGGGTTCTCGTAGCTCGGGATGAACAGCGAGTACAGGAGCGCGGACGAGACCGTGGCGTCGATCTTCGTCCCCTCCTCGATGAACTCGTCGAGCGAGGCGTCGCGCTCGAACACGATCAGCGCGCCGATTCGCTTCTGGGCGAGGGATCTGGTCGCCTCGACCACCTGATCCACGGTCTCGGTGGACTCGCGGCTCTCGAGACCCAGGAACCACCTGCGCTGAGTGCCCATCCTGGTCAGCGCGCGCCGGATGTCGTTCTGGAAGATGACGACGAGGATGAGGATGAGGCTCCCCCAGAGGACGTTCAGCATCGTGTACACGGTCACGAGCCCGACGACCCGCGCCACGTAGTACACGATGAAGACGAGCCCGAGCTTCAGCCCCGTCTGCACGGCCCGGGTCCCGCGCACCAGGACCAGCGCGCGGTAGATGATGTAGTACACGATCGCGATGTCGATCGCCGCGAGCAGGAGCCCCTGCGGCGTCGTGTCGCGGAAGAAGCCCTGGAGGAGCTCAGGGCCCATGGCGGCGCCTCCTCGAGATCGCGTGGGCCAGGACCGCGGCCTGCCGCATCGCGGCGACGTCGTGGACCCGCACGACGTGCGCCCCGGCCCAGATCGCGAGCGCGACGGCGGCCGCCGTTCCGCCGACCCGTTCGTTCTCGGCCCCGCCCGCGACCTGCCCGATGAAGCTCTTTCGCGATGGACCGACGACGACCGGGAACCCGAGCTCGAGGATCTCGTCCAGGCGCGCCAGGACCTCGACCGAGTGCTCGGCTCGCTTCGAGAAGCCGATCCCCGGGTCGACCAGGATCCGATCGGCCCCGATGCCCGCCTCGCGCGCGCGGGCGACGGCGCGGCCGAGCTCGCTCTTGACCTCGCGGGCGACGTCCTCGTACCGGGCCGAGTCGTACATCGCGCTGGACGGCCCCCTGCGATGCATGAGGACCACGGCCGCGCCCGTCCGGGCGACCAGCGGTCCCATCGCAGGGTCGTCGGCCAGACCCGACACGTCGTTCACCATCCCGGCGCCCTCGTCGAGCGCGCGACGCGCCACCTCCGCACGCCGGGTGTCCACCGAGATCGGGACGGGCAGCCCGGACTTCGCGAGGCGGCGCACGACGGGGATCACCCGCTCGAGCTCGACCTCGAGGGCGACGGGCTCCGAGCCCGGACGCGTGGACTCGCCGCCGACGTCGACGATCGACGCACCCTGGGCGACCATCTGCTGCGCCCTGGCCTCCGCCGCGCCGGGATCGAGCCAAAGACCCCCGTCCGAGAACGAGTCCGGCGTGACGTTGAGGATCCCCATCACGTGGGGAACGTCCAGCTCGAGGATTCGATTTCCGACGCGAACGCGCGGGTGCAGGCGCGCCGCGGTCACCGTCCCTATCCCTCCACCGGACGCGGCTTGGGGG
>JACPQR010000236.1 GCA_016190375.1 Deltaproteobacteria bacterium
GCCGCTCGGCTCAGTTGATCGCCTCGCTCGGCATGACCCCGAGGAAGCTCTTCGACGACCTGGGTGGCCAGCGCCAGAAACTCGATCGCGCGTTGATACACATCGAGGCGTTGGAAGCTGACCCGCGTTGTCGGCGTTCGGAAGGCGTGGTTGCTTCCGCGCCGTCGACGGGCGGGCGACCACGTCCACGTCGTCGTCGCCGTCAAGGTCAACGTCAACGTCAATGCCCGCGCCCACGCACCTGCCCACCCCATCCGCAGGGGACGCGATTATCCCAGTAGAAGTAGCCCTCCCCATCCGGCTCGCTCCGCAACCGCCGCGATTTGCGGGTTCCCGATGCCTGCAAACCGGGAACTGCACCCAAATCATTCGTCCCTGCTGCCGCCATTTTTCATGCAATAATGGCGACATGTTCGCCAGGGCCATTCGGCTGCCCCTCGACCGGAGCTTCTTCCTCCTCGGGCCCCGGGGAACGGGGAAATCCACACTCCTGCGCGCGGCGATGCCGGACGCGCCGTTTCTCGACCTGTTGAACATGGGCCTGTACGGCGAGCTCCTCGCGCACCCCGACAGGCTCGAGGCGATCCTCCTTCCCAAGAAGCCCGAGCGGGTCGTGATCGACGAGATCCAGCGCCTGCCGTCGCTGCTGCACGAGGTGCATCGGCTGATCGAGCGCCGGAGATGGAGGTTCGCGCTGACGGGCTCGAGCGCCCGGAAGCTGCGCCGCGGCGGCGCGAACCTCCTGGGCGGCCGCGCTCGGACCCTTGCGATGCACCCGCTCACGGCGGCGGAGCTCGGCGAGAGCTTCGACCTCGGGCACTCGATCCGGTTCGGCCAGCTCCCCACCGTGTACGTCGAGAGCGATCCGGCCGAGTACCTCGCGAGCTACGTCGGGACGTACCTGCGCGAGGAGGTCCAGGCGGAGGCGCTGACCCGGAGCCTGGAGGCCTTCTCGCGCTTCCTCGTCGCGGCGAGCTTCTCGCAAGCGTCGATCCTGTCGATCTCCGCGGTGGCGCGCGATCTGGGTCTCGCCCGCAAGACGATCGAGGGCTACTTCGATCTGCTGGACGACTTGCTCTTGGCCGTGCGCCTACCCGTGTTCACGCACCGCGCGAAACGGCCGTTGCTCGCACACTCGAAGTTCTTCTACTTCGATGCGGGCGTGTACAGGGCCCTGCGCCCGAAGGGCCCGCTCGATACGGCCGACGAGATCGACGGTCCCGCCATCGAGACCCTCGTGCTGGAGGACCTCCGCGCGACGAACGACAACCTGCGCCTGGGATACGAGACGTTCTTCTGGCACACGCGCGACCACAAGGAGGTCGACTTCGTGCTCTACGGCGAGCGAGGCCTGGTCGCGATCGAGGTGAAGCGATCGGCGACATTCCGGCAGAGCGATCTCGCGACGCTTCGCCTCTTCGCCGGCGACTACCCGGTAGCGCGCTGCTTCCTGTTCTACGGAGGCCGGCAGGAATACGAGCTGGACGGACTCCGCGTCCTTCCGCTCCAGACGGCACTCCCCGCGCTGGGCTCGCTCATCGGGTGAGCCCGAGCGCCGGAGGCGAGCGCGCAGCGTGGCCCGTCAGCTCCGCCGCAGGTCGAGATCTGCGAAGAAGTCCTCGACGCGGGGAACGAGGCCCGGAAGCGAGGGGGACTCCTCGAGGCGCTCGCCGGAGTGGTAGCGGCGGTCCTTGCCCGCAGGCTCGAGGACCACGACCTCCCGAGTGCGGGGCAGGACCAGCCACGCCACGATGACCCCGTGGTCGAAGTACCATCGCGCCTTGGAGCGGAGCGCGGTCTCGTCTTCGTCATCGTCTTCACCGGCCACCTCGACCGCGAGCACGGGCGGGACGGAGCGGTACTTGCCGCTCGGAGGGGGCAGGTCGCCGCGACGCCAGATGGCCGCGTCGGCTCCTCGGATCTCGCCTCGCAGGCACATTCCAGCTTCGTTGCCGCCCACTGAGAACTCGGGATGCGCTTCGGCCCATTTCTTCAGGACATGGATCACGTCGGGTGCGACCGCCTGCTGCGTGTCTCCGCACGGTGGCATGTACAGGAGCCTCCCTCCGACGAACTCGAGCCGGCCCTCGACCGATGGCCAGGTTCCCGGATCCTCGGGCGCGAACCCGCGAGGAGGCCGGAGCTCCACTGGAAACCGCAAGCTCCCGCGGCCTAGCACGACCGGCTCGTCCTGCGGGTCCATGGAGACGTGGATCATGCCATCAGTATAGTCGAGCATTCGAGGCCGAGGCACGCGGAGCCTGTGGTGATAGGATGATTCCCTCGATGCAGGCCACTTGCGCGACCTGCGGGACCGCGGCGCCGGAAGGAGCGCGCTTTTGCCTCTCGTGCGGCGTCGCGCTGACGGCCGAGGCGGCGACGGACTCGCTGCTCGGGATCAGGCTGGACGGCCGCTACGTCCTCGAGTCGATCATCGGCGAAGGCGGGATGGGCCGCGTCTACCGCGCGCGTCACGCCGAGCTCCGCAAACCAGTCGCGATCAAGGTCCTGCGGCAGGAGCTCTCGCGGTCGACCGCGTTCGTCGAGCGATTCCGGCGGGAGGCCCGAGCGGCAGGCCGCCTCGACAGCCCGCACAGCATCCGGGTCCTCGACTCGGGCCAGACGCCCGAGGGCGTCGTCTACCTGGTGATGGAGCTGTTCGTCTCCGAGAACCTCGCGAAGATCATCGGACGCGAGGGAACGCTGCGGGTCGAGCGGGCCGTCGCCATCTCCAGCCAGGTCCTCTCCGCGCTCGAGGGCGCGCATCGGGCCGGCATCCTGCACCGGGACCTGAAGCCCGAGAACGTGCTCGTCGCGCTCGGCCCCGATCTGCAGGAGCTCGCGAAGGTCTGCGACTACGGGATCGCGAAGCTGGCCGACGAGGTCGACGATCGCCTCACGGTCACCGGCTCGCAGTTCGGAACGCCGCTGTACATGTCGCCGGAGTCGCACCGGGGCGAGGAGACGGACGCGCGTAGCGACCTGTACAGCGTCGGGGCGATCCTCTACGAGATGCTCACGGGCTCGCCGCCGTTCGACGGCCCGAACCCGCTCGCGATCGCGCGTGCCCACGCCGAGGACCCGCCCGTGCCGGTGCGGCAGCGCGCGCCGCTCAGGGCGATCGGCCCGGACCTCGAGGCGGTGGCCATGCGCGCGCTCGCCAAGCGGCGCGCCGATCGGTACGAGACCGCCGAGGAGATGCGCCTCGCGCTCGAGCGCGCGGCCGAGGCCGGTGACGATCCGCATCAGACCGCGCGAGTCGCCTCTCTCGAGTCCCTCGTTCCGGAGCACCTGCTCGCCGGCGTGCGCGCCGCGCGGCTCGAGGCGACCGCGGAGCGGCGCGACGTGTCGGTCCTCACGGTCGACCTGGCCGGGGCGGAGCTCCCGACGGGCGGCCCCGGAGAGATCGCGACGACGCTCCTCGGCCGGTACGAGGCGGTAGCCCGGACCGTCCGAGCGCACGGCGGCATCGTCGAGCGGCCGTGGGGCGACAGGCTCGTCGCCTTCTTCGGCGCGCGCTCCGACACGTCGGACGCCGGCGACCGCGCCATCGGCGCCGCTGCGACCTCGCGGCGCGAGGCGGTCGGCGGAGCGTGGTTCCGCGCGGCGATCGCCGCGGGCTCCGCGCTCGTTCGCAAGTCCGCGACTGGAGATCCGGAGGTGATCGGCGAGCCGGTCGCGCGCTGCCGGCGGATGCTGGAAGTCGCCCGAGCCGGCGTCCTCGTCGTGGACGAGACCCTGCGGCACACCGCGGGCCGCACGATGGTCCTCAAGCCCGTCGGTCGCGGCATCTTCGAGGTGACCGACCAGGCCGGTCCGGAGCTCCAGCCCGCCACCGCGCCCTTGACCGGGCGCCCGGCGGAGCTCGAGGCAATCGCGGCTGCCGCCGGCGACGCGATCTCGGGGCGAGGCCGCGTCGTCCTGATCGTCGGTGATGTCGGCATCGGCAAGACCGCGCTGCTCCGCGAGTCGCTTCGGCGGGCCGAGATCTACGGGATGAGGACGGTGCGCGTCAGCTCCCTGGTCGGCGGCGGCAACTCCCTCACCACCATGTCCGAGGTCGTCCGCAGGCTCTACGGGTTTCAGCATCCGACGCGCGAGCAGGTGCTCGAGATCCTGCAGCCGCTCAGGATGTCCGAAGACGACCGCCGGATGATCGCCGACCACTTCGCGCAGATCGAGACCTCCCTACCCGCGGACGTCGCGCGACGCGAGCTCACCGCGGCGCTCCGGGTCGCGGTCACGGCGTTCGCCCGCGAGAACCCCATCGCGATCGCGATCGAGGACCTGCAGTGGCTCGATCACCCCAGCGCCGTCCTGATCGGCGAGCTCGCGGCCGCGGCGATACGCCGGCGGCTCTTGCTCATAGTGACGTCGAGGCGGCGCGTCTGGAGCGACTGGGATCCCCCGCACCTGAGGCGAATCGTCCTCGGGCCGGTCGACGCCGCGGCCGGCGCCCAGATCGTCGGGGCCCTCGTCCCGGAGGGTCAGCTGCAAGAGGCGCACGTCGCGCGCCTCGTGTCCCAGTCCGGCGGCTCGCCGATGTACCTGAGCTGCCTGGTCTCGACCTTGCGCCACTCGGGGGCGCTCGCGATCCGGGATGGCCAGGTCGTCCTGCAGCCCGGAGTACCGCTGCCCGACGCCGTCCGGGCGCTCGTCGAGGCGCGGCTCGCGCCGCTGCCCGACAGCGCTCGTCGAGCCCTTCCGGTGGCCGCCGTCCTCGGTCCCACGATCCCAATGGAGGATCTCCTCGAGATCCTCGGAGGCGGCGAGGACGCGGCCGCGGCCGTCCGGATCCTCGGCGAGGCTCAGATCCTGCTCAGGGCCACGGAGGGGCACGCGATCTTTCGTGAGGAGGCGCTGCGCGAGGCCGTCTACGAGGGCATCGGGCCGGAGGCGCGACGCGCGCTTCACCGCGCGGCGGCGGAGCAGCTCCTTCGCGCGCCCGCCGGAACGCATCCGGACGAGGTCATCGCGATGCACCTGGCCGAGGCGGGCGAGCTGCTCGGTGCCTCGCGTCACTTCGAGCGAGCGGCGCAAGCGGCGCTGGGCCGGGCGATGCCGGGACAGGCCGCGCAGTACTTCTCGCTCGCGCGGCGCCGGTACATCGCCGGCGGGGGATCCGAGCCGGGCGCGACGGCACGGCTCTGGGTCAGGGAGGCGGAGGCGCTGTTCACCGCGGGCTCGACCGGCGAGGCGATCAGCACCGCGGAGGTGGCGCTCTCCGACACCGGCGCCGACGCGGCCGTGCGTGCTGCGGCGCTCCTGGTGCTCGGAAGGGCGGCGGCGCGCGAGGGAAAGACCGCCGACGCCGAAGCGTCCCTGGCGGCGGCGATCCCCGCCGCAAACGAGGCGGGCGCCAGGCAGACCGCGGCGGACGCTTACGCCGCCCTGGCCGAGGTGCTCACCCACGACGGGCAGTCCGGCCGCGCGCTCCAGACGCTGGCGGAGGGCCTGCAGCTCGCCGAGGAGCTCGCGGAAGCGGCGCCCGAGGACGACGAGGCGCAGGCGCGCCACGGCCAGCTCCTGCTGGCGCTCGGCCAGCAGCAGCTCGGACGAGGAGCGCCGGGCGCCGCGGTCGAGTATTTCCGCAGCGCGTTGCTCCTCGGCGAGAAGGCAGGCGACGCGCTCGCGATCGCCGCGGCGCTCGGTGCGATCGCGGCGGCCGCTGCCGCGCGAGGGAACCTCGAGGGCGCGATGGCCGAGGCCCGCAAGGCGGCGATCCACCTCAGGCGCGCGGGCGACCGGATGGCGGCGGCGAAGCTCGAGCACATGCTCGGCGAGTACGCGGTCCGCGCGAACTCGCTCGACGACGCGATGCGAGCGTTCCAGGGCTCTGCAGAGCTCGCCGAGTCGGTCGGCTGGGCCGAGGGGGTAGCGGCGGCCACCGCGTCGCTCAAGGCGATCGGCGGCGAGCGGCCCCGCAGGCACAGCCTGATGACCGCGGAGTGAGCATGGAGGCGCCTGTCCAGGCCGAGGTCTTCGGTCTCGTCGAGATGGGATCGAACTCGCTCAAGCTGTACGTCGTCCCACGCGGGGCGAAGGCGGACACCCCGATAGAGACCATCAAGCTCCCATGGCGAGTCGCGCACGACCTGTTCGCGCGCGGCTCGCTCGCCGCCGAGACCGCCGAAGAGGTCGTGGAGCGCGTCCGCGAGGCGACTCGACTGCTCGACGATCGCAGGGTGGTGGGGATGCTGGCGATCGCGACGGGCGTGTTCCGCGAGCTACCCGAGACCGATGCGCTCGCGCTTCGCGTCCGCGAGGCGACCGGCGTCGTGCCGCGGGTGATCGGGGGCGAGGACGAGGCCTCGCTGATGGCGCGTGGCTTCCGCGAGCTCTCGATCGCGCCGCCGGCCGTGATGTGCGATCTCGGCGGAGCCAGCCTCGAGTGGGCGTGGATGCCCGAGCGCGGCGCCGGGCGGAGCGGAAGCCTCTCGCTCGGCGCGATCCGGAACGAGTACCTGTTCGCGCACCTGCGGTCGTCGCCGGAGCGTTACCTCGCCGAGAGCACCGCCCACTGCGACGCGGCGCTGTCGGCGCTGCCGGTCGTCGGGCCTGCGCGGGTCGTCGCGACGGGGGGCACGGCCGAGGCCCTGGCCGCGGTCGTCGGCCGGACGAGCGTCTCGTCCGTGGAGCTGGCCGAGGTGATCGCGCGCGTCCTCGGCGAGGGCCCGCCCGGAACGCTCAAGCCCGGCCGGCAAGCGGTCTTCCTGCCTGGGCTCGTGATCCTGTCGAGAGTCGTCGCGCGGGCGGCCGCAGCTGGTCTCGAGTACGGTACGAGCGCGGTCCGGCTCGGCATGGTTCGCAGGCTCATCCAGCTCCTCGAGAGGTTCCCGCCCGACGAGCTGCACGCCACGCAGCTCCTGCGCATGACCCAGGCGAAGCGCTGATACACTCTCGAAGCGTTGAGACCGACCGACGCGGGACTCAAGCAGATGCTCCTGGCCGGGGAGGTCGACGAGTCCGCCTTGCCGGCCGGGAGCAAGGTCGGCCGCTACGTGGTGCTCGAGACGCTGGGCTTCGGCGGCATGAGCATCGTCTACAAGGCGTACGATCCTCACCTCGATCGCGCCGTCGCGGTCAAGCTCCTGCGGCTCGACTCGACCTCCGGCGGTTCGGCGGACGAGGCGCGGGTGCGGCTCGTACGCGAGGCTCAGGCGCTCGCGAAGCTCTCGCACCCGAACATCGTCGCCGTCCACGACGTGGGGACGTTCGGCGACGACGTGTTCGTGGCGATGGAGTTCGTCGCGGGACCGACGCTGGCCGAGTGGTGCCGGGACGAAGGGCGCTCGATCGAGCAGATCCTCGAGGCGTACCGGGGCGCGGGGCGAGGCCTCGCCGCAGCGCACGCGGCCGGGCTGGTGCACCGCGACTTCAAGCCAGACAACGTGATCGTCGGGAGCGACGGGCGGCCACGCGTCCTCGATTTCGGTCTGGCGCGCGCGGCTGGCCCGGCGGGCGGGGATGCGAAAGACCATCCGGACGGGCACCAGACGGGTGGCAGCGCGACGGTCGGGACGCCGGCGTACATGGCGCCCGAGCAGCACGGCGGCGGGACCGTCGACGGGCGCACGGACCAGTTCAGCTTCTGCGTGGCTCTCTGGGAGGCCGTCCATCGACGGTCGCCGTTTTCGGGCTCGACCGTCGAGGAGATCGCCGCGGCCGTCACCGAGGGACGCGTGTCGCCGCCCCCGGCAGACGGACGAGCGCCCGGCTGGCTGCGGCCCGTCCTGATGCGGGGCCTGGCGGTCACGCCGTCGGACCGCTTTGCAACGATGGAGGCGCTCCTCGGCGCGCTCGACCGCGGCCCGCGCGCCCGGCGCCGGGTCATCGCCGTTGCCATGGCGGCCGCCGTCCTGGCCGTGGGGGGCGCGGCGTTCTGGAGCGCCGCGGGCGGTCGCGACGCGTGCGGAGGTGGCCAGGACAGGCTCGCTGGGGTCTGGGATCCGGCGGTCAAGGCCGCGGTGCGAGCCTCCTTCCTCTCGAGCGGGCGCAAGCAGGCCCCCGCGACCTACTCGCGCGTCAGCCGGGTGCTCGACGGCCAGGCCGCCGAGTGGGCCGCCATGCACCGGGCGAGCTGCGAGGCCCGGCGCAGCGGACGCCAGGACGACCGCGCCACCGCGCTTCGAAGCGCCTGCCTCGAGGAGCGTCGCGCCGAGATGTCCGAGCTGACCGGGAAGCTGGCCAGGGCGGACGGCCGCATGGTCGATAGAGCGGTCCATGCCGTGTTCGAGCTCGCGAGCGTCGAAGCGTGCGGCGACGCCCGTGCCCTCGAGCTCGGCCGGCCGGCAGAGGACACGGTCGCGCCTGCCGACCCGAACGCCTGCGGAGTCCCGCCGGCGGGGAGGTACTACCCTCTCGAGGTGGGGCGGGTCTGGGTGTACGACGTGATCGAGAAGGCGAGCCGCCGGTCGCGCGGGGATCCGAAGGTCGTGACCATCGAGGCGCATGAGCCCATCGGCGGCTGCAGGGGCGGGCGGACGGCGTACAGGATGCGCCAGCAATCGTCCGCGGGCTGGGCCTTCCGCTGGCAGGAGGTGATCGAGGTCCCGAGCCCTGGCTCGCGGCGGCCGGGGATCGTCACGGTGCGACACCGCGACCAGTGGTTCGCTGCCGACGGGACGGTGACGAAGGACGAGTACTTCGTGCCGAGCCGCATCCGCCTCGACGAGACCTGCCTTCACACGCTCGACGGCGCGACCTACCTTGACGCATACGACGAGGTCGAGGTGGAGCCCGGATCGGGCTGCGGCGAGGTGATCGAGCGCGAGACGCGCACGTTCGACTGGAAGGTCACCGGCGTGGACGTCCCGGTGCGGCTCGATCTGAGCTACCGGAACCCGGCGTGCTGCCCCGCCGAGGAGCCCGCCTGCGGCCCACCTCCGGATGGACCTGGCCACCGCTGCGCTCCCGAAGGCGAGCGCCGCTGGTCGTGCGAGTTTCGGACGCTGCAGGTCGACCGGCGCGAGGTCAGCGGCGGCACCGCGGCGACGACATGGTTCGCGGCCGGCGTGGGCAAGGTGCTCGAGGACGAGAAGGGCGAGGACCGCGAGGTGCTCGAGTGCTTCCGGTGAGGGTTCGGGCGGGCGCGACTCACAGGTTCGGTCCCCTGGCTCGCTGAGCCAGGTCTTCTTCCGCTTGGCCTCGGCCAGCGCCCTCGGAGTCAACCGGAGCTTCATCGATGGGCACGCAACTCAGCGAGTGCCTCGTCGGCGTCGATGAGATTGCCTGCCTTCATCTGCTCGATGCTCTCCTCGATCGACTCGTGCAGTCTCTGCCTCTCCTCGTCGTCCAGGTAGTCCCCGCCGTGGGCGAGCACCTCGTCGACGGGAACGAGCTCGACGACCTCGCCCTCGGGCAAGTCGGTGGGCTCGTCGAGTACGAGGCGGCCGTGGTGTACCCTGGCTCGGAGCGGTTGCATGACTCCGAAAGTCTAGCCGTCCTCGCCGCACGTGGCCACCTTGATGTCGCAGAGACGAGGTCCGGCTCCTCGCGTGCGGCCATCTCGGCAACGGCGCACGGGCAGAGCCCTCCGGGTGGGCCCCTGGCGGAGGGAACTACTCGCCGCTGCCGGCTGCGGGCGCCGGCGGCGGCTCGGTGGCTCGGGGCTCGTCGGCCGTCGATCCGCCGTTCGCGGCGCGCAGCTTCTGACCCGCGTCGCCGAGCCGCCTGTAGCCCTCCTCGAGATCGGTGGAGACCTGTGGGCTCGATACTCCGGCCGCACGGGCGTTCTCGAGGCATGCGACCGCGGCCACGAGCTTGCCGCGCCTGAGGAAGGCGCGGCCGAGGTGCGGGAAGACCTCCTCGCGAGCCGCGCCGAGCGCGAGGGCGCGGCGCAGGGGGCCGATCGCTTCCCCGAAGCGGTCCGCGGTGGCCATCGCCCGGGCGAGATGCAGGAACAGCGACGCTCCCATCGGGCCGCTGTTGTCGTACTGGAGCCCGAGACGGTAGAGCTCCTCCGACCAGCCCAGCTTGCCCTCCTCGCCGTAGGCGGCTCCGAGCAGCATCAAACCCTTTGCGATCAGCGTTCGCTGGTCGTGCCCGAGCGCCGCCCCCGCTGGAGTGCGTAGCAAGAGCGAGAGCGGGCCCGGCCAGGATCCGAGGAGCTCGACGACCTGGGCGTGGTTGCCGCGGGCAGCCGCCTCGGCCGCCTGGTCGACGCGGTTCAGGTCGAGGGCGAACGGACCCTCGCGCGCTCGATTCAGCTCCCGCCGGACCTCGGAGCGGAGCCGGTCGCGCAGCTCGACCAGGGAGAGCGTGTCGCTGGTCCCGTTCCGCGAGAAGGCGACTCGCGCCTCGCGGTCCTTGCCCGGCTCGCCGGCGAGGCGCTGGAGCGCGTAGCCGTACAGGGGCGCCAGAAGGACGTAGCGGCTCCCTATCACCGCCGCGAGCTCCTCGGGCTTGAGGTCCTTCGTGAGCTTCGGCGGCGTCGGGTCGTCACCGAGCAGCGCCGCCACGAGCCGCCTGCGGAACTCGCCGAGCGGCAGTCGCTGCTCGGTCCCCGACTCGCCCACCGCGAAGTCGACGACGGTGTTCGCCGGGTTGCGCCGGTCGATGGTGATCGCGGTGATCCGTACGCCGGCGACGATCGAGAACGCGACGAACTTCTCGCCCACGGCGTCGCAGAGCGGGACGAAGCTTCCGATCTCCTTGCCGACGCGCTCGAACCATCCATCCGCGCGGACGGACGCGAGGTCGAACTCGATCACACCGAGTATCCTAGGCCAATTCGGTCCGGACCTTGCCATAAAAGTGCTGGCATGACCGCGATTCGCGGTAGACTTTTGTACTTCAGGCCGATGGAACCCAGGGGGCCAACCTGCGCGGCGCTGCTTCTCCTGGCCGCCGGTCGCGTGGCGGCGAGCCCGCAGATCCCGGGTGCGCCGGTCGAGGACCCTACGGGCCGCGCGCTCGCCGGATTCCGGGCTGCGCTCGATCAACTTCGCGCGGGACCGACCGAGCTAGTGCGGATCGTGCATCTGGGCGACTCGCACGTCGCAGCCGACTCCATGACCGGCGCGGTCCGCCGGAGCCTGCAGTCCCGGTACGGCGACGGAGGGCCTGGGTTGCTCATGCCCGGCACTCCCTGGCCGCACTTCCGGCACGGAGGCGTCCGCACGGGAGGCGCCGGCTGGAGTGCGACCCGGATCACCAGGGCCGCGCCCGAGGATGGGCCGGTGGGGCTGACGGGCGTCGTCATGGCGGCTGACGAGCCAGGCGCCACGGCGTGGGTCGAGGCCGAGGATGCACAGACCGGCGCCCGCGCGTCGCTCGTGGAGCTGCACTACCTGAAGGACCCCGCGGGGGGCAGGCTCCAGGTGAAGATCGACGACCACGTCCGCGCCTCGCTGTCGACGGCGGGAAGCCGCGTCGAGCCCGCGTTCTGGTCCACCGAGGTGGAGGATGGCCTTCATCGCGTCGAGGTCATCGCGACCGGCGGCGGCAAGGTCCGCATCCTCGGGATCTCGCTCAGACGGCCGAGTGGCATCGTCTACGACGCCCTCGGCGTCAACGGCGCCCGCTTCGCTCACTGGCAGCGCGCGGACGAGGACGTGCTCGCGGCCGAGCTCGGTCGCAACCCTCCGGCGCTGATCGTCACCACGTTCGGCACGAACGACGTCGATGACGACGACGCCACGGGCGAGGAGCACCGCAGGGCGCTCCTCGCGACGCTCGCCCTCCTACGTCGCGCGGCGCCGGCGGCGTCGTGCCTGGTCATGGGCCCCCCCGACCGCGCCGTCCGCGCCATCGTTCGAGGGGGGCGCAGGGCGCCGCCCCGGCGCGTCTGGCAGACCAGCCCGGCTCTGGCAGCGGTCGTCACCGCGGCGCGTCAGGCGGCGCTGCAGTCCGGGTGCGCGTTCTGGAACACGTTCGCGGCGATGGGAGGAAGGGGCACGATGCGCCGCTGGGCGGCCGCGAGCCCGCCCCTCGCGGGACGCGACCACGTGCATCTGACGTCCGGTGGGTATCATCTGATCGCAGACTCGCTCGCCACAGCGATCGTGGGGTCCCCTTGACCGAGTTCGAGTGCCCGGGATGCCGGACGGCGCTCCCCCTGGGCGTCGATACCTGCACCGGCTGCGGCGCGCCCATCGCCTGGAGCTACTGCGGCGCCTGCCTTGCGGCCAATGCGCCTGGCGCGCCGGCGTGCGTCACCTGCGGACGCTCGCTCGGCCCCATCGCTCCGAGAGCCATGCCCGATCGCTTCCCCTGCCCGCGGTGCGAGTCGCCCATGGACCGCCGCCAGCTCGGGGCGTACCAGGTCCATGAGTGCGAGCGGTGCCACGGCGCCTTCATCGACCACCGCACGCTGGAGCTGCTGCAGGAGGGCGACGCGCCCGCTCCCGGAACCGGGGCGCCGCCTCGCATCGGGAAGCCGCAGCGTCCGACGACACCGGTCGTCTACATCCGCTGCCCCGGATGCGCCGAGGTCATGAACCGCGTGCAGTTCGGCCGCCAGTCCGGGATCGTCGTGGACGTGTGCCGCCAGCACGGGACCTACTTCGATCCGCAGGAGCTGGAGCGCGCGCGCGAATGGGTGTCGGCGGCTGGGCTCCTCCCCAGGAGCACGCCCGACGCTCGGCTCGAGAGCGCTCGAGCGAAGCGGCGCCGGCCCGTGCGCAAGAGCTCCCGGCCGGCGGTCCCGACGGACTCGATCGTGACGGCAGACGTCGCGATGCTCGCTGTCGCGCGCGCGATCGCCCACTGGCTGCGGCTCCGCTGATCGCGAGGCGGTGTTTCAGCGACCGAGATGCTCGCGGTACCACTTGATCGTGCGCGTCAGCCCCTCCTCGAGGTCGACGCGCGGGCGGAAGCCGAGGATGCGCGCGGCCTTCTCGATGTTAGGGATGCGCAGCTCGACGTCGGCTTGGTCGTGGCGCACGAACTCCACCTCGCTCGACGAGCCGGCGAGCCGGATGATCAGGCGGGCGAGGTTGTAGATCGTCACCGTGCTTCGCGGGTTTCCGATGTTGAAGGTGTGCCCGACCGCGGCGTCGCGCTCGAGGCAGGTCCGGATCGCGTCGACGATGTCGTCGATGTAGCACCAGGCTCGGATCTGATCCCCCTCGTTGTGGATCGTGATGCGCTCGTTCTGGATCGCGCGGACCACGAAGTGGTGCACCGCGCCCTCGCCGACCTGTCCGGGACCATAGATGTTGAAGGGACGGATCGCGCAGGTCGGCAGGCCGTACTGCTTGAAGTAGTTGTAGGAGAGGTGTTCCGTTGCCAGCTTCGAGACGGCGTAGGTCCAGCGTGCCTCGCCCACCGCCCCGAGCTGGGTGACATCGCCCTCGCCGACGCGGAACGCGTAGCGGCCGAAGACCTCGCTGGTCGAGAAATCGATGAACCTCCTGATCCGTCCGGACTCGCGCGCGGCGCGCAGGACGTTCATCGTACCCTCGATCGAGACCTCCATCGTCAGCACGGGATCGCGCAGCACGGTGTCGACACCGGCGATCGACGCCATGTGGACGACGGCGTCGGCCGCCTTGACGGCCTCGGCCAGGGCCGCGTAATCGCGGACGTCGCCCTTGACGAGGGTGACGTCCGGGTGATCGAGGAGGCCCGAGCCGGCGAGGGCGTTTCGCCGCAGCGTGTCGAACGCCACGACCTTGTGCGTGCCCACGAGCGCACGGGTGAGGGCAGTCCCGATGAAGCCTGCCCCTCCCGTGATCAGAACGGTCTTGGGTGACATTGATAGGACACTAACACGCCCGTCAGTACCGGAGCTCCACCTCGAGGCCGGGCTCGTACACGCAGAGGCCGTTCGCGGCGGGGGCGTCCGGCACCTCGAGACGTACGCGCTGAATCCCCGAGCCGAGGCGCGCGAGGAGCGTCGGATCGGACGCGCTGTCGAGCGCGGGTGGGCTGCCGCCCCCCCGCGGCCCCCCCGCCGAGACGCTCCGTGCGCTCGCTCGCTACGGCGGAGTGAATCCGCCTCCGCTCCCTACCTGCGCGCCTGACTCGCTCGGCGCGCTCCGGAGCGCCGGCTCACGGGGGCCCTCATCCGTCGGGGTCGGCCACGGCGATGGGCAACTCAGTACCGGAGCTCCACCTCGAGGCCGGGCTCGTACACGCAAAGGCCGTTCGCGGCGGGGGCGTCCGGCACCTCGAGACGTACGCGCTGAATCCCCGAGCCGAGGCGCGCGAGGAGCGTCGGATCGGACGACTCGAAGGTGACCACGGCGCCGCGACCGTCGTCGGGGACCGCGACGGCCTCGCCGATCCGGATGCCGTCGACGGATGCGACGACCGGCGAGGTCGTTCCGGGCGGGGCGGCGCGTCCCGGACGCTCCGAGGAGACCGTCGCGCTGAGCGCGATCCGGTGCGGGCGCCCCGGGGGCACCGCGAAGGTCCACTCGAAGTGGCCGACGTCGGATCCCCAGGCGTGCGCGGGGTACGGATCGGGAACCGAGGCGTAGCCCTGGCGCTCCCATCGCGATGCGGACAGAGCACGCGCCGGGATCGCGAACGCGATCGTTCGCCGGTCGCGCTTCGCGCGAAGCGCCGCGACCGAGACCTCCGGCGCGGACGCGATCTGGAAACGGGGAACGAAGGCGAGCGGCGGCCGCCCGAGGGGTGGGTCGCGCTCGGGACCCAGCCAGGAGCGCCTCGCGGCGCGGCGCATCTCGCGCCGCACCTCGACGGAGCTCGCGGTGCCTGCTCCCCATGCGATCAGGTGCCTCTGCCGCGGTATTCCGGGTGGCAGGTACACCCAGGAGAGGATCCCGGCCGCCCCCGCCGACCTCGCGGCCTCGAACGCGCGACGGAAGAGGCCGGCGCGGGTCTCGAGGATCGTCCTGGCGTCATCGTCCTCGAACCCGACCTCGCCGAAGACGATTGGCTTCTGGACCACCTCGCGGGCGAGTCGCACGCGGTCCTCGATCTGGGTCGCGATGTCGTCGATGTGGCGGATGGGAAGGTCGGGCTGCGGGTACAGATGATGGTCACAGTAGTCGATGCCCAGGGCCGCATGATCGGCGGCCCAGTCGGCACGTTCACGCGCGGTCCGGTATCCGAGGTGGCCGATCGTGACCAGGTGATTGGGATCCAGCTCGTGGACGAGCGCGGCCATCTCCTCGATCCACCTGCGTCGTGCGGGGACGTTCTCGGTGGCGACGAACGACTCGTTGACCAGCTCCCACGAGACGATCGTCGGGTCGTCCCGATAGGCTCTCCCCGTGATCGTCGACACGCGGCCGACCACGCGGCGGACGTGCTCGCGGTACAGGGCGATCGCGCGCGGATCCGAGTAGAAGGTGTCGGTCGTGCCCGCGCCGCCGAGCCACTTCAGGTACATGGGTATCCCGCCGTAGTCGGCCCAGGAGTTGGAGAGGACCACGATGAGCCGGAGCCCGACCATGCGCGCCGCGGCGAGGACGTGATCGAGGTGCACGAAGGCAGCCTCGTTCCAGCCATCCGGGCCGGTCCGGAACAGATACCCCTGCCGATCGAGGCTCTCGGTCCCGTCGCCCTCGCCGAGCGCCCAGATCCGCCCGACCATCGCGCCGTCCTCGCGCGCGTGGACCATCGTCTCGACGTACTGGGTGCGCTCGGCCCCGTGCATCACCGCCAGGTTCGCCCCCACGAAGTAGAACGGCCCGCCATCGAGCCACAGGGCGTCGGAATGGACGCGGACGAAGCCCGCCGCCGGGGCGGGCGCAGGGACCGCGAGGACCAGTGCCAAGGCGAGGATGATCTCCGCCGCGACTGGCTTGCCTGTTATCGGGCGGCATGGAATCCTCCCGAGATGATCCGCGCGCGGTTCGCGCGACCTCGGGAGGAATGAGATGGGAATTCTCGGCCGCATCAACTCGGTGATCAAATCGAACCTGAACCAGATCCTCGACAAGGCCGAGGACCCCGAAAAGATCCTGAACCAGACGGTCGTCGATCTGACCGCAGAGATCAAGGAGGCGAAGAAGGAGGTCGTCTCGTGCCTGGCCTCCGAGAAGATGATGGCGAAGAAGCGCGACACGCTCCTCGAGGACGCCAGCAAGTGGGAGGAGAAGGCTCTGCTCGCCCTCAAGGCCGAGGACGAGGAGCTCGCCCGCGAGGCCTTGCGTCGTAAGCAGCGGGCCTCGCAGGAGGCAGAAGAGGTCGAGGCCGCCCGGCGCAACCAGGAAGCGTACGTCGAGGAGTTGAAGAGCTCGCTCGCGAAGCTCGAGGACAAGGTCGAGGACCTGAAGCTCCGCAAGTCCACGATCGCGGCTCAGGTCCGGCAAGCGCGAAAGGCGCCCGAGAGCGCGGGCACCGGCGCCGGGCGGTTCGGCTCGAAGCACTTCGACGACCTCGAGCGGTTCACGTCCAAGATCGATCAAATGGAAGCAGAGGTCGAGGCCCACTCCGTGATCGACGATCCGGGAAAGGCCGACCTCGACCGGCGCTTCCGCGACCTGGAGAAGACGTCCGCCGTCGACGACGAGCTGGCGGCGCTGAAGGAGAAGCTGAAGTAGGGAACAGAGCCCGCACAAACGCGGACCTCCGGGGCACCGTGATCGCGAGCGCGCGAGCAGGTAGCGAGCGCAGGCGGATTCACTCCGCCGAAGCGAGCGAACGCGCCGAGCACCAAAGCGGGGGGCCCGCGGGGGGGCGCAGCCCCACCGCGCTAGACGACGAGCTGGCGGCGCTGAAGGAGAAGCTGAAGTAGAACTTCAAGTAGAAGTTGAAGCAGGCCCCTAGAGCATCACGACGAAGCTCAGGCCGACCAGGATCAGGACGCCGACGATCGGGACGACGACCGACTCGTACGGAAGGTAGACCGGCGGATCGACGCGTCCCGCCTCGCCCGTGGCGAAGAAGGCGCGCTCCAGATCATCGTAGGTGCGTGTAGGCGAACGTGGCACACTCGGAGCCTCAGCGGCGGGTGTCTCGGTTGCCTCGGCCTCGAGCCGAACTGCTGCGCTGTGGTTTCGCTTCGCCATCGATGACCTCCTGCGAACGGGTCAGGCGACGGGTCAAGCAAACGAGATGCCACGAGCGCGGGTGCGTCCATCCGCCGGATCTTCCGGGAGATGCACCCCTGCTGGAGTGCCCGGTCCCCGTCGAATCCGCGGACAGGCAGGGCCGCGAAGCGACGGCGAGCGCCCCGATTCCGTGCACGAAGATGCGGATATCGGTCACCCGTCAGAAAAGGAACGGGCCGTGTGCCAGCCACTGACACAAGCTGCTGAGGCGCCGAGCCAGGCATGACACAAGGTGCCCCGCGGCACCACCTGGTGAGCGGACAACCGGACAACCCACGGCGAGCCGCCGAGGTCTCGGCTGAGACCCGTGACTGACAACCTCCAGTCTCGGGCCTATAGGCTGCGGACTACACCCCGGCCACGGTCGCGCACCCCGATCGCCATCATCGCAAGGAGCCAGCCGCGCGCGTGACGGCGGCGAGCAGGCCGCCACCGCTCACCAGCTCGGCGGCGGCGGCGATGTCGCCGGCCAGCACGCGATCGCCTTCCAGGCGGGCGATGACGGAGCGGACGGCGCGATGGGCGGCCGCCACGCCGCGCCCCGGCAGCAGCGGCGCACGCAGGTCGAGGGCCTGCGCGGCGACCATGAGCTCGATTCCCAGGACCAGCCCGACGTGCTCGATCACCTGGATGGCCTTGCGCGCGGCCGTGGCCCCCATCGACACGTGGTCCTCCTTGCCGGCCGAGCTCGGGATCGAATCGACGCTCGCCGGGTGGGCGAGAACCTTGTTCTCGGCGACGAGCGCGGCGGCCGTCACCTGGGCGAGCATGAAGCCGGAGTCGAGCCCCGTCTCGGTCGCGAGGAAAGGAGGGAGACCCGAGAAGGCCGGGTTCACGAGCTGCTCGATCCGCCGCTCGCTGATGTTCGCGAGGCTCGCGACGGCGATCGCCGCCACGTCCAGGCACAGGGAGAGGGGCTGGCCGTGGAAGTTCCCCGCCGACACGAAAGACGCCTGGCCCCGGCGCGGGCGCGCGAAGACGAGCGGGTTGTCGGTGACGGCGCCCAGCTCGCGCTCGACGACGGCGCGTACGAAGCCGAGTGCATCGCGAGTCGCGCCGTGGACCTGGGGAATGCAGCGCAGCGAGTAGGCGTCCTGGACCTTGCCGCAGTGGCGGTGGCTGCGAACTATCTGGCTTGCCGCCAAGAGCTTTCGCATGTTCGCCGCGCTGTCGCCCTGACCGAGGTGCGGGCGGATCGCGTGAACCCGCCGCTCGAATGGGTGGTGGCTCGCCTCGAGCGCCTCGATCGACATGGCGCCCGCGACGTCGGCCACGCGGCAGAGGTCGGCCCCGCGGCGCACGGCCTCGGCGGCTCTCGCGGTCATGAGCTGCGTGCCGTTGATGAGCGCGAGCCCTTCCTTCTCCCGGAGCTCGATCGGCACGCACCGCGCCCTGGCCAGCGCCCTCCTGCCGGACATCACGCGACCTTCGTGCTCGGCCCGGCCCTCCCCTATCAGGACCAGCGCCAGATGGGCGAGCGGCGCGAGGTCGCCCGAGGCGCCGACGGACCCCTGCTCGGGGATGATCGGATGTACGCCGCGGTTCAGCAGGCGACAGAGCAGGTCGACTATGGCGGGCCGCACGCCCGAGTGGCCGAGCGCCAGGACCTGGGCCCGCAAGAGCATCATCGCGCGGACGGTCGCGGTGGGAAGCGCCGGACCGACACCGCAGGCGTGCGAGCGAACGAGGTTCCTCTGCAGCGCCCGGATCTTGCCCCGCGATACCGCGACCTCCGAGAGCGCACCGAAGCCCGTGTTGACACCGTAGACCCTGATTGGCTCCCGCTCGCCCCCGCGCGCCCCGACCGCCTCCATGACGGCGGCGCGCGACGCTTCCATCGCGCGTGTCGCGCGAGGCGAGCACTCGACCCTGGCCCTCCCCGCCGCCACGGCCTCGAGCTCGTCGAGACCGAGCGGCTCGCCAACGCGCACCATGTCGAGCCGTCGAGCCACGGGCCCGAGGGGTACGCTCCCCGGTGCCGCAGGTCAAGGGAGGTGCCCTAATCCCTTTCGGATCCGGCTTTTGGTCTGGTATCCTGCCGCACGGATTAGCAAACGCGCATGACCACATGCCCGAGTCGGCCCCCGTTCGGGGCCGCCTCCGGGATCTCGAGATGGCCGAGCCGACCGAAACGACGACCACCCCCGACCCTGCCCCGCCGCCGCAAGCGCCGTTCGGGGTCAAGGAGCTGACGGAAAGGCTGGAGCGCGAGATCGAGGCCACGACCGATCGCGCGCGCAAGTCTCAGCTCCTCTACGAGCTCGGAGAGCTCTTCGAGTGGGGGGCGTCCGACGAGGCGCGTGCCGTCAAGTCGTACGTGGCCGCGGTCAATGCGGACCCCGCGTCGAGGCCGCCGCTCTGGAACCTCTTCCGGATCTTCACGGCGCGCAGCTCGTTCAAGAACCTCGCGAAGATCGTCGATGCGGAGGTCCGGGCCTCACCCGAAGGTCGGGAGCGTGCCGAAGCCCTGGTGGTGCGAGCGGAGCTGGCCGAGGACCGACTCGGCGACGCCGCCGGCGCCCGCGAGACCTACGAGAGGGCGAGGGCGGAGGATCCGCGCTGCCAGGCGGCGCTCATGGCCCTCGAGAGGCACTTCGCCTCGGAGGGCGACCTGGCGAAGCTCGCGCAGGTGATCGAGGCGTTCTCGGCGGCCCGCGCGCATCCCGTGCTCCGCGCCCTGGCCGCAATCGAGCTGGCGGAGATCCAGGACGGCCTCGACGGCTCCGACCCCGAGAAGACCGCCGCTCTCTGGCTGCGTGCTCGCGAGAGCGGTGCTCTGCGGTGGCGCGCGCTTCGAGGAGCCGAGAGGTTCGCGGCCCGCGCCGACCGCCCCGAGGAGCTGGCCGAGATCCTGGAGGCCCAGGCCGAGATCGCGCTCCGCGTGGCGCGGGGCGAGCCGGGTGACGACGATTCCGTCGATCCGCTTCCGTTCTGGGGCCCGGACCGGCCGATCCGCGCGGCCGTCGCGCTCCTGCGCCGTGCGGCGCGGATTCGCGAGGTCGTTTGCAAGGACGCTCGAGCGGCCCTCGGGATCATCGAGCGCGCCGTTCAGATCGCACCCGGCGAGACGTCGCTCGCCTCGGATCGCCTGCGCCTCGTGTCCAAGACCGGCGACGGCGCGCGGGTCGCCGAGTGCATCGATGCGGCAATGACCGGAGCGCCCGAGGCCGAGCGCGTGTCGCTCCTCGTGCGTGCGGCCCAGATCTCGAGGCTGGAGGGTGATGCGGCTCGAGAGCGCGCATACCTCTCGAGGGCGCTCGAGATCGAGCCCGGGTCGGCCGTGGCCGAGGCGCTCCTCGAGGCGAGCCTCCTGTCGCAGAGGGACGCCGACGGTCTCGTCCAGCGGCTCTGCGGCTCGGCGGAGACCGCCTCCGACACCCGCGATCGTGGTCGTCTACTCCTCGCGGCCGCGGACGTCGCGGTGGGCTGGTCGAGGGACCTCGGCAAGGCGGAGGGGCTCCTCGCCAAGGCGCAGGAGGCGGCGCCCGACCCCTCGGTGCTGCGCGCGCGGGCGACCGTCCAGGCGGGGCGGGAGGCGTGGCCCGAGCTCGGTGTGACCCTGCAGAAGCTCCTCGAGACCTCCGACAGTCGGGTCGAGCGGTTGTCGGTCGCGAGGGATCTCGCGTTCCTGCGTGCGGTCCAGCTCCACGATCCCGCGGGGGCAGCGGAGGCGTGCGAAGGCGCGCTCGCGGTCGATCCGGCCTGCCGGTGGGCGCTCTGGATGCTCGCCGACCTCGGCGGCCAGACCGGAGATCATGCCCGGCGGGCGGCGGCCCACGAGCGGCTCGCCGAGCTCGCCGGAAGCGATGACGAGAAGGTCTCGCAGCTCGTCTGTGCGGCCCATGCTCGCTCGCTCGCCGGTGACCAGCCTCGCGCCCGGGAAGACCTCGAGCGGGCCAACGAGCGCAGGCCTGGCGACCTCCTGCTGGAAGCGATGATCGGCGAGAAGCTCCGCGCTCTGGACGCGACGCGGGAGCTGGTCGCCGGGGAACGCCGGCGAGCGGAAGCGATCATCGCAAAGGGCGCAGACGACGCGGACGATCGCGCGAAGAGGATCCTCGGCCGCGCGGCGATCCTCGCCGGAACCGATCACGGGACCAGAGCCGAGATCTACGAACGGATCGTCGGCCTGGACGCCGACGACGCCGGCGGCTGGCATGGCCTCGTCCGATCGCTGGAGGCGCTCGGCGACCCGGGGCGACTGTTGCAAGCGCTCGAGAAGCGCGCCGAGCGGCTCTCGGGCCCAGCGCGAGCGACCGCGCTCGTGCAGATCGCCGAGATTCACGAGGTGGCGGGCCGGGCCGACCTCGCGCTGCAAGCGTACGGCGAGGCGCTCGAGTCGGACGCCGCCCTCGTCGATGCGCTGCCCGGAAGGATCGCCACCGTGGGAGCGTCTGGCGATCGAGCCGAGCTCGGGCGAGTGCTGAATGCCGCCCGGGCCACCGCGAGCAAGTCGTTCGCTCGGGCCCTCGACGAGGAGCTGCTCGTCCTCGATGGGCTCGATCGCGGGGGAGCGGCGGAGCGGCTCGCGGCCGGGGACGACGCGTGCGCGCTCGGGCTGCTCTTCGCGGCGTGGCGCGCCGGGGTTCGAGGCGACGTGAGCGCTCGACTGTCGGCCCTCGCACGATTCGTCGATGCCACGAAGGGCTCGGACCTCCACGCGCCAGCGCTGGGCGCCCTCACCTGCGCTGCGCGCGCGGCCTCGTCGGACGACGTCCTGCAGTCCTCCGCGCGAGCCCTGGCCGCCTGCAGGCCCGAGGCGCGCGCGCTCGGAGTCGTCGTGGCGGACGGCCTGGGACCCGGCCTCGACGAGTCGCTGAGAGCGGCCGCACTCGAGGCGCGCCTGGCGATCGCGAGCCCGGCACGAAGGACGGGGCTCGAGGTCGAACGAGCCGAGGCGCTCGAGGGCGCCGGCCGCGACGGCGACGCGCTCGCGATCTACCGGGGCATCCTCGAGATCCTGCCGGACGATCTCGCGGCGCTCGAGGGCGTGCGGCGCACGGCCCGCCGGCTGGGAGCGTTCGATGTGCTCGCCGATGCGTCGCAAGCGGAGGCGAAGCTCGTGGTCGAGCCGCTCGGAGCCGCTCCGATGTGGGAGGAGGCAGGGCTCGTCGCCCAGGACCACCTCGACGATCGGAGGCGAGCCGAGGCCTGCTACCGAGCCGCCCTCGAGGCGGACGCCGGCCGGGATGCCGCGTATCACCGGCTTCACGAGATCCTCGTCTCCCGCGGGGCGAAGCGCGAGCTCGCCGGCTGGGTCCGGCGTCGCAGCGAGGTCGTGATGGAGCCCGAGGAGCTGTCGGGCCTGTTCCGGGAGCACGCGGAGCTGCTCCGGACGCTCGGCGACCGCGAGGGTGCGCTCGGGGCTCTCGAGAACCTCCTGCTCCTCGGAGACCAGGACGTCCCTGCGCTCGAGATGCGCGCCTCGCTGCTCTGCGAGCTCAAGCGGATCGCGGAAGCCGTGGACGCGCTCGGCGAGCTGTCCGACGCGCACACGGACGTCTCGGAGAAGCGCGCCGCACGAGCGCGGGCCGCGGAGCTGCTCGAGAAGAACCAGCACGACTGGGAGGGTGCGGTCGGCCAGCTCTGGAAGCTCGACGAGAGCGGGTTCGCGGACCTCGACACCTACGAGCGCCTGGCCGCGATCGCGTCTCGAGGAGGTCTCGATGGTCACCTCCTGCGCGCTCACGCGAAGCTCGCCGCCGCGCGGCCGGACGCCACTGGCAAGGCCGAGGCGGAGCGCTGCGCGGCCGAGACCCTGCGGAAGATGGGAGACCTCCCGGGCTCGGCGGAGGCCCTGGCGCGATTGCTCGTGCTCGTGCCCGACGACATGCCTGCCCTCGAGACGCTCTGCGAGATCTCCGCGGATCCAGGCATGCGGGCCGCGGCGCTGGCAGAGGCAGAACGCAAGCTCAGGGAGCGGTTCGAGGCCGATCCGCTGGACGTGCCGACGCTGCACGCCCTGGCACAGGTGTTCGCCCTCGGCGGCCAGAGGGACGCGCGCTTCCTCGCCTGCTCGGTCCTGTCCGCGTTCGGCGTCGCGTCGGCCGCGGAGGCACACGACGCCGCTCGGATGCGCGAGCAGCTGCCGCGCCGGCCTGCCGCCGCCCTCTCGGAGGCGACGCTCGAACGAATCGGGCATCCGGACGACCGTGGCGCGGCCCGGGCGCTCTTCCACACCATCGCCGAGGCGCTGCCGGAGCACTATGGACTGGAGCCGTCGGCCTTCGGCGTCGGCAGGTCCGAACGCGTCTCGCCAAAGGGCGTCTCGGCGCTGCGGGACGAGGTGGCGATCTGGACCGGCGCGCTCTCGCTCGGCGCGATCGAGCTGTACCAGGGAGGGCACGAGCCGAACGGCGTCGTGCCGCTGCCCGGGCAGCCCGCCGTGCTGATCCTGGGCGCTCGCCTCGAGCCTCCGCTCGGAGCGCCCGCGCTGTTCGCGCTGGGTCGCGCGGCGATGCGCCTGAGGCGCGGGACGGCTGCCTTGCACGGACGGGAGCCGGACGAGATCGGCGCGCTCCTGTACGCTGCGGTCCGAACCGTGGCTCCGCAGGTGCCCGCGCCGCCGCTCCTCAGGCTGGCGGAGTTCACGGAGTCCTTGCCGCGGGCGCTCTCGCGCAAGGTGAAGAAGGCGCTGCCAGAGCCGGCGCAGGCCTTCGCAAGCGGCCCGGACCACGCCGAGTGGGCGCTCGCCGAGCGGCACACGGCGAACCGTGCGGGTGCGCTGTACTCGAGGGATCCGGCGGCAGCGCTCGCGTTGGTCATCGGCGCCACGCCGGACCCGGCGGCGGTCCGCCGGTCGCCGGAAGGGGTCGAGCTCGTTCGCTTCGTGCTCTCGCCAGCGTTCCTCGCGCTGCGGCGGGAGGCGGGACTGGGGATCGGCTGACGTGGCGACCGGCGACGACAAGAAGGATCCCAAGAAGATCCTCCCCGCGGAGAGCGAGGACGACTGGCTTGCCGCCATCGACGAGTGGGGCTCCGGCCTGAGCGGGATCCTCGAGGAAGCGACCTCCGCTCCGACGACGGAGGCGACCGTGAAGACCCCGGCTCCGAAGCCGGCGGTGTTCTACCGGCCGCCGACCGAGCCCATCGCACCCGTGATCCGGGAGAGGCCCGCGGCCACGGCCGCAACCGACCTCGACAAGACGCAGGTGGCCCGCCCCCTGACGCAGGACGAACGTGACAAGCTCCGCCGGTCGGACCCGCCGTCGTCCGGTTTCCCGCAAGACCTGATACCCACGAAGGTCGGACCGCGAACGGCGGTTCCGGACGCCGCGAGCCCGCCCTCAGCCGCGCCCGGCCCCGTTCGGCCGACTCGCGCTCCGAGCCCGGTCCCGCCGCGCCCGAAGTTCCTCGCGGAACCTCCGGCGACCTTGCCGGGACAGGGACCAACTCCCCGTCCGTTCGGCCCTCACCCCCGCCGGGGCGGGCCGCCGAAGCCGTCCGCGCCTCCGCCACGGCCCTCGACGGGAGCCCGCAAGGCGGTGCCGGAGCCGGGCCGCGGGAGCACGACGCCCCGGACGGAGCCCCCGCGGGCCGAGCCGTCGATCCTCACCTTCGACGAGCCCGAAACGGCCCTGTTCGGAGAGCCGCAGGCGGCGCCGCCGCACGATACCCTCGAGTCGGTCCCCGAAGCGTCGCCCACGGTCATCAGCCTCGCGCCGCAGGGCGGTCAGGCGGCGGCACTGCACGACGACGAGGAGCCTTCGGTCACCGTTCTCGAGGGCGCCGCCGCCGCCGAGATCGAGTCGATCATCGCGGCGGAAGACGACGCGGATCGGGACGGCCTGAATCTCGAGGAGACGTGGGCAGCCGAGCCGACGTCGCCCGCGGTCATCCTCGAGGGCGATCTCGACGAGGACGAGCCCGGAGCTGCGCCGCGACCGCCGGAGCGTGCGCGCACCGAGATCCCCTTCGGCGCCACCCCTGACCGGGCACACGACTACTGGACCGCCCGCGCGGCGATCCTCGAGGCCCAGATCGCCAAGGCGCCGGACGACGACGCCGCGGCGCGAATCCTCTGCGAGGCTGCGCGGATCTTCGAGCAGAAGCTCGCGTCGCCCGACCGCGCCGTCGAGGCGCTGGAGCTCGCGCGCGCCCGCGCTCCGCGCTCGCTCACCCCCATCTCGGCCCTGATCCGCCTCTCCGAGGAAGAGGGTCGCTGGCAGGACGTGGAGCGCCTCGTCGACGAGGCGCTCGAGGTGGAGCTGACGGCCGACGAACGGCTGGCGCTCCTCGCCTACCGCGCGGAGATCGCCCTGTCGGTTCGACGCGACGCCGTGCGCGCCGCCGAGTCGGTCGCAGCCGCGCGCAAGCTCGCGCCGCGGGATCCGCACGTGGCGCTGCTCGCCGCCGAGATCGCCTTCACCGACGGGCGCGAGGACGAGCTGTGCGATCGCCTCGCGGCGCTCGAGGCGGGCCCCGGCGGCGTCGCCGCGCTGGTCCTGCTCCTGCGTGGCTCCGCCCTCGAGCGCAAGGGCGACCCGGCCGGAGCGCTCCGCGAGTACCGCGCCGCGATCGAGCGGGAGCCGTCGCTCGGTGGGGCGCAGATCGCCGTAGAGCGCACGGCGCTCGCCTCCGGCGACACCCAGGCAGCAGAGGAGGCCGCCTCCAGGCTCGCGGCAGCCCTGGGCGATGCGCCGGAGGCAGCCGCGATCCGGTATCGCGGGCTTCGGCTGGCCACGCTGGCCTCGAGGTCGTCCCCGTCCGAGGCGGCGAGCCGCCTCTGCGAGCTGCCGGCGACCCGGGCGCGGCTGGCGGCCGTGGTCGCCGCCGCCAGGCAGGCCGGGGATCACGAAGCGATGATCCGCGCCGCGACGGCGCTCGCCGACCTCTCGGACGGATCCGAGAAGGCCGCGCTCTGGGAGGTGGCTGCGTCCTCGCTCGCCTCCTCGGGGCGCGTGGACGAGGCGGCGGAGTCGCTCGCGCGCGCGGCGACCGCGGACCCGGAGTTCGGACCGGCGATCTTCGCCGAGGAGGAGCACCTGCGTCGCACCGGCCAGATCCAGCGGGCCGCCGAGCGTCACGCGATGTTCGGGGAGGAGCACGAGGCTGTCGCTCTCTTCGAGGCACGAGGCATGTCTGCCGATGCGCTGTCGCTCCTCGATCGCGTGGGCGCCGGTCCCGTCGCGCGGGCCCTCGCGGAGGCGCTGGAGATCGACCGCGGGGGCTGGGCGAAGGTGTCGATGAGGCGAGCGGAGGCCGTGCGCGAGGACAGCGATCTCGGCGACCTCGCGGGGATGCTCCACGCCCTGGCCTTCTGCCAGCTCGCTCACCTCGGCGACGCCGAGGGAGCCACAGCGACGCTCGAGCGCGTTCGCCTGCTCGCGCCCGACGATCCGTCGTCGGCGAGCGCACCATGGGTCGCCCCTCCGCGGCGCCTGCCGGGGACCGCGGGAGAGGCCGCACTCGCTCATGCGGAGGCGACACGCTCGCCCGAGGACGGGCGCGCCGCCTCGGCGTTCGTCCGCGAGGGCTGGGCGCTCGAGGCGGCCGGCGATGCGGAGGGAGCGGCCCGCGCCTACGAGGCGGCGCTCTCGCGTGCCCCCGGCCAGCCGCTGGCCGCCGCCGCGCTCTGTCGCCTGGCCTGGTCGGCGCCGATGGACCCGGAGGGCGCCGCGGCCCTCGCGCGAGCCGCCGCTGGGCTCGGCGGCGGCCGAGCGGTGCACGACAGGATCCTCGCCGCGCGCGCGGTCGCGGACCTCGATCCCGCCGCGGCGCTTGGCGACCTGCAGGCCGCGATTGCCGCGCGGGGCCAGTCGGTCGACCGGGCGCTCTTCGACCTCGCGGTGGAGCTGAGCCCGCCGGGCCCCGCGCGAGCCGAGCTCCTCGAGCAGGCGGCGCGGGGCCTCGATGGCACCGCCGCCCCGGCTCGCGTCCTGGCCTCGCTGACCCGCGCGGCGGAGGCCTGGGCGGATCTGGGCGAGCCGGCGAGGGCCGTTCAGCTCTACGGCCGCGCCGAGGCGCTCGCGCCCGACGAATGGGGCGTTGCCGACGCGCTGGAGCGCGCCCTGGCGGATGAGGGGAACCTCGACGCCCTCGCCGAGCGCTGCCGCGCCGACCTGACTCGGGACGATCCGCGCACGAAGCTGCTCGCAGCCGATCGGCTTCAGTTCGTCCTGGGCGCGCTCCGAGGGGACGATGAGGGCGCAGTTTCGGCGCTCGATCGACTCGCGGAGATCAAGCCCGACCATCTGCCCACGCTGCGGGCCCTCGAGCGACGCCACCTGGCCGCGAGTCGGACCGGCGCGCTCGGGGCCGTCTACGCTCGGATGGCGGACGCCCTGGCCGGCGGTCCGGGGCCCCAAGCGCCGGGGCCTTCGGCGAGCGACTCTCCTGTCGGCTCGTGTGCCGACGCATCGGCTTACTGCCGCGCCGCGGCGCGCCTCGCCGACCTGACCGACGGAGCGCCGCCGTTCGGCTCCGTCGAGCTCGCGGTGATGGCAGCCGAAGGAGGAGGCGGGTGGGCTCTGCGCTACCTGGAGGCCCACGCACGCCTCGAGAGGGACCAGCTCGCCTTCGCCGAAGTATGCAAGCGGCTCGGCGCCTCGGCGTCGCGGCCGCAGGAGAAGGCGGCCTACCTGACGCGCGAGGGCACCGCGAGGCTGGCCCTCGGAGACGTTCGCGCGGCCGCACTCGCGCTCGAGGGCGCGACGGCCGCGGTGCCCGACCACCTCGTCGCGCTCCGGCTGCTCGCGCAGGCTACCACGGAGCTCGCGATTGACGAGCAGGCGGCGAGGGCCCATGAAGCCGCGGCCCGGTCGAGCCAGGTTCGGGCCCACGTGGCCGAGGACGCGTATCTGGCGGGTCGCAGGTACCAGGATCTGGTGCGAGACCCGGCGCGAGCGCTCGAGGCGCTGGGAATCGTGCTCGAGGTCGATCCGGCGTACCTCGACGCATACGATCGCGCCGTCGGCCTCTTGCGGGCCGAAGGCCGGCATTCGGACGTCATCGGCGCGTGCCAGCGGCGCATCGCCGCGGGCGGACCGCCCGAGCTGCTCGGGCGACTCTGGCTCGAGCTCGCAGGCGCGCGGCTGGCCACGGCCGACCGGGCCGGCGCCAAGGACGCCCTCAGGGAGTCCTGCCGGGTGGGCGGCGACCAGCCGGATGCGCTGCGCCGGCTTGCGGAGTTGCTCGTCGAGGACGGCGAGCACCTCGACGCGACGAGCACCCTCATCCGGCTCGGGAAGATCACGGCGGACAGGGACGAGCTCCGCCGGATCTTCTGCCGCCTCGGCGAGATCTACGAGGACAAGCTGCCGGACGCGAAGCGCGCGGAGGCGAGCTACCGCAAGGCGCTGGAGCTCGAGGAGCACGATCTCGAGATCCTCGAACGCCTCTCGAGGCTCTACATCAGGCAGGGCGACTGGGTCCAGGCGCGCGAGGTCACGGCGAAGCTCGTGCAGCTCGCGCCCGACGCTCAGCGCAAGCGCGAGCACAGGGCCGCGCTGTCGCGCATCTTCGAGGAGGGGCTGCACGACGGACGCAGCGCCGAGGCGCAGCTCGAGGAGGCGCGCCGCGAGGCGCCCACGGATGCCCTGACAATCTCCTCCTTGTACGAGTTCTACAAGCGCCAGGGCGCCGGGCCCGCGCTGGCGATCCACCTGGATCGAGCGGCGGCAGACGTTCGCCGCGTTCTCGCGGCCTCTCCCTTCGACGACGTCGCGTACCACACGCTGTTTCAGACCATGGGATGGCGTGGCAGCCCCGCCGGAGCGCGCGCGGTCGCCGAGATCCTCGTGGTGCTCGGCAAGCAGACCACCGAGGAGCGGGCGGCCATCTCGAGCACGCAGGCCCCCGGCGAGAAGACGGCGGACCCCGCGCTCGACGAGCTGCTCGCGCCATCCGCGATCGTCCCCGCGCTGCGCGAGATGCTGCGCCTCCTGTCGGAGACCTTCGCGAAGGCGTACCCCGTCGACCTGCGCTCGTTCGGAGTGACGAGGTCCGACCGCCTCTCCAGCAAGGGTCACCCGATCCGGGAGACGGCCCACCAGATGGCGCGCTGGTTCGGGCTCGGCGACATCGACATCTACATCTCGCCCAGGGACGTGGGCGCGGCGGTCGTCCTGCCCGGCAGCCCTCCCGCGCTGGTCCTCGGGCGGGACCTGTTCGGCGCGACCGACGACGGCGAGCGGGCGTTCCTCCTGGCGAGGGCATTGAAGCTCGTGCAGGCTCACCTCGCCGTTCCGCTGCTCGTCGATCCCGCGGAGCTCGGGCTGATGCTCGCCGCCGTGGTCAAGCAGTTCGACACTTCGTTCGCGCCGCCGGGAATCGACGCGCCGGCCCTCGATGAACGCGCGCAGAAGCTCACGAAGCTGATACCCCGCAAGATCCGCGATCCGCTCATGCCGTTCGCGCTCGAGTGCGCGGGCGCGCGTGCGCTCGATCCGGCAGCGATCCAGGCGGGCGCGATCGAGCTGGCGGACCGGGCGGGTCTCGTCGTCTCCGGGTCGATCGCGGCCAGTCTCGGGGCGCTCCGCAAGCTCGCGGGCGACTTCGCCAGCGTCACGACGGTCGGGGAGCTGGAGGAGCACTCGGTGCGCCAGCCGACGGTGACGCGCCTGCTCGAGTTCGCGGTGTCCGACGCCTACTTCAAGCTGCGCGAGAGCCTGTGAACGCTGCCGGTCGCGCGCCGGAGCTCGCCGTCTTCGGCGGGAGCTTCAACCCGCCTCACGTCGCCCATGTGCTCGCCGTCGCGTACGTCCTCGCCGCCGAGGCGGTCGAGCGAGTCGTCGTGGTCCCGACCTTCCAGCATCCGTTCCAGAAGGCTCTCGCCCCGTTCGACGACCGCCTCGAGATGTGCCGGCTGGCATTCGAGGACCTGAGGCGGGTCGAGGTGTCCAGCCTCGAGCGCGAGCTGGGGGGCGACAGCTACACCGTCCGCACGCTCGAGGCGCTCCACGCCCGGGAGCCCTCCATGAGCCTCGCGCTCTGCATCGGCGCCGACGTGCTGGCGGAGCGGCACCTGTGGCACCGCGCAGAGCAGGTGGAGGAGCTCGCCAGGCAGATCGTCCTCGGCCGCCAGGGCTTCGATTCCCCGCCCGGTGCGTCGCCGCCGCTTCCCCAGGTGAGCTCGACCGAGATCCGGCGCCGTCTCGCCGCCTCCGAGGACGTCGGCCCTCTCGTCCCGTTGCGCGTGCGCCGTTACATAGAGGAGCACGGGCTCTACCGGCAGGCGTGATGGCCGCCCCGTCCGTCTTCCTGGTCGGGTCCGGCGCCGCGGCGACGGCGCTCGCGATGGCGCTCTCGCGCGCGGGCGTGAGCGTGCTCGGCATTCACGGTCGGTCCGCACGGAAGGTCAGGGAGGCGGCGAGCCGGGCGCGGGTCGAGGCGTCGGCCGGACGGTTCCCCGCCGCGCTGGGGCTCGCCGACGTCGTCTGGATCGCCGTGTCGGACGACGCCATCCGCTCCGTCGCGACCAGCCTCGCGCGGTCGGGGATCCTCGGCCGCCGCCAGATCGTGCTGCACGCGTCGGGTGTCTGGGGGCGAGAGGTGCTCGTCCCGCTGGCGCCGGCGGTGCGGGCCACCGGTTCCCTGCACCCGTTGCAATCGCTCGCGGAGCCGGCCCTCGCCGCGGCCTCCCTTCGCGGCGCGACGTTCGCGGTCGAGGGCGACGCCATCGCGCGCAGGGCGGGAGCGGCCATCGCGCGCGCCCTCGGAGGCCGGCCGGTCACGATCCCCACTCGCAGCAAGGCGCTCTACCACGCGGCCGCGTCGATGACCTCGAACGGGACGGTCGGCGTGGTCGCGGCCGCGGTGGATGCGCTCGTGGCCTCGGGCTTGCCGCGCTCTCGCGCGCTCCGGATCCTCGTGCCGCTCCTCGAAGGCACCGTAGGGAACCTGACCACGCTGGGTCTGCCGTCCGCGTTGACGGGCCCGGTCGCGCGCGGAGATCGGAAGACGATCGCGGCTCACCGCGCAGCGCTTTCTCACGTGAGCGGCCTCCTGCCACTGTACGACGCGCTCGTCCGGGCCCAGCGGCGGATCTCGACGTGAAGCCGCACGGCGTCTCGTCGCATGATAGGATCCCCTCGTGTTCGAGACGATCATCGAGCCCTCGCCTCCGCTGCGGCGCTTCACGCGCGCGGAGCTGGCCCGCCTGGTCGCGCTCGGGTTCTTCCGCGAGGACGAGCGCGTCGAGCTCATCCATGGATGCCTCGTCCGCATGACACCACCAGGACCGCCCCACAGCAGCGCCGTCGACCGCCTCGCCGAGATCCTGCTGCCTCGTCTGCTCGGCAGGGCACGGGTGAGAATCCAGCAGCCCTTCGCCGCGTCGGATGACTCGGAGCCCGAGCCCGACGTGGCGGTGGTCCCGATCGGCGACTACTCCGTGGATCATCCGCACAGCGCCTCCCTGATCGTCGAGGTCGCGGACTCGTCCCTCGCCTATGACCGCAAGACCAAGGGTCCGCTCTACGCGGCATCTGCCGTGCCCGAGTACTGGGTAGTCAACGTGCCCGAGCGCACCGTCGAGGTCCACACGGCGCCGGAGCCGGGCGCCTACGCGCGCCTCGAGATCGTCCGGTCGGGGGTGCTCGGCCTCTCCGCTTTCCCGGACGTCGAGGTCCAGGTGGCGGAGCTGTTTCCCCGTCAGTAGCTCGCCGCCGGCTGCTCGGCGTGCTCCACTTTCGCTGGTCCGAACGGCAACGTGAAGTGGAAGGTCGTGGTGGCCCCGGGCGTGCTCTCCACCCAGATCCGGCCGCCGTGGGCCTCGATCAGGCCCTTGCAGATGTACAGGCCCAGGCCCAGCCCCTCCTTCCGCGCGTCGCGGACCGCGCGCGCGCGCTTGAACCGGTCGAAGAGCTCGGGCAGCTCCTCGCCTGGGATCCCGGGGCCGCGGTTGCTCACGCTGACCTCGGTCTCGCGATCGTTGCCCGTGACGACCACGGCGATCGGCTCGCCAGCCGCGCCGTACTTCGCGGCGTTGTTCAGGAGGTTCGTGAGGACCTGCGTGATCCGTTCGGGATCGGCCACAGCGGTTCGCCCGTCCGTCTCGACGCGGCAGATGCATCGCACCTCGCTTTGGTCGCAGACCTCGACGACCAAGCGGGCCAGATCGACCTCCCTTGGCTCGAGCGTCAGGCGCTTGGCCTCGATCCGCGAAGCGTCCGACAGGTCGTCGACCATGCGGCGAAGCCCGCGGGCGGCCGAGTCGATGCGCGCGAGGGCCTTCGCCTCGGTCGCTGAGAGCGGCTCGCGGGCCCTGAGCGTGCGGAGGAGGTCGAGGCTCAGGCTGATCGCCGTCAAGGGCTGCCGCAGGTCGTGCGCCACGACAGTCGCCCACTCCTCCCGCAGGCGCTCTAGCTCGAGCATCGCCGAGAGCTCCGAGCCGTGGGCCCTGCGGAGCTCCGCCTCGGCGGCCTTGCGCTGGCGGATGTCGCGGCCGATTCCGGAGACGCCGGCGACGCGGCCCGCGGGATCCACGATCGGGCTCAGCGTGAGGGAGATGTCGAGGAGGCTCCCGTCTTTTCGCTTCCGGATGGTCTCGAAGCACTCGATGTGGCCGCCGGCTCTGATGGCCTCGAAGATCGGACCGAGCTCCGTCCGGAGGTCCAGCGGGACGATGGCGGAGATGTGGCGGCCGATCATCTCTTTCGCGGACCAGCCGTACTGGCGCTCGGCGGCCGAGTTCCAGTGGACGACGATGCCGTCGAGGTCGGTGGCGACGATCGTGTCGTCGGACGAACTGACGATGGTGGCGAGCTGAGCCCGCTCGAGCTCGCCGGCGCGCCGCTCCGCGTCCGCGCGGTTCAGCCAGCGCGCCGTGACCACCAGCGCCATGAGCGCGATCACGAACGCGAAGATCGCCAGGAGCGCCATGGCGTACCGGTTCGGGTAGAGGCCCGCCTCCTGCCCCATGAGGATCGCGAGACCCATGAGCGGGATCGCCAGCGCGCCCAGGAGAAGCCGGCGCGCCGCTCGGCCACCCTCGAGCTCGCTCGTCAGCACCGAGACGACGCCCGACTCCGGTCGTGCGCACAGGATCCCGAGCGCGAGGAGGAGCTGCGCGAGGGCAGCCAAGGGAGAGGTCCCGATGGCCGGTGGCGGCGCCGGCGTGCCGTAGAGAACCGTCGCGCCATAGATGTAGCCGGCCCACGCGGCCAGGGCCGGGATGGCCCCGGCGAGCGCCAGGATCTCCGCCGGCCGGATTCCGCGCCGCAGCCCGACGTCCAGCGTCAGCAGGGAAGAGGCCAAGAGCACGAAGGCGCCCGCGGTGATCGGAGAGGGCCGGAGCATTCCGCTCATTCCGGTCAGCGTCCGAGAGGGCGCCCCGAGCAAGAACGCGAGCTGCACGAGCATCGCCACCGCGATGATCGCGACCAGGCCACAGGCTCCGAACGCGACCCAGCATCTGGTGCGGCGCTTGTCCTCCTTCCTCGCCAGGATCAGGAGCGCAGCGCCGAGGAGCGCCGCGCTCGATGCGCTCGCCGGCATCATGGCCGGAAGGCTGTGCAAGGGACGGTAGAGGAAGGGGACGTGGACGAGCCAGCCCACGACCGCGCCGACGCCGATCATCGCCGCCAGGATCGCCGAGAGCCTCGACATGAAGAGCGCTCGCGCTGCAGTCCGCGAGGCAACTTGTCCGGCGACGGAGGTCATCGAAGGCCGGCGGTGCCCACCCGCCGAGGTGAACGTACGGCCGGTGCGGGCCGGGACAACCCCGGGGTCCTCGGCGCGTTCGATCGCGCGACGCAGCGGCGATGCCGCACGGGCGGTCCGTGTGCTACACGAGCGTGACATGCGATCCGGTCAGATCCTCGTCCTTGTGATTGCGACGCTGTCGTGGAGTTGCGCCCGCCCGTGCGGGCGAGCTCCGGCTTCTCCGCCGCGATCTGCAATCGAGGCGCAGCCGAGCGCCCCGCCGCCTGCGACCATGGCGTCATCGCTCACGCGCTTGCCGTTCGACGCCTGCGGTCGATGGTCGGCATGCGTGGACATCGACACCACGACTGGCGCTCTCGTCGGAGCGACGGATCCCACGATCTGCACGGACGCCCGCTTCCGCCGAGACCGGAGCGGCCGATCCGAGATCGTGATCGCCACACACGAAGGCCTGCGCTACGCCATGGGGCCTTGCGAGGAGTCGCTGCAGACGATGTTTCCGCCGGCGGTCGAGTGCCCGCCCACGGCACAGGTCTCGCCCTGTCAAGGCGGTCCGGTGGGCAGGGGCAGCAGCGACTAGTCCCGCGCGGCAGAGGTCCGGCCAGGGGTTGGGTCGAGGGACGCGGGGCACGTCGCCGGAGAACAGGCAACAGGCAACAGGCAACAGGCAACCGGGAAGTGGCAGCCAACTCGCGATCAACGAGGTCGAGCGCAACCGCCAGGGCGAAGCGGCCCCTCGTCGGGCAGCCCCCGCGCACTTTCGGAACACCGCCTACCGGCTTCAAGCGCCGAAGACCGCACTTCGCGATCTGATCCGGCGGTTCCCCGTTGCCATTGCCTGTTGCCTGTTGCCTGTTCGTCCGGAGGAGCGGCCGCCAGCTGGGCACCACCGGCCCCAACCTCTGGCCGGACCTCTGCCGTGCGGCACTAACGCGAATGCCAGCGGGCGAGGAGCTCCGCCTCGCGCTCGGCCGAGAGCTCGAGGCTGATCGCGCCGGCGGCTCGAGCCCATCGCAGCGTGTCGGCGGCGGTCTCGCCGAGCGGGCGGGGCGACAGGCCGGCGGCAAGAGCTCGCGAGGGGTCGAGCGCCAGCGCGAAGCGGTCCTCGTCGCTGCCGCTCCAGAGCGGCAGCGAGCTCGTGGTCTCGCCCTCCGACCTGAGGAAGCTCTCGTCCACCCAGGTCAGATGGGTGCCGGCCGGCGCGACGGCTGTCGCGATTGCGCCGAGCAGGTCGGCGAAGCCGAACGGCGGGGCGGGGCTCGCGACGTGGAAGACGCCCCCCGAGCGGCGCCCGAAGAGCCCGACCGCGAACGACGCGAGATCGCGCGCGTCGATGACCTGGATGGGACCCTCGTGAGGGCCCGGCGCGAGCACCTCGCCGCCGCGCGCCAGCCGGAGGACCCAGTGGGTGAACCGCCCGGTGTGGTCGTGGGGGCCGACGACGTACGTCGGGCGGAGGATGAGCACGTCGGAGCCGAAGGCCTCGCGCGCCGCGCGCTCGCACCGGACCTTCAGAGCGCCGTACGCCTCGTTGCTCATCTGGACGGGTTCGGGACCGACCAGCTCGGCGAGCGGCGCGTCCTCGTTGGCTCCCGGTCCGGGCAGCGGGGCGTAGGCCGAGACGCTGGAGATCAGCGCGTAGCGCCCGGCGCGCCTTCCGAGCGCCGCCGCGAGGCTCCGGACCTGCGCGGGCCAGTAGGCGCAGACGTCCACGGTCGCGTCCCACTCGCCCTCCGAGAGGACCGAGAGATCCACGTCTCGGTCCGCGTGCAGGTGCCGGGCGCGCGGGAAGAGGTCCGCGCCGGTCCGCCCTCGATGGAGCAGCGTGACCTCGTGCCCCGAGGCCAGTGCCGCCTCGACGATGTGCCTCCCCACGAACCGCGTGCCGCCGATCACCAGGACGCGCATCGGGCCCGAGGGTAGCCGATCTGGCGGCGGGTTCAGCGCCTCCTCGTCACGCGTGCCGCGAGCGCCCGCGCATCGGGGACGCCGGCCAGGTGGGCGAGGACGAGGTAGGTTCCGCCGAACGCAGGGAGCGTCGCGAGGGCGTGCAAGAGTGGACGATCGACGGGCAAGGCCCAGGCGATCGCCGCGGCGGCGCCTCCCGCCACCAGGGCGACCGCCCAGATCCGGGCGTCGCCGCGCCAGGTCGACGGAGGTGGACCGATCCGGGACGACAGCGCGGCGCGGAGCAGGAGGAGCTCCAGCCATCCGGCGACGCCGGACGACGCGACGATGAGGCTCGCGGCGGTCGTCGGACCGTAGCCGAGGGCAGACTGAGCCGGGAACGTCGCGACGACGCCGAGCGCCGCCGAGAGCGCCACGCGGCCCAGCGCGAAGCGCAGCGGAGCGCGGGTCTCGCCGAGCGCGTAGAGCGCGGACGAGTACAGGCGGGCCCGCGTCACCGCGAGCAGGCCCACCGAGGCGCCCACGAGGATCCACGCCACGGCCCTGGTGTCCTGGGCGCCGAACGTGCCCGTCTGGAAGAGCGCGCCCACCAGATCGCGACCGAGGAGGAGCATCGCGACGGTCGACGGCGCGACCAGGAAGCCGATCCTGCGCATCGCCGGCCCGAGGCGGGCGTGAAGCTCCTTCGCCACGTCGCCGCCGGAGCCGGTCAGGCGCGACATCTCCGGTAGCTCCGCGGCCGAGACGCTCATCCCGAACAGGCTCACCGGCAAGAGCGCGATCGTCTGCGCGAAGCCGATGGCCGAGACCGTCGCGGCGCCGAGGAAGCTCGCGAGGAGCTGGTCGACGTACGCCGAGATCTGCACGACCCCTCGGGCGACCACGACCGGCCCGAAGCTGGACAGGACCCGCGAGACCTCCGGGTCCCTTCGACCGAGCGAAGGGCGGAAGCCGCGCGCGAGGCGGAGCGCGGAGGGAAGCTGGATCGCGAGCTGGAGCGCCGATCCGACGACCGCGCCCCACGCGAGCCGTACCGCCAGCGAGCCTCCAGCGAGCGGGGCACCCACGAGCGGGCCGGCGAAGACGACGAGGGTCGCGATCATCGCGACGTTCCACACGACGGGCGCGGCGTACGAGAGGAACAGACGGCGATGGCTGTTGAGAACCCCCAGGCACCAGGCCGAGAGCACGAGGATGCCGGCGCCGGGGAACAGCACCCGCGTGATCCGGATCGTGAGCATGCGCGTCGGGCCGGAGAAGCCGGGCGCGAGGAGCGTCGTGAGCTCGGGGGCGAACGAGACACCCAGAAGGACGAGGACGGCCGTGGCGCCCAGGAGCAGGCTCGCGACGGCCGAGGCGACGCGACGCGCGTCGTCGTGGCGGTCCTGGGAGACTAGCCGCGCGTAGACGGGGATGAACGACGCTGACAGGACGCCCTCGCCGAAGAGGTTCTGCAGGAGGTTCGGGATCCTCAGGGCCGCGCGGAAGGCGCCGGACGCGTCGGTGTTTCCCAGGTAGTGGGCGATGGCTCGCTCGCGGGCGAACCCTGCGATCCTCGACAAGAGGATCCCGAACGCGACCGCGAGGTGGCCGCGGGTGCTCGGCGCGGCGCCGGGGGGCGGTGAGGGATCGCTCTGATTGCCTTCGGCCAACAGCGGGAGATTAGCGCGCCCGCCCTGCCGCACGCCCGTTCGAAAGGTCGAGAGCCAGCGTCCCCTCGCGTGCGGTCACGCGAACCTGACCGCCGCGGCGGAGCCTCTGCGACAGGAGCGCCTCGGCCAGCGGTCCCTCGACGAGCCTCTGGATCGTGCGTCGCATCGGCCGACCCCCCAGCGCCCGGTCCCAGCCGCCCGACGCGATGAGCGCGGCGATGGCCGCGTCGTCGAAGGCAAGCGAGACCGCGTGCTCGGCGGCGAGCGCCTCCGCCGTGCGCCCGAGGAGCAGGCGCGCCACGCCCCCGACCTCGTCCCGGGTGAGCGGCGCGAAGTAGAGGGTCTCGTCGATCCGGTTCCAGAGCTCGATCGGCAGCGCGCGGCGAGCCGCCTCGAGCGCCCGCGCGGCCTCGCCATCGGAGCTCTCGGCGGACGAGAAGCCGATGCGGCCGCTCCTGGGCGACGCCGCCGCCTCGCCGCCGAGGTTCGACGTCATGACCACTATCGCGTTCGCGAAGTCGACCGTGCGGCCACGACCGTCGGTGAGCCGCCCCTCGTCGAGAACTTGGAGGAGCGCCTGGAGCACCTCCCGGTGCGCCTTCTCGATCTCGTCGAGGAGCAGGAGCTGGTAGGGCCGCCGGCGCACGGCCTCCGTGAGCTGGCCCCCGTCCTCATGACCCACGTAACCGGGCGGGGCGCCGATCAGGCGCGCGAGGGCGTGCGGCTCCGCGTACTCGCTCATGTCGAGACGCGTCGTGGCCGCGCCTGCCGGGTACATGAAGGAGGCGAGCGCCCTCGCGGTCTCGGTCTTGCCCACGCCGGTCGGCCCGAGGAAGAGGAACGAGCCGACGGGGCGCCGCGAACGGAAGCCCACGGCGTTGCGACGGAGCGCGGACGAGATCCTGCCGATCGCGTCCTCGTGCCCGACGATCTGCAGAGACAGGTGCTTCTCGAGGGCCAGGAGCTTCTCGGCGTCCGTGCACAGGAGACGCTCGACCGGCACGTCCGCCAGATCGGCGACGACGCTCGCGACCTCCGCGGCTCCGACTCGCCCGAGGTTGCGCCGGTGCGCGCGGGCGCCGGCCAGATCGAGCACGCCGACCGCCTTGTCGGGCAGCTTTCGATCGACGATGTAGCGGGCGCTCCAGCGTACGGCGAGCTGGGCGGCGTCCGGCGAGTAAGCCACGCCGTGGTGCTCGCCATAGCGGCCGAGCAGGCCCTCGACCACGCGCGTGGCGTCCTCGTGCGAGGGCTCGTCCACGTCGATCCGCGAGAAACGCCGCGCGAGGGCGGCGTCGCTCTCGAAGCTCTTGCGGTACTCCTCCGCCGTGGTCGCGCCCACGCACTGGAGCGTCCCGCGCGCCAGCGCGCTCTTGAGCTCGTTCGCGGGCTCGCCCTCGGTCGCCGGGCTCAGGAGCGAGTGGATCTCGTCGAAGAACACGACGATTCGACCGGCCGCGAGCTCGGTCTCCTTCCGGATCCCCGCGAGCCTCTCGGAGAGGGTGCCGCGCAGATGGGTGCCGGCCAGGACCTCGCCCATGGCGAGCTCGATCACGATCCGCGCTCGGCCCGTGGCGGTGCCCCCCGCCGGCGAGACCAGCTTCTGGGCGAGACCCTCGACGATGGCGGTCTTGCCGACGCCCGGGGGGCCCACGAGACAGGGGTTGTTGGCTCGCCGCTTCGCGAGGACGTCGAGGACCTGCTCTAGCTCCCTCGTCCGGCCGATCAGCGGATCGAGCCGGCCCGCGGCCGCCGCGACCGAGAGGTTGCGCCCGAGCGACGAGAGCCAGGGGAACTGCCTGGGATCGAGCTCCAGCGCGTCCGCCGGAGGCCGGGCCGGCGCATGCGCGGGAGTGGGAGCCGCGGGAGGCTTGGAATGGGCCTCGACTCGAGGGCCCGGCGCCTCCGCCTCCTCCGGTGTGGGCCGCGGATCCTGTCGCGGCCGGATGCGGGACGAGGATCTGAGAAGCGGCGCGGGCGGCGACCGGCGGGCTGACGGCGTCGACGGCGGGGGGGCTTTCCCCTGGCGCGGCGAGCCCTCGCTCGAGGCGCTCCCCTGCTCTGCCTTGACAGGAGCGACCTGGCTCTGCCGCTGCCACCGCGAGCCGGAGATGCTGGCGAGCGCGGCGTTTCGCAGCGCCGGCACGTTGCAGCCCCCCTCGGTGAGCGCCCTGAAGGCGGCGCTGTCCGTCTGCCGCGCGAGCGCGACGAGCATGTGCAAGGGTCCGACCCGCCTGTCCCCGCAGTCACGCGCGATGCGGTCGGCGCTCTCGCTCGCCTCCGCGAGCGCGTCCCTGGGCTCGTCGCCCACGACCTTGATCGCGCTCCTCATCGTCTCCGCGGAGAGCCCGCGCTCGAAGAGCAGGTCGGCCGCCTCGCCGCCTCGAAGCAGGAGCGCGAGGAGCAGGTGCGCGGTGGAAGGTCTCTGGCTGCGACCCTGGGCGAGCTCGCTGGCGGTGCAGAGGAGGTCGCTCACGGCGGTCGGCGTCGGCTGGGGCATCCCGCCAGGCGGTGCCACGAGAACGCATGTCGGGGCAAGTTCTTGGCGGATCGCCGGGCGCCACCTATCATCACGCCGTGGACGTCGAACAGATCGTGAGCGAGATCGAGGCGGGGACCCTGCGGAACGTGTACGTCCTCGTCGGGACGGAGCATTACCGGATCGACCGCGCGCTCGCCGCGATCAAGGCCAAGGCGCTCGACGCCGCGACGGCGGCCTGGAACACCGACCTCTTCCACGGAAAGGAGGCGAGCGCGGTCCGGATCGCGGCCGCCGCGCGGACGGGACCGATGATCGGGCGCCGCCGGCTGGTCCTCGTCCGCGACGCCGACGAGCTCGACGCGGAGGCGCAGGACGCGCTCGCGGCGCTGGTCGTCGACCCTTGCCCCACGACCACGCTGGTAATACTCGCCGAGAAGCTGGACGGAAGGCGCAAGCTCCTCGGGGCCGCGAAGAAGGCCGGAGCGGTCTTCGAGGCCCCTGCCGTCCCGGAGAGGCAGCTACCGGCCTGGGCGACGCGGCTCGCGCGCTCGCTCGGTCACCAGATCGACGCCGCCGCGGCCACGGCGCTGGTCGAGCACTGCGGAGCCGACCTGCACCTTCTCGACGACGCGATCACGAGGCTGTCGCTGTTCCTCGGACCCGGTCGGCCCATCACGACGGCTGCGATCGACGCGTGCATCGCGCCGCTCAGGAGCGGCTCGGTCTTCGAGCTCATCGAGGCCGTCGGCCGCAGGCGGAAGCAGGCGGCGCTGTCGCTTCTGGGCCAGCTCCTCGACGCGCGCGAGCCCGCGCTGCGCATCCTCTGGTGGATCGCGCGGCACGTGCGCCAGCTCGTGGTGGCGCGGGAGGCGGCGCGGGCAGAGCTGCCCTCGCGCCTTGGCGTTCCCCCCTTCATCGCGGACAAGATCGCCGACCAGGCGAGGAGCTTCGACGCCGCGGCGCTGGAACGCGCCGTCGAGGTGCTCGCGCAGGCGGATCTCGACCTCAAGAGCGCGAAACGATCGGAGCGGATGATCCTGGAGCAGGCGGTGCTGCGCCTGTGCCGATAGGTCCCTACGAGGTCTTCTTCCCCTTCGTCGCGGGGGCAGCCTCGGCGGGCGGGGCCTTCGAAGGCCTCTTCGGCGCCTTTGGCGCCTTGGAAGCCCTCGGCTTGGGGGCCTTCGATGGCCTCTCGGCGCCGGCCGCCTTCGCCGCCGCCTGGGCCTTGTAGAGCGCCCTCGCGAGACGACCGATCTTGCGGGCCGCGGCGCGCTTTCCGAGGGCTCCCTTCTGGGCGGCGCGTGCCATCGACGAGGCCGCCACCTTCACGGCCTCGGGGCCATTGTCGGTACCGAGGACGGCGCGCGCCGCGGCGACCTGGCTCCTCACTGCCGACCTGCTGCTCCGGTTTCGGGCCTGCTTCTTCTGGCGCTGTCGGTCACGCTTGAGCGCTGAGGGATGATTCGCCACCGGGGTCTCCTTGGGGGATCGAGGTCGCCTCGAATATCCCGCGCAGCGCGCCGTGTCAACCCCGACGGCGGCCAGGGGTGCGCAGCACGGTCCCGGGTTTGCCCGACGTAGACGTAGGCGTTGACGTGGACCTTGACGGCTACGACGACGTGGACGTCGGCGACCCGCGTTTGACGCGACCCGCCCTCGCCGCAGCGGTCCCCAGGGCAATCAACCGGGGGTCCAGGTCCACGTCCACGTCGTCGTCAAGGTCCAAGTCGACGGCGACGTCGACGACCGGCGAAGCCGGGACCGTGCAACGCACCCAGCGGCAAGTCCCGGGTGGCTCAGGGGCAACGGAGCGAGGCGACGCGGACTACCCAGTCGTCCCCGGTCTTTTCCTCCCAGGCGATCGCCGACCGACCCTCGTGTGAGTCGATCGCCGCCGAGCCCGCAGGGCTGCCGCTCGACGAGACGGGTCCGATCGCGGAGACGGAGAGCGTCTCGGGATCGAGCGTGCCGACTGGCACTCGAGCTTCGTCGGCCTGGCCTTCGGTCCAGGCGAGGAGGAATCGTGCGCCGGCTCGCACGAGGGCCGGCTGCGACGTGGGCGGGTCCGGGTCGATCCCCGCGACCGGAGCGAGCGCGTCCTTGCTGCGACCCGCCACGAGGTGTGGAGGGGCCTGCCGGCTCCTCCGCTTCTCGAGGAGCCAGAAAGGAGCACCGGCGGGTGGCGGCCGATCGATCCGCACGACGGGTCCGGTCGCCCGGGCGGAGGCGTCCATCGACACCCTGTAGGCCTGGCCCTGGTCTCCCATCCACGTCACCTCGGCGCCGCCCCCGGCGGAGGCTTCGGTTCGCACCTCGATCGATCGCGAGAAGACCGACGGCGCGACGCTTCCGAGCTGCCCCATCGCCACCGGATCACCGGCCGTGGCCACGAAGCCAACGAGGCGGCCGGTGCTGGTCACGGCAGCGCCGAGGATCGAGTGCCCGGAGCTGGTGAAGGCCGACGAGATCGAGGCTGCGCTCCACTCCCTTGGAAAGCCGATCTGGATCGAGCTCGGCCCCGACGCGAAGGGCGCGATGAATCCGCAGGACCACGACTCCGTCCCGAGGTAGTCGCAGTCGACGCCGACCGCCTCGCCGTCGAACCGCAGGACACGAATTGGATCGGGGTAGTGGCCCGCGCAGTCGGCGCCGTGCTCCAGCGGCTTGGCGATCGCCGGCTCGGAAGAGCCGATCGGGAGGCGCAGCGCGACGGCGGCGTCCATCCACTCGCAGCTCGGCCGGCCCAGCTCCCAGTTGTGCGGGCTCCTCGTGCGGTGGATGACGAGTGCACCGGAGCGCCCGAGACCGATCGATGGCCGACCTCTGCCGCGCGCCACGACGGCGCCGCCTTCGGGATCGGCGGTGCAGGCCGTGACCCGGGGCTCGGCAAGGCGCTCGCGGCCGCCATCCGGCCGACCAGAGGCCGGCGCGCCCGCGTCCCCCGCCGGGCGGCCCTCGACGAGCGAGGGACGCGCGGGAACATCGCGCTCCCGTTCCTCACGGCGGGACCGCCGGCCATCGGACCCGTCGCACGAGGAGGCGACGAGCGCCAGGGCGACCAGGGGAAGTCGCATGGACGCCGCCATTGTCCGCCCATCGGGCGGTGCCGCGTCAAGAATTGCCTTCAGTTCGCGCCCTGGGCGATCCAGGTCGCGATCACCCGGATGTCCTCCGCCGGGACGGGCGGCAGGCCGAGGGGCATCCCCACCGGTTCGGGATCGCGCGCCTCGCGGCGCACGGGGCCGAGGCTGTCGCGGTAGACGGGGACGACGTCACGCGGCGCCTCCGCGTGGCGCCGAACGAGCCGCTGGATCAACGGTGCAAGCCCGCCTCCGGTGGGAGCCTCGACGACCGAGCGGCGCGTTCCATCCGAACGAATCGCCCCGGCGAGCACTCCGTCGCGGGTCGAGAGGTCGAGCGCCACGCCTTCGAAGCCGAGGGCCGCCGTCGTCCCCGTTCCCGTGGTCTTGGCGTGGCAGTGGACGCAGGACCGGGAGAAGATGCTGCGGACCTCGTCGAACCGCACGACTCGGTCGAGGAGGGGCAGATCGCCCGCGCCGAGGGCCGGCTGGGGTGCAGCCGCGGCGCCGAGCTCGCCGAGGTAGAGGAAGTCGCGAACGGCCATCGCGTCCTCGTACGAGATCGCTGGACGGGGCATCCGGGTCGTGGGGTCGACGGAGGTCGGATCGACGATCCAGGCCAGGGCAACGGCCGGGTCCATTCGGTCGCGAACGAAGCGCAGGTTCGGGGCGAGGAGCGCCTGCCGCCGCATCGAGCGGTAGAAGTCGGCCGTGGCGCCCGTACCGAAGTCCACGTTGCCGAACACGTGGCACGAGGTGCAGCCGGCCGTCGCGAAGACCGCGCGGCCACGCTCCACTCGAGATCCGGACGGCGGTGGAGCGGCGGGCTCGAGGCGAGCCGTCCTGGCGCCGAGGTAGTCGGCGATCGCCTCTGCCTCGGCGGCCGACACCGGCAAGCGCGGCATCGACTCCTCGAGGTGCGGGCGGGCGTCGTAGGGATCCCTGATCGCCGCGGCCAGCGCGTCGGGCCGGAGCCGGCGCGCCGCGCCGGTGAGGTCGGGCACCTGGACGAAGTGCGTCGCGACGGGAGCGCGCCCAAGCCCGCTGCGCGGGCGATTCTGGAGGCTCCGATGGCAGGCCACGCAACCCGTCCGCGGATCTGGCTCGAAGCCCGGGACGAGGTGGCAGCGCGCGCACCCGTACCTCTCAATCGCCGCGCGTCCCGCGTCCTCGTCGTCCGCGGTCGCGTCACCGGGCGCGAGCAAGAGAACCGCGATGGCTGTGATGGCGGCGGCGCGCATGGCTCGTCTCCGGGAACCTGACGGGTTACCGGGCCGAGGCGACGGGCCCCTGGGCCACATCGCCCATCAGGCGGCGCATCGAGGCGAAGCTGAAGTCGAGGTCGGGCTGCGCGGCGCGGCGAGTCGCCGCCACGCGGAGCTGGTCCCGTCGCTCCTCGAAGCCTCGAGACGTCAGCGCGAGAACGAGCTGCGCACCGTAGCAAGCGACCTCGTCCGGGTACATCTCGGAGCACGCCTCCTCGATGAAGCTCTGCGCTTTCGCGTGAGCGTCGTCTCCCCGTCCCGCGCGCCAGAGCGCCACGGCCAGACCCGCGCGCGCCGACTGCCCCGCCTCGGCCTCGTCGAGGGAGAGCGCGAGCTCGTAGTTCCGGACGGCGCCCGAGAAGCGACCGGTCCTGAGCTGCGCCTCCGCGAGCAATGCGAGCGCGCGCGGTCGCTCCCAGCCGATGCCGCCCTGGCGGAGGAGCGAAAGGGCCTCGTCGTAGGCCTCCTCGAAGGCCCCCGAGTCGAGCTTCTCCTGGACCTTCTCGAGCGGGCTCGGCGGCCCGCCGTCGCAGTAGTCCTCGTCGGCCAGCGCGGCGCCGCCGGCGGCGAAGAACGTCAGGACGGCTACCGCCGTTCGTGTGGCGGGACGGGGAACCGAAAGACGAGAGATTGCGCGCTGGAACATGCTGTCCTCCCTTGGCTGGCCAGAGGAACAGCAACCCGCGTTCCCGCGGTCCAAGTACTCGAAACCACGGGATCCAGGCCCACGGGGCGTGGCATCCGGCACGCACCCGGCGTGTCCCGGTGCGCTACGGGCCGGGCCTGTGCCCGCGCGAGGCCGGTGGAGGCGGCGGCGGCTCGGGCTCGGGTGGCCAGTCGGGTCGGGCCCCGCCAGGTGCCGTGAGGCCCGTTTCCGGTCGCGGCGGGGGCACGTCCGGCGCGATTCCGGCGACGGGTGTCACCGGGTCGGGGCGCGGCGGCGGCCGGTCGGGCGCGATCCCGGCCGGGGGACCAGCGTGATCGGGGCGCGGTGGCGGAGGCTCCGCGAAGGGGCCACCGTCCGGGCTGGCGGGAGGCGGCTCCGGGGGCACCGGAGGGGGCACCGGCGGCGGGATGTCGGGGCGAGCGCCTCCGACCGGACCGGGGAAGGGGCCGCCGCAAGCCTCGCAGGCGGCGAGGGCCGCACCGCCGAGGAGCACGACGGCGCTCGCAGCCGTCTGCCGCAGGAAGTCGCGTCGCGCGGGCTCGGGGACGGGCACGCTCTCGGCCATCGTGAGGATCTGCCCCGCCGGAATGGCGTCGAGGATCGCGCTCTCGGTCGCGGTGAGCTTCACTCCTGCGGCTTCGGCGACCTGGGCACGGCGCGCCACCAGCTCCTGCCGGAAGACCTCGTCGACCGCCGCCAGCCTGAGGAGCCGCTGGATTCCGACGGGCACCGGTGGCGCCGCGCCCGGCCCCTCGGGCGGTCTCGCGCCGACGATCGTCGTCCGCGGCGACTCGGCGCCGACCTCCTCGGGAACGTCGCCTCCCAGCATTCTCGATCGGCTCACGACCCGTGAGCGTATCGCAGAGTGCCGCCGGGGCACCAGACGCATCGTGCCATCGGGCGCATGGACGGGCGACGCCCTGGTCAACGGTCTATGGCGGGCAGAAGTAGCTCGCGATCTCGACGTCGGTGCGAGCAACGCTGGACAGGCGCACCTCGTCGATACGGCCGACGTAGAAGGGCGCGTCCGCGTCGTCGCCGCCCATGAAGTACTCCGTCGCATTGCCCAGAACGATGTCCGCATGAACGGTCGAGCTGGCCAGCACTCCATTGAGGTAGATGCTCATCGTCGTCCCGTCGAAGGTGGCGGCGAGATACTGCCATCCGGCGCCCACCGAGAGCGGCGTCTCGAAGCTGGCCTGGGGCTTCCCCCCGGTGTCGAGGATCGAGAGGGCCGCCGCGCCGCCATCCCAGTCGAAGGCCAGGCTGAAGCTGCCCTTGGCCTCGAACAGCGTTCCGAATTCCGCCTCCTGCACCTCCCCTTTCGAGTCGAGCCACATCTCGACGCTGAAGGCACCGTCGAGCTGGTCCCCAGCATAGATTCGCACGTAATCGCCACCATCGAACGACAGCGCCGTCACGTCGTCGAAGGCGTCGTTCTCGATCCACTCCGGATCGTCGTCATCGTCGCCGACGACGTCGGCTCCCAGGACTCCATGAAGGCCATTGCCGCTCGAGTCGCGCACGGTCTGTCTCGAGTCCAGGACGCGGTCGAGGTGCCACAGACCGACGGTATCGAGGTCCGGTGGGTCATCGGAGAACGGACGCGGGTCCGACAGACACTCGCAACGGCTGGACTCGCACTCGAGCGCGCCCGGACAGACGTTCCCGCACCCCCCGCAGTTGAGCTCGTCGTCCGCGAGGCGGGCGCACTCTCCGGCGCAGCAGACCCTCTCTTGGTCCGCCGAGCAGATGCTCCCGCATTCGCCGCAGTTGCTCGAGTCGCTCTGGAGGTCCACGCACGTCCCGGTGCAGCAGGCCGTGCCCTTCGCGCATTCTCTCCCGCACTCGCCGCAGTTCGAGGGATCGGTGTCGAGATCCGCGCAGATGACGTCGCAGGCCTGAAGACCGCGAGGGCAGCCGCCGTCGCCCGCGTCCTCGCCTCTTCCGGCATCGCCCGCGTCGGCGTCGCCGCCGCCGGCATCGCCCGCGTCCGGCTCCCCCTCCCCTTCGCCTTCGCCCTCGCCGCCCTCGCGCGGCTCGTCCTTGGAAGCGTTCCAGAGGGCGCAGCTCGTCGAGAGAGCCAGCGCGACGATGGCCGCGGGCCGCGTCACATGATCCCCAGCACGGCCGCCACGCCCGCTGCGACGTAGAGCCCCACCGGGACGAAATCGAGCGCATTCAGCTCGTAGTTCCGCGACGAGCTCGGGGCGATGTCGACCGCGAGACCCGTCCCGAGGAGGCCCGCGCTCGCCGCGAAGTAGATCCACCGTGGCTTGCCGGCGGCGGGCTCGTCGATGCGCCGGTCGGGGCGCGGTCGGCGTTCTTCGGGCGGCGAGGCCTCTTGCACGACCAGGCGCGGCTCCTCGGGCGGTGGAGTCACGACGACCTCGGGCCGGAGCTCCCGGCGCGGCACGGCGGGCGCGGGCAAGGCCAGAGTCACCTGGGCGCTCGCACCCTCCTCGACATTGACCTCCTGGGAGACCTCGGTCTGGCCGCGGCGAGCGACGACGGCGTGACGTTGCGGATCGACGGGCACCGCGGACCCGAGGCGATCGAGCGGCAGCGGGACCTGGTCGATCAGGATCTCGACGCCCGAAGGATCGCCGTCGAGTCGAACCGTCAGGTGGCCCAGGCGTGGCTCGATCTCCCGCAGCAGCGCCTCGGCTCCGGCGCGCGCTCGATCCGCCGGCGGGGCCTCTGCCATGACGGCCCGCGCCTGCTCGGCGGCCTCGACCAGCTTTCCGAGTCGGGCGAGGCTCGTGGCGAAGTTGAAGCGTGTCGCGCCGGATGGGTAGAGCTCGAGCGCTCGCCGGAATCGGTCCGCGGCCTGCGCCCACTCGCCGCGGTCCGCGAGGGAGGTTCCCTCGACGAAGAGCGCCCTCGCCTGGGTACGGGCCTCCGGGCTCTGCGCCCTGGCGAGCACGGGTGAGGCCGAGAGGACCGCGGTCACCGCGAGGATCCGCCACATGGGGCCATAGCGTATCACTCCTCGTGCCTGGTCAATCGGCCGAAGCCCGTGGCTAGCAGCGGCGATGAACGGTAGACTTCGCGAGCGGCATGTTCCGAGCCGGCACGATCCTCGGAGGCAAGTACTGCCTGATCGAGCCCATCGGCGTCGGTGGAATGGGAGCCGTCTGGCGCGCCGAGCATCTGGGGCTCTCGAGGCCCGTCGCGGTCAAGTCCGTCCTGGCCGGGCAGGGGGCGGAGGCGGTCGAGCGCTTCACCCGCGAGGCGAAGGTCGCGGCCCGGATCCGCCATCGCAACGTCGTGGGCATCGACGACTTCGGCATGACGGACGACGGCGATCCGTACATCGTGATGGACCTGCTCGACGGCGAGAGCCTGGGGGACCGCTTCGCCCGACGGCCGAAGCTCGGCACGCCCGAGCTCGTCGAGATCATCACGGGCGCTCTGACGGGGCTCGAGGCGGTGCACGCGGAAGGGGTCGTCCACCGGGACATCAAGCCCAACAACGTCTTCCTGTCGCGAGAGGTCGACAGCGTCGTCCCCAAGCTGCTCGACTTCGGCCTGTCGCGCGCCACGGCCGCGGGCGACCAGAAGTTCCGCAAGACGATCACGCTGGGGGGCATGATCGTCGGGACGCCCGAGTACATGTCTCCCGAGCAGGCGCGCGGCAGGAGGGACCTCGACGAGCGGACCGACCTGTACAGCGTCGGGGTCATCCTCTACGAGGGGCTCGCCGGAGTCGCTCCGTTCGAGGCCGAGAGCCCCGAGGAGATCCTCTCGCTGATCGTGATGGGCGCGTGCGCGCCGCTCGAGGAAACCGCACCAGACGTCCCCGTCGAGCTCGCGAGGATCGTTCACCGCGCGATGGCGCGCGATCGCGAGGAGCGCTTCCCGACCGCGTGGGAGCTCAAGGAGGCGCTCCTGGCCGCGTGCCGGGCGGGTGCGGCCGCCGGCCCCACCATCCGCGAGTCGGGGGAGAACCCGATCGCCGCGCCGCGCAGAACGTCGGAGGCGTACGCGCCGACGATCGCTTCGGTCCCCGAGAGGCACGGACCGCCGACGCTGGAGTCGCCCCCCGGGCCTCGCGGCGAGCCGGCGCGGCCCGCGGCCCCTGCGACGGTGCCCGAGCCTGGTGCTGGCGCTGGTTCGAAGCCAGATCCGGGGCTCGAGCGAGCCAGGAGGCGCGGGCGAGTCGCCAGAGACACCGGATCGCGGATCGCGCGCGCGCTGCCCACGGAGCAGATCCCTGCGAGGTCGCGGCCGTGGCCGCGTGTCGTCGCGGTTGCCGTGGGGCTCCTCGCCCTCGGCGTGCTCGCGGGCCTCGGTCTGAGGAGCAAGGGGCCGCCACCTCAGGCCGCGGTGCTTCCGTGGTCGCCGCCGCGTGCCTCGAGCCCGCCGGCGGTTCCATCGCCGCCAGCCGCGAGCTCGTTCCCCGTCGCGACCTCCCCCGCGTCGCGAACCTCCGTCCGGGTGACGCTCCGAGGTGTCCCCGCCGATGCGATCGTCGAGGTCGACGGCGTGGTAGCCAGCGGGCCCATCGACCTGCCCGCGGACGGACGCCGCCGCCGCATCGACGTCAGGGCGCCTTCACGCGCGCCGTGGTCGGTCTTCCACGTCGCGAGCTCGGATGGCGAGTATGTCGTGGCCTTGCCGATCGCTCCGGAGCCGATCCCGGAGCCGGCCGCGGGCGTTCCCGCGACCGACGGTTCGGTTCGAGGCACGCCCGACGCGGGCGCGCCCGAACGCGGGTCGGGATCGAGGCCTCGCCCGAATCGTGGCGGCGCGACTGGGCCGACGACGCCGGACGGTCCGCCGTCGAAGCTGATCCGCGATCCGGACTTCTGACGGAGCGGAAGGGGTCACGAACGATGGTGAGGATCAGGATCGACAAGGTCGTGACGAAGCGCGGCGACGACGGTTCGACGGACCTCGCGAGCGGCGAGCGCGCTCCGAAAGACAGCGCCCGGATCGAGGGGTACGGAGCCGTCGACGAGGCCAACTGCGCGATCGGGATGGCGCGCGAGCTCCTGCTCCTCGAGGAGCCTGGCGAGGCGCGAACAGAGATGGAGGCGATCCTCCTGCGCGTCCAGAACCATCTGTTCAACCTGGGCAGCGAGCTCGCGACCACCGCAGGCAAGCTCCGCCCCGACCAGCCGGTGATCGCGGACCGCCACGTCGCGGCGCTCGAGGAGGCCGTCCTGCGCTTCAACGAAGGCCTGCCGGCGCTCCCGAGCTTCGTGCTGCCGGGCGGCGGAACGCTCGGCGCGGCGCTGCACGTCGCCCGGTCCACCGTACGGCGAGCCGAGCGGGCGGTGGTTCGCCTCTCGCGAGAGGAGCCCGTGGGACGCCCGGCACGGATCTACCTCAATCGCCTGTCGGACCTCCTGTTCGTCCTCGGTCGATACGCGACCGTCCGGTTCGGCAAGGCCGAGCTCCTCTGGAATCCAGAGGAGGCGTGACCCTCATCGTCGGCGAGGATCGTGGTAGTTGTCCGGTCACCCTCGAAAGGCAGGTTGCCGTGCGCGCTCTCCGCTCCTTCTCGCTCCTGACTCTCGCGTGCGTCGTCTCCCCTCTTCCGCTCGGCGCGCAGCCGGCGGACGCGGACTACTACGTCGTCCCCATCGAGGGATCGCCCGCGCGCGGCGCCGCCGACGCGCCGGTCACGATCATCGAGTTCGCCGACTTCGAGTGTCCCTTCTGCAGCCGGGTCACCGAGACTCTCCGGAGGATCCTCGAGACCTACCCCGGTCGCGTCCGCCTGGTGTTCAAGCAAAACCCGCTGCCCTTCCACACGAATGCTCAGCTCGCCGCCGAGGCGGCGCTCGCCGCCGGCGCGCAGGGTCGGTTCTGGGAGATGCACGACCTCATGTTCCGGAACCAGACCGCGCTCGGGCGCGCGGATCTCGAGAGGTACGCCGTCGAGATCGGGCTGAACCTGGGAGCCTTCCGGCGAGCGCTCGACTCTGGCGAGCACCGGCAGGCGATCCTGCGCGATCAGGAGCTCGCCACGCGGCTGGGTGCGCGCGGGACTCCGAGCTTCTTCATCAACGGCAGGCCGGTCAGGGGCGCGCAGCCTTACGATGCGTTCCGCACCGTCGTGGATGAGCAGATCGCGGCCGCCGGGAGGCTCTTGGCCCGTGGCGTCCGGCCGCGCGACCTCTACGACGAGCTCACGCGGGGAGGTCTATCGCGAGCGCCCGACCCGCCGCCGAGCGCGCCGACCCCGCCGCGGCAGCGCGAGGACCCGAGCGCGATCTACCGCGTCGAGCTCGGCACGAGCCCCGTGCGCGGGCCCGAGACCGCGCTCGTCACGATCGTGGAGTGGATGGACTACCAGTGCCCGTTCTGCCAGAGGGTCCAGGCGGTGTTGCGACAGGTCGAGCTGGAATACGGCGAGCGCGTGCGAATCGTGGTCAAGATGAACCCAATGCCGTTCCACGACGCGGCGATGCCCGCCGCCGAGGCGGCGATGGCCGCGCACGCTCAGCGGAAGTTCTTCGAGATGCACGAGCGTCTCCTGGAGGCGGGCGCCGAGCAGGCGCTCGAGCGGACGACGTTCGATCGAATCGCCGCCGAGATCGGCCTGGACATGGCGCGGTTCCGCGCGGACCTCGATTCCCACGCGCACCGATCCGCGATCGAGGCGGAGCAGGCGCAGACGGTGAGGCTCGGGGCCCGCGGCGCCCCGGCCTTCTTCCTGAACGGGCGCAAGCTCCGTGGCGCCCAGCCGATCGAGGGCTTCCGGCGGGTCATCGACGAGGAGGAGCGGCGGGCTCGAGAGGTCCTGCGACGGCAGCGGCCACGCCCCGGCCAGCTCTACGAGCTTCTGACGCGGGGCGGCGCGACCGAGCCGGTCTACCTTCCGGCCGACGCCGCCGCCGATGCGCCCGCCGCCCCGGCCGACGCGGACCGCGTCTATCGGATCGCGGTGCCGCCGACCTCGCCGTCGCGCGGAAGGAGGAACGCGCCCGTCGTCATCCAGGAGTTCTCCGACTTCCAGTGTCCCTTCTGCTCGCGGGTGCAACAGACTCTACGGGACCTCGAGTCTCGCCACCGCAACCGCTTGCGGATCGTGTTCCGCCACTTCCCGCTCTCGTTCCACCAGGACGCGATGCTGGCGCACGAGGCCGCCGCCGAGGCCCACGCTCAGGGCAAGTTCTGGGAGTACCACGACCTCCTCTTCGCCAACCAACGCGCGCTTTCGCGCGAGGACCTCACCAGGTATGCGCGGCAGGTCGGCCTCGACATGGGCCTGTTCCAGGCGGCGCTCGACGAGCACCGGCATCGAGCAGAGATCGAGGACGACATCGCGGCGTCGACCGACTCGGGCGCGAGGCACGGAACGCCCAGCTTCTTCATCAACGGCAGGCTCCTCCAGGGAGCGCAGGATCTGTCGGCATTCGAGGACGCCGTCGACGCGGCGCTCCGCGCTCCGCGGTGAAAAAAAAGAACGCCCGCGTCTTCCAGGCGGCGCGGGCGTTCAAACGGAGGGAGGAGAGCCTCCGGATTCGAAGCGTTCGTTTACTTCACCGGTCGGTTGTCGGGGCGGCAGGCGCCGTGATCGCAGAACTCGAAGCTGCCGCAGGTCGAGTCGTCGCTGCAGCCCGAGAAGCACGTCGCGTTGATGCACTCCGAGCCTTCGGCGCAGTCGCTCGAGTAGACGCACTCGCCGACCCCGCCGTCGATGTCGCGGCAGACCGCGTCGTCGCCGCAGGCCTGGCCGGTCGGGCAGAGGCCGTCGGCCCCACAGCTCTTCGCGCAGAACGCGCCGTCGCACACGCGGCCCTCGCCGCACTCGGCGTCGGTCTGGCACAGGAGCTCGGGATCCCAGCAGAGGCCCTGCTCGCAAACGAGGCCGTCACCGCAGTCCTCGTCGGCCGCGCAGCCGCAGTCGCCGGTCGGGCAGGGTCCGGGGTCGGGGATGCAGGTGCTGCGCGCGGTGTCGCAGATCAGGTTCTCGCCTACCTCGGCGCAATCCTCGTCCGTCGAGCACATCCCGGTCTCGATGCACTCGCCCTCGTCGCAGTAGCACCCGCCGAAGCAGTCGTCCGAGGTCTCGCAGGTGATGCCGATCTCGGGCGGGATGCAGGCGCCGCGATCGAAGTCGCACGAGTAGCCGGCGGGGCAAGGGTGCTCGACGTCGCAGTCGGGCGTCTCGACGCACAGCTCGCCATCGCAATAGGTACCGGCGGGACAATCCCAGTCCGTCTCGCACCAGCCGGGGACCGGCTCCTCCCAGCAACCCGCGTCGTCGCACTCGTAGCAGCCGAGCTCGTCGCAGTAGTACTCGCCGTGGCCGTCGTGATGACCGTCGTCGATGAAGATCGGGCACCCGCCCAGGAGGGCCGCCACGGGAGCGAGAAGCGGAAGAAGGTAGGTCCTGTTCGTCATGGTAGCCTCCAGGGTCTCGTCCGGGTACGTCCGGGCCCCATCGGAGGGCGGAGCAACCACCGTGCCGGTTCAAAACACTCGGAATTCCTGGATCGAGGCCCGCCGACCGTGAACCCGGGTTCACTCGCGGACTGTGAACGCGCTCAGCATGTCCAGGCCTTTGAGCTGCCAGGACTTCCGCGTTGTGCTAGTCATTTGGCCGCCTTCCTCTGATCGGGCATGGACGTCACCTGCGAGCGTTGCCAGACCGAGTACGAGTTCGACGAGACGCTGATCTCCGACAGGGGCACGACCGTCAAGTGCACGCACTGCGGTCACCTCTTCAAGATCTTCCGCAAGGGCTCGGGTGCCGAGCGGCTTCCAGGCGCGGCGGGGCGCGTCTGGACGCTCCGCCGGACGACGGGCGAGACGCTCACGTTCGACCGGCTGACGACCCTGCAGCAGTGGATCATCGAGGGACGCGTGGACAAGGCGGACGAGATCTCACGGACTGGCGAGGTGTGGAAGGCCCTCGGCGCGATCGCGGAGCTCGCGACCTTCTTCGCGGCCGCGGAGGCGGCGACGAAGGCCGCCGCTCCATCGGTGTCCACCGCACGGCGCCCGCGAACGCCACCGATGGGCATGCGGGCTCCGTCGTCGGAGGAGTACGACACGCTCGAGATCGCGCCGACGCAACCGGTGTCGCGTGACCCGACCAAGCGCGGGCTCGCCGCCGGGGGCCAGGCTGGCCCGCCCGCGGCTCCGGCGCCGAGGGGGGCGAAATCCACGATGCTCGGCCTCGCGCCGGGAATCGCCGGCTCACCGGCGCCGTTCGGCGGCGCCAAGGCACCCCAGGCGAGGTTCGACGGCAAGCCACCGCCCACCCCGCCGGCTGCGGCCACCGCTCGCGCCGACGTCCTCGGTCCCACGGTTCCCATCCACGGTCCGGGTCCCACGCCGAGGGCCGCGGCACCGCTGGTGCCGCCACCGCCACCCCCGGCTCCGCCACCCGCGCGTCACGAGTCGCCTCGGGCTCCGGCAGGGGCGCCTCCGCCTCCCGCGCCCAGGCCTCCGCCGACGCGCGAGATGGCCCCGGACCTCGAGGAGCGGGCGACGCTCGACGACTCGGCGGTCGCGTCGGTGCGGGAGAGCTTCGATCACGCGGGCATCCCGCCGGCGGTGGCCGTGGTCGAGCCCGGAGGAGAGCTCGGCGCCATACGCCCGTCGATCGCTCCTCAGCCTGCCTGGGCGAGCGAGGACATCGGCTCGCCCTCCGAGGCCGACGACGTGCCGCTGCCGCGACGGAGGTCGCGGATCGGGATCGCGATCGTGATCGTGCTCCTCGTCGCGATGGGCGGGGTGGTGCTCGCGCTCGCGGGCGGCTCGATCGGGAGGTTCTTCGGTGGCGCCTTCGCGCCGACGCCCGAGCCGCGGACCGAGGTGGACCGCGGCGCCGAGCTCGTCGCGCGCGCTCGGGAATCACTCCTGGCCGACACGGACGCCGACCTCGAGGCGGCGATGAGCACCTTCCAGCAGGCCTTGGGCGTCCGCCAGAACGATGCCCGCGCTCTCGCGGGGCTCGGCGAGGCGCTGGCGATCCAGGCGCAGTACGCGCGCGACCGGGCGGTCGACCTCGACGAGAAGGCGCGGCGGATCCACGTGCCTAACGACTCCGGCGCCCAGGCGCTTGCTGCGCAGGTGGAGCTGCGCGCGCAGGCGAAGCTCCTGCACGACAGCGAGCAGGGATTGGTCGCGCGGGCGCGGCGGTACGGCGACGATGCGGTCAAGGCCGATCCGAACCTCGCCGAGGCGCGCCGCGCGCTCGCCGAGGCCCTGCGCCTCGGGGGCGATCTGCCCGGCGCCAGGACCGAGCTCGCGCGGGCGCTCGGCTCGGGCGCGACGAGCGCGGAGAACCGCTATGCCAACGCGATGATCTCGCTCGAGACGCCCGAGGCCAGGCCGCAGGCGCGAGCAGAGCTCATGGCTGCGATTGCCGCGAGCCCGCGGATGGTGCGGGCGATCCTCCGCCTCGCTCGGCTCGACGCGATAGAGGGCGAGGTGGCTCGGTCGCGGTCGGGCGCGCAAGAGATCCTCCGCCTGCACCCCGACCATCCGAGGGCGAAGTCGCTCGTCGCGGCGCTCGACGCGAGCGATCCTCCGGTGACGCCGGTCGTCATCGCGAGCGATCAGGGTGGGGGTGCGCCCAGTCCGCCGGGGCCTGGCCCCGACGCGCAGCAACCGACCGGTCCATCGCCGCCCGACCATGGGACTCGCCAGGAAGGTCCCGCTCCGGGGAGAAGCGCCGATTCCTACGTGGCCGAGGGCGAACGGCTGCAGCGCGGCGGACAGGCGGCGCAAGCTAGGCGCGCGTTCGAGATGGCGCTCCAGGTGCAGCCCTCGCGGTCCGAGGCGCTCGCGGGTCTCGGATTCGTGCTTCTTCAGATGGGCGATGCGCAGGGCGCGATGACGCAGTTCAGGCGGCTCATCAACGTGAACCCGTCCTACGCCGCGGCGTACTTCGGGTTGGGGCAAGCCGCTCAGCGCGCCGGCCAGACGGGCCTCGCTGCGCAGAACTATCGCCGCTTCCTCGAGTTCCCCACGGCGAGCGGCGCTCGCGCCGACACGGCGAGGCGTTTCCTCGACTCGCTCGGGGGCGGGTCGGGCGATGACCAGGGTGGCCCTCCGCCCGGCCCCGAGGGCCCCGGGCCGGACGAGGCGCCGCTTCCGCCCGACACCGGCGGCTCGCTTCCGGCGCCGATCGGTACCCAGCCGGGAACGGACGTCCCGCAGTCGGACGCGCCCGCCGTCGACTCCGAGCCGCCGGGGCTTCCGCCCATCACCGAGCCGTGATGCGCCCAGTGGCTCGCGGCGCAGATTCGGCCAGGGGTTGGGGGCCGGCGGTGGCCAGTTGGTGGCCGCTACTTCCGGAC
>JACPQR010000237.1 GCA_016190375.1 Deltaproteobacteria bacterium
CCACATCGCGACGATCCTCGAGCGAGAAGTGATCCATCGGGTCCTCGTCCATCTGGGTCTCGACACCGATCCCGACGCCCAGCCCCCGCACTCCGCCAGGGCGCCTCCAGCACCCGCGTCCGCGCTTGGTCCAGGCGGATCTGTCCCCGAGATCGGGACCACCGCCGTGGCCCCCGCCGTGGCCCTCGCCGTGACCCCCGTCGGAGCCCCAGTCGCCCCCTTCCCCGGAGAGGTTTGCCCGCAACGCCGACGGCACCGCGGGCCGCAGCCTCGCCAGGCTAGCTCCGGGTGGCCGGCTACTCCCGCTTCATGTCACCTGTCCCATTGGGATAGGGATGATACGCTTCCTCTCGTGTGGCGCTCCGTGGGGGTCTTCGCGGCGAGTGCTCTGTACATGGCATGCACGAGTGATGATGGATACCGCGTGCGCGTTCACGTGCCGGGCGGCGGACGGCGCGCGGTCCGCGTGGAGGTGTCGATCATCGGTTCGTGTATCGAGCTCGGAGAGCTGGGCGAGCCGCCCTGGGCCGCGCTCCGGACGGTCGAGGCGCTGGCGGAGCGCGCCGAGCCCATCGGTCCGCTGGCTGCGGGCACTTACGGTCTGTACGGCCGTGCCTGGGAAGCGCAGTGCCTGCTGTACGCCGCCGGCTGCGCTCCGGTGGCGGTCGAGGCCGGCGGTGCCGGAACACTCGAAGTCCTCCTCGAGGAGATCGCGGCGCGCGGCTGCGATGGGGACGCGGTGTGTGCTGGGGACCGCTGCCGAGCGCAGGATGCCGGTCCGAGCGCGGATCGGGACGCCGGGCTCGACGGCTCCGTGCCGCCGGACGGCGACGCGGGTCCCGGCTGCCTCGAGGACGGCGAGCCGTGCGTGGACTACGAGGACTGTTGCGGGCGGAGCTGCTTCGACGGGCTCTGCGGTCCGCCCGAGTGCCTCTTTGCCGGGTCGCTCTGCGGAGGGGACGAGGATTGCTGTGGCCGCGATTGCGGGGGCTCGCCCGACCGCTGCACCGCCCTCGACGGCTGCCGGGTCGCCGGGGAGGTGTGCGAGTCGAACGACGAGTGCTGCTCGAGCGCGTGTGCAGGAGGTTTCTGCCAGTTCCGGGGTGGAGACTGCCGCCTGGCCGGCGAGATCTGTAACGGGGACGACGGCTGCTGTGGCCGCGACTGCACCGGGGCTCCGAACCGGTGCCAAGCTCTCCCCGATTGCGTGGTCGCAGCAGAGCTGTGCGAGTCGAACGAGGACTGCTGCTCCGGGACGTGCGAGGACGGCCAGTGCCTCCGGCGGGACGGCTGCCGCCCCGCTGGCGAGGTCTGCGGCCGCAAGCGCGACTGCTGCAGCAACCAGTGCACCGGCTCACCGAATCGCTGCGCGCTCCCGGGCGGGTGCCGCGTGACCGGGGAGCTCTGCAGCGAAGGCGCGGATTGCTGCTCTGCCCGATGCTCCGATCGCTGGTGCGAATGAGCTCTTCCAAGACGCCCAACTCGCTCTGGGCGCTGACGCTGACAGACCCGGATGTGCGATGCTCTCGAACACGGGCGCGGCCCCGAAGGGTATCCATGCTCAAGCGAATCCACATCCACAACTACCGAAGTTTCGTGAACTTCGAGTGGCACCCGCCCTCGTCGTGCGTGCTCGTCGGCCCGAACGGCGCGAAGAGCTCGCTTCTCGAGGTTTTGTGGACGCTCCAGGACGTCCTGGTGGTCGGCAAGCTCCACGAGGAGACCGGCTTCCCCTCGACGTGCGCGGAGTGGCTGCGCGAGCCGGAGCAGACCATCGAGGTCGACCTCGATTCGAAGGACGACGGGTTCCTCTACCGGATCTCCTACAGGAAGGAGGGGACCTCAGGCCGAATTCGCGAGGAGCTTCGCCTGGCGAACGGGGGGCTCCTGTATCGCTCTGCCGATGGGAAGGTCGAGCTCTTTGGGGATGCCCCCGCTCCCGCGGCCAAGGCCACGATCGCCTTCGACCGCCGGCGTTCCTTCGTTTCGGTCCTCGAGCCACGCCCTGACAACCAGAAGATCACGGCCTTCCGCGAGGCGGTTCGCTCGATACGCGGAGTGAAGCCCGACCCGCGGCGGCTGGGGGGCGCGGCGACGGGCGAGGCGCCCACGCTCGAGCGGGACCTGTCGAACTTCGCGGACTGGTATCGCGGTCGCGTCCAGGAGGATCCCGATGCGATGACGGCGATGATGTCCGACCTCCGGGACCGCATCGCAGGGTTCCAGCAGCTCCGGCTGGAGCCGATCAGTCCGGAGGTGAAGGACCTTCGCGCGCGTTTCTTCTTCGACGGGACGAGCTACGAGCTCTCCTGGGCGAAGCTGTCCGACGGGCAACGGCTCCTGATCGCGCTGTACGGTCTGCTTCGCTTCGAGCTGGCGCATGCGGGCCTCGCCGTCCTCGACGAGATCGAGAACTACGTCGCGCCGGCGGAGATCCAACCGTGGCTCCGCGTGCTGCTGGACAGCGCGAGCGCGGGCGGCCGGCAGGTCCTCGTCCTGTCGCACCACCCCGAGACGATCAACTATCTGGCCGCCGACGAAGCCTGGAGAATGTGGCGCGATCCCGCTTCGGGCGTGACGAGGATCGGGAAGCTCCAGCCTGATCTCGAAGCGGGCGTGACCGCCTACGATCTCCTCAAGCTCGGGGCCGAAGATGGCTGATGCTCTGCGGGTCGTCATCCTTTGCGAGGATCGCCGGACCGAGCGGCTCCTCCGGGCTCTGTGCGACCGGTATTCGGTGCGCGTCGTCGACGTCGACGACGCACCCGAGGGCCGCGGCGCCGCGTCGGCGTACGTCGTGCGTCGCTACGCGGGCAGCGTCAAGAAGCTACGCTCGAAGAGCTTCCAGCGGAACCTCGGCCTTGTCGTCGCCACCGACGGCGACAACGTCGGATCCCGATCGCGGAGCGACGCGCTCGCCGCCGAGCTCGAACCGCCTCGCACCGAGAAGGAGCCGATCGCGATCCTCGTTCCGACTTGGAGCGTCGAGCCGTGGCTCGCCGCACTGAACGGGATCGAAGGCGTGGTGGAGACTCGGTCACTGAAGGAGGACCCCGACTGTCGCAAGATGTGGGCAGACGGCGCGACGGAGCGCGCCACGTTTCGGCGCGCTGCCGATGCCTGGCGGTCCGCGCCATCGCCCCTGCCTGCCTTGGCGGCGGCGTATGAAGAGGCGACGCGCGTGGGTCTCTGATCGACGGCCGCGGGAGGTCGCGGACGTGACGTGCGCGATGGGGACCTCAGCCGCATCGAAGTCCCTTCCTGCGGGAATCAGTCCGGGGGACGGGGCGCCGTGGCGATCGCGCGAATCTCCGGGGGCGGGATCCGGAGCTCCAGCAGCTCTGCTGTTTCAGCTCTGCTCCAGCAGCTCTGCTGTCTAAGCTCTGCTGTTTCGTGGATCGAGCTCCAGCAGCTCTGCTGTTTCGTGGATCGAGCATCACGTCGACTCCCGGCACTTGTCCGGGTGGCCGGCTGCTCCCCCTGCATGTTACCTATCCCCATCCCCTCCCCCGGAGCCGACCGGCGCGGCCCAGCGGACGTGCGTTCATGCATCTCTCCTCGGTCGAGGCGCCGTCTCGAGGCGCTTCGCGTCGTCCGTGCGGCCGAGGCCCGTGAAGTGCCTGCGTGCGAGGCTGCGCGCGTCGGCGGCTCGTGCCGCTTCGCCCGCGGCGGCGGCGAGGTCGCCGGCGATGGCGGCCACCTGCGCGATGTCGACGTCGAACGCGCCCGTCTGGTCGAAGATCCTGCGGCAGGCCTCGAGGTGGCGATCCCAGGCGGGCCAGTCGCGGGTGGCGGCGGCGTGGGCCGTCAGGCAGGCGTGCAAGACACCCACGAGGAGCCCCCGGTTCTCGCGCTCGAGCTTGGCGAGGAGCTCTGGCAAGAGGACCCCTGTCTCGTCCCACCGCCCTCGCTGCACGAGCACGAGCGCGAGGTTCAGCTCCGGGATCGAGGCCGAAGCCGAACCGAGCGCGCGGAACCGATCGAGCGCCGCGCGGTAGCCGGCCTCCGCGGCCTCGAGGTCGCCCTCGAGCCGCGCGACCTCGGCGAGGTCGCTCGTGGCGACCGCGAACCCCCAGCGGCCGCCGCACGTCGAGAAGCGCTCGCGGGCGAGCTCGAGATGGGCCTTCGCATCGGCGAGCCGACCCGCCTTGACGGACAGGTCTCCCAGCCGGAGGTGGCACTCCGCCTCGGACTCGAGCGCGCCCATCGGCACGGCGTCGGCCAGGGCGGCGCGGAGGCGCTCTTCGGCCTCTGCCAGACCGCCACGCTGCAACAGGACCCAGGCGAGGGCGATGGCGCACCGGACCGCGAGCTTGCGGTCTCCGAGGTCGGCCGCGAGCGCCGCCGCCTCGCGACATCGCGCTTCGGACCCCGACAGATCGCCCCGGCTGCGCGCGATGGCGGCGAGCTCGAGGAGCGCGGCCGGTAGCACGTCGGACCAGCGGAATCGCCGGGCGTCGGACTCCGCTCGCGCGGCCGATTGCCAGGCCGCCTCGGTCTCGCCCCGGAAGCGCAGGGCGCGGCTCGCGAGCACCCAGCCCTGCCCGCGTCGCGAGTCGGCCGCGGGCAGATCGAGGACATCCATGCCGCGCTCCCTCTCGGCGACGAGCGCCTCCACGTCCTCCGCGTCGCCCGCGGACATTCGCTCGTTCGCGCCCTCCAGCAAGGGCTCGAGAGCGAGGGCGGCGTCGCCCGCGGCCATCAGGTGCCGCCCAAGGCGCTCGGCGACTGCAGGACCGGTGCGACCGTGCAGCATCGAGGCGCAGGCGCGGTGAAGGCCGGGCCATCGGTCGGACTCCCTCGCGCGGCGCTCCAGGCTCTCGCGCAGCATCCCGTGGACGAACGACCAGCCCTCCGACCCGGAGACCACGCCGCGGACCGCGAGCCTTTGCGAGAGCAGAGCGTCGACCAGGCCGTCCGGAGGCTCGAAGCCCATCCTGGCGCAGGCGTCGCGCCACTCGGCGCCGTCCACCTCGCGGCCGAGGAGCGCGGCGAGCTCGAGCGCCGCACCGTCGGTGGCGGGGCGATCCTCGAGCACGCGGCCGATGCGGTTCGCCCACACCTCGTGCAGGTCGTCCGGCAAGTGCGGGACTCCGACGCCGGCACGCAGCGCGAACCCGTCCTCGCCCAGCTCCAGGAGCCCTCGGTGTACCCAGTCGCCGACGAGCTGGACGGCGAAGAGCGGATTGCCTGCGGTCCTGTCGACCACGGCGCGCGCGAGCTCGCGGTCCAGTCCGAGCAGCCGCCGGACGAGGCCGAGGCGGCTGTCCTCGGGCAGGGGCCCGACGTCGATCATGCGTGTGCTGGCCTTCGCCGCGAGCTCCTCGAGCGCGCGGGACTCGGCCTCTCTCTCGGCCAGGGCCTCGTCGCGTGCGGTCATCAGGATGAGGATCGGGCTCCTCGCACCGAAGAGAAGCGAGACGAACGAGAGCGTGTCGAGGCCCCACTGCACGTCGTCGAGCCAGAACACGACGGGGCGCTCGGTGCCGATCCTGCCGAGGGCGCGGCCCACGACGAGGTGCCGCTCCAGAGGGCTGGCGAAGCGCACGGCCCTCTCGGCCTGCGTCCCGGGGGCGATGAGCTCCGTCAGCGCGGCGTGCTCGTCCGCATCGGCGATCCCCTGCGCCCCCATGACCTCCTCGATGCGCGCCTGGACGTCGCCTCGCGGAAGGCCCGCGCAGCCCAGGTGACGCGACAGCGCGGGGCCCAGGCCGTCCGCCGGTCCGCCGCCGGGACCGTGCACCGCCTTGAGGACGCTCGCGGCGCCGACCTCGTGGGCGCGCTGGCAGAGCCACTCGGCCAGCCGGCTCTTGCCCACACCTGCGGGTCCACGAAGGAGCACCGTTCGCACCCGCGCGGTCCGCGCGGTCTGCTCGAGCTCGTCCCAGAGGGCGTCACGCTCCGCTTCCCTTCCGACGAGGGGGATCGAGCGCAGACCCCACAGCCCCAGCCCGACCCCCGTGAGGTCGAGCTGCGCGCCCGGTCCGTCGTGCGCTTCGCTGTGCCAGGAGCCGGGAACGGGCGGAATGCGGACTGCAGGGTGCGTCGGCCCCGATCGAAGCGCGTCGATGCTCACGCCGTCGATCGGCAGCGCGACCGTCGAGCGCGACGAGTCGACCTCGTCGCTCGGGACCTCGGCGGGCGCCTCGGCGGGCGGGACGGGCTCGCCCAGCTCGAGGAGGGCGAGCGCGGCGTCGGCCGCGCGCCGGAAGCGAACCAGAGGGTCCTTCTCGAGCAAGCGCCCGAGCCAGGCCTCCAGCCCCGCCGGAACGGCCATGCGCGGCCGCAGCGGAGGGACCGGCGAGTGGACGTGAGCGCGTCGGATCGCGTCGAGCGACCCGCGGCCGAGCGGCGGCTCTCCCGTCGCGAGCTCCCAGCCCAGACATCCGAGAGAGTACAGGTCCGTCCAGGGGCCGTAGTCCCTGAACCTCCCGGCGAGCTGCTCGGGCGCCATGTACGAGGGCGTCCCGTAGGCGCGCGCCTCGTGGCGGTCGGGCGACTCCTCGCCGAGCGCGTGGGCGAGGCCGAAGTCGGACAGCTTGACGGCGAAGCTCGACCCGCCGAGCAGCACGTTGCCGGGTTTGAGGTCGCGATGGACCACGCCGCGCGCGTGCGCATGGGCGAGCGCGTCGAGGATGCAAAGGAGGGTGAGTCGGTGCGCTCCCCAGGACAGGCGCCCCACCTGCTGCGCCAGCGATCCGCCAGCGCAGTGCTCCATCACGAGGTAGGGGCTGCCCGCGCGAAGCGCGCCGCTCGAGGCCTGTTCGGCCTCGTCCGTCACCCGGCCGTGATCGAACACGACCACTATCGACGGATGGTCCAGCCCGGCCATCGCGCGGACCTCGTTGCGGAACGCCGCGAGGTAGAAGGGCACCTGCGCGCGCTCGCCCGTGATCACCTTGACGGCGACCGGGACCTTCTGGGCCCGATGCTCGCCGCGCCACACCTCGCCCATGCCGCCCCTTCCGATCGGTGCGTGGATGTCGAATGGGCCCAGGCGGATGGACATATCAGGGCTGCAGGATGTCGAGGTCCTTGCAGATCTTCCGGGCCAAGAGGTCGTTGATCTCGCGGTGTCGCGGGACCGCCGACGACTTGCGTGAAGCTCGGTTCACGAAGACCGAATGGTTGGCGCCCTCGCGCAGGAGAACGCAGCCATTCTGCTGCAGGTGACGCACGAGATCGACGCGCTTCACGCCGGTGGGAGCTCGAGAGGCTCTCGGATCACTTCCTCGCCGCGAAGATCTTCCTGGGCGAGGGTGCGGTTGGCCTCGAGCACCAGCTCCACGGCCTCGACCAGGTTGCGACGTGCCTCCTCCAGCGTCGCGCCCTGGGTGTTCGCTCCGGGGAGCTCCTCGACGAACGCGATGTAGCCTTCGGGGACTCTTCGGTACACGGCTGTGAGCGCGATCTGCATGGCCCCGGTCTCCAGACCCAACCACACTACCACGCCAGGCGCCGACGCGCCCCGACGGCTCTCAGTTCACGATGACCCGGTACTCGTTCTCTGCGCCGGCGTAGCCGAAGACCTCGATCGCGCCTCCGGCGGGGACGGCGACCTCCTCGCTGTCCGAGGTGCCCGCGCTCCGTCCCACCTCGGCGCCCGAAGCGTCGACCGCGACGACGTCGAGGTCGCCCGAGGCGTGCGTGAACTCGATGCGCACGGTCGCGGCGGCTTCGACCGCGAGCCAGTCGACGTCGCCCGCGCATATGCGCAATGCCTCGACCGTGCCCGAGATCGCGCGGGCGCCGGCCCGCGTGTCGTTGGGCTCGAACGGATCGGTGCAGCCGCCGCCGCCCGCGCCGAGCTCGCAGTACGGCGTGCCCTGGTGCTCGGCCTCGGTGTCGGAGGGCGCGTCGCGCTGACCGCAGGGCTCGTCCTCCGTCCAGGCCCTCCATGCCGCGGCCCGCCCGGTTTGCTCGGCGAAATCGGCCCAGCGCCTGTAGCCGTCGGCCTGGCTCATGAAGACGCTGGGCAGGGCGCAGGCATCGCCGGCCTCCTGCTGCTCCGCCGCGGCGTAGTCCATCACGATCGAGTACATGGGGGCCGTCGTCGAGTTCCAGCAGCAGGTCTTCGAGCGGCCGTACACGAGCTCCGCGAGCACCGAGTCCGCGAGCGTCCGGTACTGGGTGTCGATCTGCGCGCGGGTGAGGTCGAGGTCACGAGCACCGAGGTCGTAGAGGTCCTCGAACGCGCGCTCGCGGCGCTCTCGGGCGGAGCACGACGCGGGGTACTGCGTGAGGTGGCGGCGCGCGTCCTCGATCTGCGCCACGAGCTCGGTGCGCTGCTGCTCCGGGGAGACCTGGCCCAGCAGGTCCTCGAAGCGCGCCGGGCGCGCCCAGATGCGCGCGAGGTCCGTCGAGTCGATCCAGCTCGCCTCGTCCGCGTCCATCCAGGTGTTCGTCCAGTAGCCGCCGATGTTCTTCGTGACGCGCCACCGCTTCAGCCCGCCGCCGAGCTTCGCGTACTCGTCGCCCTCGTAGTTCGTGCCCGGGCCGCCCGCGGAGTCGCTGGTGAAGTAACGCTTGGAGGACAGGCCCGACTCGCGCTTGGCCTGGCGGCGAGGCATCGAGCCCGATACGGTCACGACGTCGAGGTTGCCTTCGCCGAGGGCGACGACCTCCTTGACGACGAGGGTGTGGCCGATGCCGACGCGCTGCCAGCGCTCGACGAGCGAGTCGCCCGCCCGCACCGCCTCGGGGACGACGTTGTAGGTGTTCGCGGTGTCGGCGAGGTTGACCGAGCCCAGGTAGTTGAGCGCCATCACCGTGAAGTACCCGGCGCGCTTGTTGAGGTGGATCTCGTCCAGATAGGCGCCGAGCGGCGCGCCGGGCGCGACCATCGGCTGCTCGTCCTCGCCGCCCCAGAGCTTGCGTGTCCTGAGCTTGGCGTCGTGCGGCCAGCTCGCCGCGGGGTCGGCCGGCGGGGTCGCGGAGGTGTCGCGGTAGGAGATCGCGAACTCGGGGCTCTGCGCGTAGCGGCCGGTCGCGGTGCGCACGCCGTTGTGACCGAAGTACACGCGCTGACCAGACTCGTCCTGCGCCTCGAGGAAGAGCGGCAGATCGTGCCAGGCCGAGAACGCGATGCGCAGCAAGAGCGACATCTCCGCGCACTCGAGCTGCGGCGAGGGCAGCATCTTCCCCCACGGAGTCGTCAGCTCCACCGTCTCCCACTGCCCGCCGACGCTGGGGATCCAGCGGAGCGACTCGATCCATCTGGCGTACTTCTCGTCCCAGTTCAGGCCGCTGTCGGCGGGCCAGGCCAGGCCGGCCTTGCGCGCGGCGAGCGTGTCGCGGTCCTCCCACTTGTTGCGCGCCGTCCAGACCTGCGTCCGGGTGGTGTCGGTCTTCACGAGCAGGCCCCGGCGGTACTCCGAGTCTTCCTTGCCGCGCGGTGGTGTCGGCTCGAGCGGGCCGTCCATCCCCCACTCGTCGTCCGGTCCGCCCGCCTCGTCGGGCCCGCCGCAACGGGCGGAGGACAGGGCGAGGGCGGACGAAAGGAGTACCGAGAGGCGCAGGGCGCGGGTCATGAGCGGGTTGCAAGCCAGCGCCGTGCCAGAGCGATCTCCGGGATTCTCGCGGTGTTGGGCAGCCATTCGCCTGGCCGGCCACATGAGTGGTCGGGTCCGATGGCCGGACGTGCGGCCGCCGGGCCGTCAGCGGAGGCAGCGGACGACCGCCGCCGCGTCGATGACGTGGACGTGGCCGGCGACTCGGCCGAGGCCCGGCGGCCGCCGCGGGACGAAGATCGCGTGATGGATCAGTCCGCCTTCGGGGCGACGGATCGGGGGCGCTCCTCTCGCCATGAGCGAGCGGGCGATCTCGGAGATCTCCGACGCCGACGGATCGCGCTCCGGCCACCTCGCCTCCCCGAGCAGAAGCACGCTGCCGTCGACGGACTCGGCGACGACGTCCCACTCGGGGCCCCCGCCTCGCCAGAAGCGGCGCGCCTGCCCGAATGAGACACCTCCCAGCTTCGCCGCCAGGCGAGGCACGGCGAGCCGGCACAGCTCCTCCCAGGCCATCGCGCGGAGCCTCGGCAGCGCGCGGGCGACGAGGGCGAGCCTTCCATCGCGAGGCGCCTGCAGGAGCCAGGACCGGCGAGGACCGACGACCGCGAACCACAGCCGGAGGAATGGATCGGCGATCCGGTACAGTGCCCGCTTGCCTGCGCGCTCCGGCTCGCCGAAAGGGATCTCTCGCAGGACGAGGTCGAGCTCTTGCAGCCGCGTCAGCGGCCTCGCGAGCGACGTCGCGGCTTGTCCGACACGAGCCGCGATCTCCGATACGCGATGCGCGCCCGCGCCGATCGCGTCGAGCAGCGGGCGGAGGGACACGGCCGACGGGCTCTCCTCGAGGAGCAGGCGCGCGGGCTCGTCGTGAAGCGGCCCGAGCGGATCGAGCACGAGAGCGTCGGCGGCGGCGTTCTGATCCGAGAACGACGAGGCCAGCTCCCAGTACCTCGGGATGCCTCCCCACAGCGTCCAGGCCTCGACGATCGCCCTCGGGTCGCGGAGCCCGAGCGCGGGCCCGAGCCATCCGGGCAGGATGGGACGGAGCTTCATCGCCTCGCGAGCCCGGCCGTACAGAGGCGCGCGGGCGTCCAGGACCAGTCCCTGCATCATCCGCTGGCTGGACCCGGCCAGAGCGAGCAAGATCTCGGACTGGCGACCGGCCAGATCGACGAACCGCTGGAGCACGCTCGGGAGCTCCGGCGCGGCCGCCACGAGGTACGGCAGCTCGTCGATGACGATGGGTCCGCGCCACCGTGCACGGTCCATTTCCCGACCGAGGCGCGCGAACAGCGCTTCCCAGTCGCGGTACTCGACCTGCCCGAAGCCGGCGATGCGCGCTTCGAGTGCCTCGGCGAAGTACCGGCGCTGGATCGGCGGTGCCGACTCATCCGCCACCCAGTAGAGTCCGTCCGTCTTTCCGACCCACTCGAGGAGCACGCGCGTCTTGCCGATTCGCCGCCGGCCCCAGACGACGACGAGCGCCGGCCCGGGAGATCGGGTCACCGCCTCGAGCCTGCGCAGCTCCTCCTCGCGATCGACGAATCGCATTCACTCATTATGCGCCACAGCATTATTCGTTGCAGCACAATATATATCAGACGCGGGGCTTCGGTCCCGTGAACTGGGCCGTCCGGCCCTCCTTCTTCAGGCGTTCGAGGACCGCGGCGAGGACGAGCGGCCAGGCGATCGTCGCGTCGGCGGGCACCTCGGCCCACGCGCCGCCCTCGGACCTCGGCAGGAACTTCCCCCACGAGACGCCCTCCGAGTAGGTGCAGCCCGACAGCCCTCCCCAGTGCACGGGCTCCGGGCAGATCCGCACCGCGTAGCGGAAGCGCTGGAGCTTGCCGACCCTGAGGCCGATGCGCTTCTGGATGATGTCGAGGTACGGACCGACCTGCTGCGCCCAGTTCCGCGGGACACCGCCGCCGATGGTGAAGATCCCGAGCTTGTCCTGCTCGCAGACGCGCGCGGTGTAGTCCTCGAGGTCCAGGTACGGGTCGAACGCGAGCCTCTTCTCCCCCGCCAGGATCCGGCGGCGGCTCATCAGGGCGATGTCGAGGCCCAGCTCGCTGTCGGTGAAGGCCGGGACGTAGACGGGCACGCCCGCGAGGTACGCGGACTTCAGGATGCTCCGGTGGTCGGGGAACTTCTCGGCCAGGTACTTTCCGATCGCGCGCAGGATGAGGTGGCTCGAGAGCGTCTGGGTCGGGTCCAGGCCCAGGAGAGCCTCGCGGATGACGACCTCCGAGTCGTCGAGGTTCTTCTCCAGCTCGAGCGTGTCGTAGACGCGGTCGTAGCCCTGCTCGTACAGGACGTCGTCCGGCACGGAGCCGTCGTACTTGAAGTGCGTCATCCCGAACGCCTCGACGAGGCCGTGAGCCATGAGCGCGCCCGTCGAGACGACGGCGTTCAAGATCCCGCGGTCGATCATGTCGCACAGGAGGAGCCCCTGCTTGGCGACCGTCATCGCGCCGGAGAACGTTCCGACGACGAAGCACTGCGGATCGACGGCCATCCGGTAGAGCACGTCGGCCGCCTCGCCGAGCTGGCGTCCCCCGAACGAGGTGCTCGCCATCTGCCGGACGAGGTCGCCGACCGTCTCGACGCTGCCGAGGTCGATCGGCCTGGTCGGCTCGAGCCCCTGGCCGGTGTGGTACTCGTCGTGCTTGCGGAAGTCGGACACGGCTGCTCCTTCTCAGAAGTTCTCGCGGCAGGCCGGGCACAGCCCGCGGATCTCGTGCCGGTGCGAGAGGATCCGGTACCCGTGGGACCGGGCGACCTCCTCTTGCAGGCGCTCGATCGCCTCGTTCTCGAACTCGTCGATCCGGCCGCACCGGGTGCAGATCAGGTGGTCGTGGTGCTCCGCGCCCGTCGGCTCGTACCGGGCGGCCAGGCCGTCCACGAACTGGCGCTTGTCCGCGAGGCCGGCGTCGGCCAGGAGCTTGACGGTGCGGTACACGGTCGCCGAGCTGATCCGCGGGTCTACCCGGTGCACCTGCTCGACCAGATCGTCGATCGAGACGTGACCGGAGGACCGGAGGAAGACGTCGACGATCCGGTCACGCTGCCGGGTCGACTTGAGGCCGTGCTTGCGCACGTGCTGCGCGAATGTCTGCTTCATCCTGGTCAAGTCCGCCCCGGTCGCGCGTCCCGTGGGTCCCACGGAGGAAAAGCTAGGGCGAAGGGGACCCGGAGGCAACAGCGAACGTCGCTTCCGTGCTAGATAGCTCGCATGATCACCCGCCCGTCGTGGTTTGCGGCAGCCCTGGTCGTCGTGGCTGCAAGCGCCCCCCAGGCGCTTGCTCAGGTCCAGCCCCTGACAGTCGACATGTCGAACGTCCGGTCGAGCCGCCTGGAGAACGGGCTGGAGCTCATCACCATCGAGGACCACTCCGTCCCGATCGTCACCGTCGAGATCGTCGCCCGGGCCGGGTCGTTCGTCGAGCCGCCGGAGCTGTCCGGACTGTCGCACCTGTACGAGCACATGTTCTTCAAGGGCAACGCGACCATCCCCAACCAGGAGGCGTACCTTGCGCGGATGCGCGAGCTCGGGATCCGGTTCAACGGCACGACGAGCGAGGAGCGCGTCAACTACTTCTTCACGCTCGAGTCGAGCCGGCTGCGCGAGGGGATGGTCTTCATGCGCGACGCGATCCGGACGCCCCTGTTCGACGACGCCGAGCTGACGCGAGAGCGCGAGGTCGTGATCGGCGAGTACGACCGCAACGAGGCCAGTCCCTACTATCACCTCAGCCGCCAGGTCGACGAGTACCTGTGGCGGCCGTTCGCGACGCGCAAGAACCCGCTCGGAGATCGCCGCACGATCCTGTCGGCGACTCGCGAGCAGATGGTCTTCTTCAAGGACACGTACTACGTCCCCAACAACGCCGCCCTCGTCGTCGCCGGCGACGTGGATCCGGCCCGTGCCACCGAGCTCGCGCACGAGCTGTTCGGGGACTGGCGCCGCGCCCCGGATCCCTTCGTGGCCCACCCTCGCGTGACCTTCCCGCCCTTGCGCCGCAATCAGGTGGTCTACGTCGACAAGCCGAGCAGGGTGGCGGTGCTCCAATACTCGTGGCACGGGCCCGACGTCATGCGCGACCGGGCCGCGACCTACGCGGCGGACGTCTTCTCCTTCATCCTCGGCCAGGGCGCCTCGGCTTTCCAGAACGCCCTGGTCGACACGGGCGTCACGCTCCAGGCGGGGCTCTCGTACTACACGCAGGCCAACGTCGGGCCGATCTCGCTCTCCGCGGCCACCCAGCCCGAGAAGGTGCTCCAGGCGATGCAGGCCATCGACGAGCAGGTCGCCAGGTTCGACGACGCGGACTACTTCACTGACGAGCAGCTCGAGACCGCCAAGACCCTCCTCGCGGTCTCGCGACTGCAGGAGCGCGAGCGGACGAGCGACCTCGCCCACAACGTCAGCTTCTGGTGGGCCTGCTGCGGGCTCGATTACTACATGGGCTATCTCGACGGCCTGCGCGCCGTGACGCGCGCGGACATCCAGCGCTACGTCCGGACGTACGTCCAGGGAAAGCCGTTCGTGCTCGGTGTGCTCCTCGACGGCGCCGAGCGGCAGAGGGTCTCGCTCGGGATGGACGAGGTCGCGCGGCGCGTCCGGGCACGGCTCGTCCCGATGGTGCCGAGCCCCCTTCCCGGCGATCCGGTCGTCCCGGAGCCGCGCTCCAGGGCGCGCCCCGGCACGGCTCGAGCGATCCGGTGGACGCGGGGAGGTGCGCGATGAAGCGGCTGCTGCCGCTCCTGGTCCTCGTGGTTGCCTGCTGCGCCGGTGAGCGCCCGCGCCGCACCTTGCCGCCGCCGCCGCCCGCGCCGGCGCCCCCCGCTCCGGTCGCGCCCCCCCAGCCCGGCGCGCTCAACCGCGGCGTCGTCGAGCTCGAGGTCGCCGGCGTCAAAGTGATCTACAAGCGTCGCCCGAACGACGACATCGTGGTCTGTAACCTCCTCCTGAAAGGTGGCTCGAGGAACCTGACCCGTGAGAGCGCGGGGATCGAGATGCTCGCGCTCACCGTGGGGACCGAGGGCGGCACGACGCGACTCGACAAGGACCAGCTCGCGGCGCGCCTGGAGAGCCTGGGGTCGCAGATCGACGGCAACGCCGACCGCGACTACTCGACGATCACGCTGTCCACGATCCGGCAGAGCTTCTCCGAGGCATGGGACGTCTTCGACGACGTCCTCGGGAACGCGGCCTTCCCGGACGACCAGGTCGCGCTGCACAAGGAACGGCAGCTCACGCTGATCCGGAGGATCCCGGACGAGCCGGACGAGTACGTCGGGCAGCTCGCGGCCGAGTCGGCCTTCGAGGGCCACGCCTACCTCAACCGTCAGCTCGGCTTCGAGGCGTCGGTGGCGCCGCTCGACGCGGCCAGGCTTCGCCGGTACTGGCGGGAGCTCGTCACGCGCGACCGGGCACTCGTCGTGGTCGTGGGAGACGTCGACGAATCGGTCCTGCGCGCCAAGCTCGAGGCGACGCTGGGCGCGCTGCCCGAGACCGGGCCAGGGGGCCCCTGGGCTGACCAGCGCCCGCCCGTGCTGCCGATCGATCGCGCCGCGGTGCGCTTCGAAGCTCGGGAGCTTCCGACGACGTACGTCCTGGGGATGTACGCCGGCCCTCCCGCGATGAGCCCCGACTACGCGCCCCTGGTCATGGCCGTCAGGATCCTCTCGAACCGTTTCTTCGAGGAGGTCCGCACCAAGCGGAACCTCACCTATGCCGTCAGCGCCAGGCTCGCGAACTCGCTCGCGAACTACGGCCACATCTACACGACCGCGCAGGATCCGCAGAGGACCGTCGGCGTGATGTTCGACGAGGTCGAGCGCATCCAGAACGAGCCGGTCTCCGACCGCGACCTGCAGGACCAGATCAACCTCTACCTGACCGGCTACTACATGGACCTGCAGACCAACGCCGCCCAGGCCGAGCTGCTCGGACACTGGGAGCTCGTGGCGGGCGGGCGGGAGTACGCGGATCAGATGATCGAGCGGCTCAGGGCCGTGACGGTCCCCGGCGTCCAGCGCGCCGCGCGGCAGTATCTGGCGAGGTTCCGCTTCGGCGTCATCGGCCCCCAGGCGAGGTTCAGCGAGCCGTTCTTTCGCTCGCACTGAGAACGCTCACGCCGAGCCGTGAGGGAGGTAGCGTGGTCGAAGCCGCAGGACGCGGAGGCGAACGTGGCCCTGCGCGCGGAGCGGCTCGAGCGCGAGACCCTCGAGCAGTCCCATGTGGTACAGGAGATCGTCGGCGTCGAAGAGGCCGTCGCCGTCGTCGGGGCCGAGCACACCCACGTGGTCCCAGCTCCGAGGCAGGCCCGCGAACCCGACGTAGTCGAGGATCACGACGTCGCCCTCGCGGACGTCCGCGCCATGGCGGAGCGTCACCGCCGTTTCGTCCTGTTCGGTGATGATGCGGCCATCGGGCCGCAGGCGAAGCGTCGCGGTCACGCTGGCGGCGTACCTCCCGAGCCCCGACACGCTCGTGTATGCCACGCCGCGCACGCGGGCGGCGCGCAGTGCGCCGATCAGGGCATCGGCGCAGTCGGTTCCCACGTACCGATCGGTCTGGTGGCGGTTGCCGGGGCCCGCGCTCGCGAAGACTGCCGGAACGTTGAAGTAGCTGGTCAGCCAGCCAACGAAGTCGTCGCGCGCCCGGAAGCTCACGCGCATCACCGCGGGATCGATGCCCGTGTCGCCGGCCGAGTCGGCCCCGGGCGCCCGGACCGCGCCTCCAGGGGTCATTACGGTTGCGGTCCAGCGCATGGTCCCGAGCCCGGAGTGCACGTCGAGGTCGGAGATGGTCGGCCGGGCATCGCTCACGACCCGGGTGGGACCGGCACCGCCCACGGGCGTCTCGAAGTACGCGATCCGGTCGTAGCCGCGCCACTGACCGTGCTGGGGCCCGAGGAGAACGGCGTTCGAGTACGGGACGCCGTCCCGGCCCATCCAGGGCTCCACTCGGGCCCAGGTGACGCGAGTCGCGCCCAGCTCGCCGAGCGGGCGGACGGAAACGGGAACGCCGCCGAGCCAGGCCCGCGACGGCTCGCCGTACCAGCTCCTTCCGGCGCGAACGAGCACGGCGAGCTCGACGGCTTCGCCGGCTCGGGCGGACACGAATCCGTCGCGCCACCTCGGGTCGGCGCCGCGAGCCCGCCCGACGATCGCCGCCGCTTCGGGGCGAGGCGCGGTCTCGGCCCGGTCAGGGAGCGCCGCGGAAAGAAAGCAGAAAAGCATCGAGTATGGTCGCACGATCGTTTGTCGCGCCCGCTGGCGGCGGCGTTACGGTCGAGCGCGCCGTCCTCTTCGTTGGCATGTCAGGCCGAAGGTCTCCCAGGGCCCGACGGCGTCGCGGTCGGCGCTGACCTCGCGGCCGCCGCCGCCCTCCGCGACGACGTACTGGCCGTTCGAGGCAAGTCGCAGGCGGCTCTCCTGCGCGCTCGCCGTTCAGGGCGACGCCCTGCGCCGCGGCGGCATGGCACGCGGCGAGCCCGGGCTCGTCGTGGCAAAGCTCGGGCGGCATCTCGTCACCGATCTCGGGGTCCGGGCTCCGGCCGTGCGAGCGCAGGATCTTCTCGATGCGTGCCGCGGTGCGCGTGGCGACAAGGGCGATTTCCGCGTGGGTGGGCGTCTCGAGCGCAAGGAACGCGAGCGGCGCGCACGGGTCATCGCCCTCGGGAGGGCCACGCGCAACATCGGGGCGCAGCCCAAGCGGGGTTGGGGTTCGCGGAGGCTGCGAGCTGGGGCTCCGGTGTGCCTTGGGGGACCCTCGGCTCGGTAACGCGCCACACCGCCCCGAACCCCGTACTCGTGTGCGAGGTGCTGAGCCCGTCCACCGAAGACCACGATCGCGGCGAGGAGCTCGCGCACTACAAGCGCACCGTGTCGCTTCGCGAGGTGCTGCTGGTCGCGCACGACGACCGGCGAACGGACGTCTGGCGCCGGCTGGACGAGCGCCGGGACGAGGTCACGCTCCGGAGCGGCGAGCGTATCCGGCTCGAGTCGCTCGGCTGCTCGGTCGAGGTGGACGAGATCCACCGGGACCCGCTCGCGGGCTGATCTCGAGCGCACGGCGGGCGGTTGGCGTCCACGACGGGCTGCGATCTGCGGGGCGAAGACAGGGAATGGGCTGCGAGGACTCGGAACGTCAGACGAGCAACGACGCCACGCTCCAGGTCAGTCCGAGACCAGGCGGACTCACGGAATCGCTCTCGGCGAGCAGCATCGTCGATCGGTACTCGCCGTCCGGGGTCGGGTCGCCGCGGACCTCGATCCGGCGCTTGGCGAGGTCGATGATCCAGTAGGCCGGCACGCCCATCTGGGCGTAGATGGCTGCCTTGCGACGATCGATGGCCTGACTGGTTCGTGCGATCTCCACGACCAGGATCGTGTCCGCGCCAGTGGGATGTCGCCGGGTGTAGTCGCGGGGCGCGCCGCGGACGACCGCGAGGTCCGGCTCGGGGAGGTCTTCGGAGCCGCCGGCGAGCGGGAGCTGCGGCCTGACATGCGCACCCGGCTCGTACACCCTGAGCCGCAGCTGGAGGTCCACGGTCTCGGCCGCATGCTCGGGTCCCTGGGGAGGCACCACGACCAGCTCTCCTTCCAGCAGCTCGACACGATCGTCCCGGCCGAGGATTCCCGCCTCGGCCATGCGGATCACCTCGTCGGCAGTGAAGCGACGGCGAGGAAGCTCTCCGGCGAGGTTCATGACGCTCTGATCGCCAGTTTACACCGAACGCGCTCGACGTGCAGTACCCGATCCCCGCGAAGACATCGACGGTCAATGCCGGCCATGCGCTAGATCTGGCAGATGCCGCGCGGAGAGCCGAGCACGAGCGCTCCGTCGACGAGCTCCCCGAAGGCGTACCAGCCGCCGCTTCCTCCGAGAAGGAACGATCGCCCTTCACACTCGATCACGCCGAAGTCGTCGGAGATCTGCACGACGAAGGTGGTCTCTGCGGGCTCCGGCGCCTCGTCCTGCTTGTAGCCCGGCTTGCCGCCGATCTTCGAGACCTTGGCGGGCTCGCCGCCGTCGCCTGGACCCGGATCGGGGCTCGGCAGAGCTGCCACGAGACCACGACCCGTCTTGGCCCATTGCCATGAGGTACCCGGCCCGCGCGGTCCAAGCGCGTGCCCCATCAAGGTCGATCCGAGTCCGGGACCCAGGGCGCTCTCGCGACCACGACACGGGCCATCGCACACGAGGAGCGAGTACGCACGGCCACCTGCGACCTCGCCCAGCAAGTCGGGCTCGAGTGTCAGCAGGTAGAGGTAGGGATGCCCGCAGGTGCCGCAAGGCAGCGGGCCCGCGCCGAGGGCGGCAGGCGGCGCTCCGCCCATCCGCGACCCGCTCGGTCGATCGGTGCCTGTGAGATCGAGGCGTCGGCTGTGCGTGCGCGAGACGAACAGGGCGTCGAGCATGCGCGCTGAGCCCGGGCCTAAGGAAGCCCGAGCCTTCTCTTCACAGTCGCTGCCTGCGCCTTCACCTTCGCGTCGGGATCGCCGAGCAGGAGCTCTAGCTTGGGACCGATCGCCCCCGCATCCTTCGCGAAGAGGGGCTCATTCTTTGGCCCCCAGCCCTTGTTCAGGACACCGAGCACGGCGAGGCGAACCGACGCGTCGGGATCACCGAGGAGCGCGAGCAGGGCCGGGAGCGACGAGACCGCGTGCAGCCCCTGGGTCCGCACGCTCATCATCGCCGCGACGGCCCGAACGGCGGGCCGCGAGTCCTGCATCGCACGGGCGAGGCATGGCCCTACGACCGATGCGGCCAGCCCTTCCAGGTTCGTCCGTGCCGTCGACGACTCGTCCACGCTTCCGAGCGCCGCCTTCTCGATGAAGAACTCGACGTGAGACGTTGGATCCGAGCCCATTGCCACGAGGACCGCGCGAGCGGCGAACGCCATGCGGTGGTTCTCGTCCTCCAGGAGCCGGGTCATCGGAGCCGCTACTCCCTTGGCCGCTGGTCCCATGCGCGCAATCGCCCCGACGACCTGGGGCCCGTCGTATTTGTCGAACGCGGCGGACCGCTCGAGAAGGAAGGACGCCACACGCTGCGCTACTGCGCCCCCGGCCGCTGCCGCGCAAATCGCAAGGGTGGTGAAGACGTCTGCATTGAAGCCGCCATCGCGGGACGCCAGCGTTTGCAGCGCGTCGATCGCTGCGCCGCTGGGTGCATCCGTCAGGCTGTCGATCGCCTCGTCCCGGGCCTCCTCGTCATCTCCGAGGAGCGATGCCTCCCAATCGGTGGTCATGGGCTACTCCTGTAGGTCCATGGAGACCCGACGTCAAGGCTGGCGGCAGGCGCTGTCGGGTCGATACCAGGCGGCTGGCTCATCCCGCAAGAAGACCCCTCGAGCTCGCGGTCGAACCGCGTCCGAACACCCCGTTTCACGAATCCGTCGCGCCACTTCGGATCGGCGCCGCGAGCCCGCCCGACGATCGCCGCCGCTTCGGGGCGAGGCGCGGTCTCGGCCCGGTCAGGGAGCGCTGCGGAAAGAAAGCAGAAAAGTATCGAGTGTAGTCGCACGATCGTTTGTCGCGCCCGCTGGCGGCGGCGTTACGTCCGGTTCCCGCGAAGCTGCCGGGCGTGATCAGGGCCCCGGCGTGGGATCCTTCACCGGCCCCGCCGCCGACCTGCAGGCTGGTGCGGCGCGGCGCAGGTTCGGCCAGGCGTTGGGCCGAGGCGAAAGGCGGAGAG
>JACPQR010000242.1 GCA_016190375.1 Deltaproteobacteria bacterium
GACGCAGGTGAGGATCGCGAAGGCGTGGCGTTACATCGACGATGCGGCGTTCGGCGGCGTGGCCGAGTGGCTGGACCGCACCTGTGCGATCACATGGCGGCTGGTCAATCCGAGGAGCTGAAGGAGGAACAGAGAGCACCGAGCTCGGGCAGTCACTCGAGCTCGGTGCATGTCTCGACGAGCTCCTTCCGCGTCGAGCCCGGGAGCACCACGGACCGCCTGACGCGTCCCCCACCGCGCGGCCTCGAAGCCACCTGTCAAGGATGTCCTTGGGCAATCGTGCAAAGGAGTAAGCCATGTCTCTGAGCTGATGGGCGAGCGGGGAAGTCGGTGAGATGCGACCACGCTCCCGGAGGTCCTGGCGATGGTTCCCGATTCTCAGCCATCGATAAGCCAACTCGTTCTTTACGGCGTGATCGTCTCGCCGAGGTCGGCGTCAAGCTCGGCTTCCGGCTACACGGCCTGGGACGATCGGTTTCGCGACGGATGCGCACCCCGTCGGGTGGGGTGATGCACCCCGAGATCGGCCGCCCTACGGATCCGCGACAAGGACGCGCGCAAGAAGGCGCTCGACGAGCCGGGGTGCATCATCCCACCCGACGGGGTGTACCGAGGCGTCCTGCGGATCGCGGGGCGGTTAGTGCGACAAGCCGAGCGCGCGATCGAGGCCACGCGCAAGCAGATGAAGCGCATGAACGACGAGGCGCGCGCCGCCGCGTCCATGCCGCTCGAGCAGATCGAGATGATCCCGCGCGCGCGTCAGGTGCCGCGGCAGACGCGAGCACGTATCACGCGGGGAGTGCCCGACTCGAAGGGCAAGCTCGTCAGCATCTTGGAGCCGCACGCCCAGATCCTCCGGCGCGGCAAGATCCACAAGCCGACCGAGTTCGGAATGATGGCGAAGGTGCAGGAGGCGGAGGGCGGGATCGTCACCGAGGTCGGCCTCGTGCCCGACCCGGGGCCCCCAGCGACCGCGGGTCGTCTGGGGTGGGGCAGGGCCGACGCGCCGCTCCTCGTGGCCGCGGTGGAGCGCCACATCAAGCTCTTCGGCCGCGCAGTCCCGTGGGCCCCGACTCCGCTTCGCTCCGTCGCCACGGGAACCCACCGCACCGCGGCAACCGACCGCGGCTTCTACTCGGGCGAGGGTGAACGGAAGATTCGCGAGCTCGGCGTCCGTCGAACCGTCATCCCAAAGCCGGGTCACCGGACCGACAAGCGCATCGAGCACGAGCGGCAACGCTGGTTCCCACTCCGGGGACGATCGCCGCAAGGGGCGAGCCTGGCGCGCCGGTGGCGAGGCGCGCATCTCACGGCTCGAGCACTGCTTCGGCATGGTGTGTAGTCGCTACCGCGGCGAAGACGGGATGGGCCGCACGGTGTTTTGGGCGGCGATTTCGCGAACAACCTGGCCGCCGTGGCCGCAACAATCCGCTGAGATCGATCGCGACGCGCAGCCGCGAGAAACGCACACGTTGATCACCAAGTCGGCGGCGGGCGGCGGGAAATCCCGGCTCCGATGAGCCAATTCTGCATCGCGATGTAGCCCTACGTCGACGCCGATCGGCCCGGGCGGCGCGAACGAAGAACGAGCACACACAGGAGCGCCAGCCACTCGACTCCCCTCGCGCCCGGACCCGCCATGGAACACCCGCGGCCGCGGCGGTCGGGACCGTCATCGTCCGAGTCGCTGTCGGTGTCGCCGTCGACGTCCGCGTCGGCGTCGGTGTCCGCGTCGGTGTCGGTGTCCGCGTCGGTGTCGGTGTCCGCGTCGGCGTCGGTGTCCGCGTCGGCGTCGGTGTCAGCATCGGCGTCGGTGTCGGCGTCGCCGTCGCCGTCGCCGCCCTCGATCACCGTGCAGGTCCCGGCGGACTCGCAGGTCGGGCGGCCGCTCTTGTCGATTCCGCACATCTGGCCCGGGCAGCAGATCTGGAGGAGGTCGCCGCAGCCCACGGGCTCGTCGTGCCGGACGCAGAAGCCGTCGGGGCAGTCCCGGGCCGATTCACAGACGGGGCAGTCTCCAGCGAGCGCGATGCGACCAACCAGAAGTCCCGCCGCAAGTACCGCCATCGCGACCGTCTTCTTCATGCGCTGGAGGCTACCACGGGAGAGGGAACGATCGCGGCGAGGAGCAGGCTTCCGCGTCAGCTCCGACCCGTGGCTCGCCGATCGGTCGAGCGCCGGCGCCGTGGGCTCCGCGCGTCCCCCAGCACCGCAGCCGCGGAGTCGGCGACGGCGGCGCGCCGGATCCACCGTTCGAGCGTGCGCAGGTCGCGGCACGCGCGCACTCGGCTTCGTTGCGCTGGGGCGAGGCGCAGGCCACGCGCGGCGCACAGCGCGAGGAGCGCGTCTCTCCTGCCACTGGCCTCGCCCTCGGCCCGGCCCTCGGCCTCGCCCTCGGCCTTGCCCTCGGCCCTGCCGCGCGCCAGGAGAATCGCCTCGAATCGCCGGTAGCCGGGGCTGAGCGGAAGGATCTCGGGATGCTCGGCCAGTTTCTTCAGGAACGCGCTCATCTGTTCTCCGATCATGTCCAGGATCGCACGCACCTGGTTGGTCCGCAACGGCTCCTCCAATCGCTGGGTCACCTCGAGCGCACGGGCCAGCACGGTGTGCGCCCTCGAGCCTCGTTGCCGCCGCACGGCCCACACCGCGAACAGGGCCAGTGTGGGCCGGGCACCGTCCAGCAGCAGGTCGAGCTCGCGACCGTCGATCAGGACCACCACCGGCTGCAGCAGCAACCGGCTGCCGAGCGGGCCCCTGGCGTGCGCTGCATCACGTGCCCAGCGGGCCACGGCGCGGCTCGCCGTGATCACGACGACGTCGCCCATAACGCGACGCTGGTCGAAGAGGATGCTGGCGGCCAGCGGCCAGCGGCGGCGCTTGGGGTGGTCGATGCGCTGCTGGACCTCCACCAGCACCCAGCTCCCCCTCGGGCCCCGAAGCACCAGATCGGGCCGGACCTCCGACGTCTTCGCGAAGCGGACCGCCGAGTCGTCGGCCGCGAGAGCCGCTCCGATCTGGCGCCCGCGCAGGCGCTCCACGAGCGCTCCGAGCAGCGCTGGGTCCTCCCGCAGGGCGAGGACGAGAATGTCGTGTGAGGCGGACGCCATCGTCGGGGTCCTCGAGCCGGTCGACGGGGCCGAACGGCTGGGTCCCCCGTGAGCAAGCATCCGGCGTGCCGTGCGAAAGCGTCGTGATTCCCTCGTCGGACCGAGTGGCGCCGTGGCGCTCGCCATGGCGGCCGCCACCAACGGGGCGGTCGGGGTGCTACACTCCCTCGAGGGAGGAGAGCATGTCAGACACACCGCGCCTCCGCCGGTACGCGTGGTTCCCGGCGACGCCCATCTCCGACGAGCCTCCGGACATGCAGACCCTTCGCAACGCGTGGATCCCGCCACAGCCGCTCGCGGACGAGATCCCTGCGCCGCCGGAGCTGCTCTCGCTCCGCCAGGCCGAGATCCTGAGCGGACGAACGCAGGACACGCTCCTGCGCTGGGTGACGGGGGGCCTGATCAAGGCCATGCAGGACCTGGACGACCCCGCGGACCCCCTGCGGATCCGCGCTGCCGAGCTCAGGGCGCTGCTCGCGAACCTCGCTCACGTCCCGAGCCCTGTCGCTCATGGCGAACCGCGCTCGAGGGCCGGGACCGGTGCGGACTGGGAGCTGGTGCAGGTGCTGCAATCCCGCATCGACGAGCTGCGCGAGCGGGTCGGTGACCTGCGCGAACAGGTCCAGGATCTGCGCTGCGATCGCGAACGGCTGATCCGCGAACGCGATCGGCTTTCCTCGGCGCTCACGACCGAGCGCGAGCGAAACGAAGAGGAGCGGGACAGGAGTCTGCTCGGGCGACTGCTGAGGTGAGTCGCGAGCAGTTGCGCCTCGCCGCCGGACCAGCGATCCTCGTGCAGATGCGACAGGTCCTGGCCCTTGCGCTTCTCTGGTCGGCCTTCTACGGTGGAGCCTGCGCGCGAGCCCGCATCGAAGGCGGAGGGGACGGCGACTCCGACTCCGATGCCGACTCCGATGCCGACTCCGACGGCGACTCGGATTCGGACGCGGACTCGGATTCGGACGCGGACTCGGACGCCGACGCCGACGCCGACGCCGACGCCGACGCCGACGCCGACGCGGATGCCGATGGCGACGCCGATGGCGACGCCGATGGCGACACGGACTCGGATTCCGACACCGATGCGGATGGAGACGCGGACGCGGATCCCGGCATCGGCGACTGGCAGATCGTCCAGACCGGGGCGGCGCACACCTTCACCTTCCCCGCGGGGACGATGGTCCAGCCAGGCGAGTACGTCGTCGTGGCCCGAGACGCAGACCAGGCCGCGTTCGAGGCGTTCTGGGGAGTGTCACTCGCCGACGGAGTCGTCTTCCTCGGCTCCGGCGACACCGCGCCGGCGATCAACGGGGACGAGACGTTCGAGCTGGTCGACGACCTCGGCAGCTCCATCGACGGTCCGACGGTCGCCGTCTCGGGAACGACCAACTACCAGCGCACCGCGCCGGAGGATGCGCCCGGCCTCCCGGGCTCGTGGATCCAGGCCGAAGGCCGACCCGGCACGGCGACACCCGGTAGCGGCCAACAGGACAGCGCCGGGTTCGTCGGTCTGTACATAAGCGAGTTCTCCGACACCGGTGGCGCCGGCAACTGGGTCTACGAGTTCATCGAGCTCTACTTCGATCCGTGACCTGACCCCGCCTCGAACCGCCGCAGCTTCGTCTCGAGTCGCTCCATCAGGAGATCGAACCGCCGCCGCTGCTTCTGCTCCAGCACCTCGCGGATCCTCGACGCCGTCCGGGTGCGCAGCGGTCGCAGCTCCGCGTCGAGCTTGCGTGCCACCGCCGCGAACTCCGGCCGCTGCGCCGCGAGGATCCGCCGGATGCGCGAGCGCTGATCGTCGGACAGATCGAGCTTGCGGTCGAGCGCGAACAGGATGACGCGCTGCCGGACGGTGACCGGGTCCGACTCGAGCAGCTCGGAGAGCTTGCGCGCCACGACCCACCGCGTCAGCGCCGCGCCCGTCACGCCTCCGAGCAGGAAGACGAGCAGGATCACGGCGGCTGCTTTCGCTCGCGAGGTCCTCATGGTCCGACCGCCCCCGCCTCGGCCGCGGCCATCAGATCCTCGACGACTCGCTCGTCGGCCCGGCCGGCGAGGAACACGGAGGCCGCGCTCGCGACCGCCGCGATCAGGACGACTCGCCGTCCCAGACGCCAGATCTCCTCCAGGATCGTCGAGCCCGATCCTTCCGGCGAGATCGCGACCCTCGCGAGGCGGTCCGCGAGACCCGGGGGCGGCGCCAGGTCCTCGGTGGCTTCGCGCAGTCGCGCCAGCCGGGCGTCGATCGACTCACGAACCAGACTCATCTTCCATCCTCCTGCGGAGGGCGGCGCGCGCCCGCACGAGTCGCTGCTCGACGGCCCCCTCCGAGATCCCGATCACCGCGGCCACCTCCGCGCTGGTGAGCCCTTCGATCTCCTTGAGGACGATCGCGATCCGCTGCTCGAGGGGCAGATCGGCGAGCCATTCCCGAAGCTCCCTCAAGGCGGCCCGCGCATCCGCGATCCGGGCTCCGTCCAGCGAAGGGCCGTCCTCGTCGCGGGGCAGGGCCGGCGGCCCCCGTCTTCTGCGCCGCCGCAGCGCGTCCAGCGCCGAGTTCGTGACGATGCGGTAGAGCCACGTCTGGGCGCCGGAGCGTCCGTCGAACCGACCAGCCTGCAGCGCCTCGTGCGCCCGGATGAACGAGTCTTGCAGCACGTCCCGCGCCTCGTCGGCGCTTCCCATCAACCGAGCGGCCAGCCGGAAGAGCCGCGGGGTCGAGGACTGCACGAGAGCCGTGAACTCGTCCATGTCCAAGGCGGGGCTCACGGTGGTCGGCGAAACGACGGGTCACGCTGGTTTGACGCCCGGCTCGGGGCATTCCCTATGGCGACGAGCAGACCGCCGGCGACCTCGACCTGGTGCCGATCCCGGTGGTCTTGGTCCGTAGGGAGGTCCGGGGGCCGGGCGTCCAAGGAGTGTTCTTGGCCCAATCCAAGGAGGACCCCGATGCGCTTGATCTCCAGGACCCTCGTCACCTTCTGGGTAGTCATCTTCGCACTCGCCCCGTCTTGCAAGAAAGATGAGAGCACGGGGGCCGACGACGCTCTGGCCGAAGAGGCCGCGGACGCGGTCGACGTGGCGCAGACCGAAGCGGCCCTCCTCATCGCCTCGGTCGAGGAAGCGACAGCGGGCATGACGCCCGAAGAGCTCGCCCAGGCCGCAGCCGCCGCGGTGGAGGACTGGAGCCCGGAGGAATGCGTGACTGCCACGACCGATCGCGACACCGTCACCTACGTCTTCGCGGGCTGCGCCGGCCCGTACGGTCTCGTTCAGGTCGATGGAACGCTGATCGTCACCTTCACCGTGCGGCCCAACGCCGTCCACCTCGAGGCCTCGTCGACCGACCTGACGGTCAACGGCGCGAGCCTGACGATCGCCGCCGATGCGGACTGGTCCGTGGACGGCACGGCGAACACGCTCGAGGTCTCGACGACGGGCTCCGCGACGGGGCCTCGTGGCACGAGCATCTCGCGCCAGGGCGACTACACCGTCGGCTGGGACGAGAGCTCGGCGTGCATGTCCCTCGACGGCGACTGGTCGACGACCACGGGAGGAAGATCCTGGTCCACCACGGTGTCGGGCTACTCGCGCTGCGATGACGGCTGCCCTGCCGCGGGCGGGTCGATCTCCTACACCGGGGGGCTCTCGGGCGTGACCATCAGCGTCCAGTACGACGGCTCGAGCCAGGCTGCCTGGTCCAGCTCCCGGGGGCAGAACGGCACCGCGCCCCTGTTCTGCGAGCTCTAGAGCTCTCCCTGGAGCCCCGTTCCGGGCCCCGTCAGGAGCGCCACCTCGAGCTCCTCGATCTCCACGCCCAGCTCTTCGAGCTCGTCGACCCCGATCCGGTCCTCGGCGAGATCGAACAGCTCGTGCTCCTCCCGAGCGACGTGCCACTCGACCTTGTCCCGGAGGTGGGCGAGCTCGCGGCGAAAAGAATGCCCATCGAGCGCCATCGTCTCGAGCCTGTCGCACAGGAGCCTGATCGCGCCGTGCTCGCCGAGGGCCTCCGCGACGAGCTTCGCCGCGTCGGACCCGAGCCTCTCCACGACCGGGTAGAACAGACGCTCCTCGATCTGTGCGTGGATCTCGAGCTCCCTGCGGATCGTGGACCTGAGCTCCGCCGTCTCGGCGGGCCCCGGGCCGGGACGCTCGATCTGCGCGAGGAGCCTCCTGATGCTCTCGTGGTCCGCCCTCAACAGATCGGTTGCTTTCATGCTCAGATGCCCGTGCCTCTGATGCCACGTGCATCCGGCGTACCGAACCACCGGTTTCGCGGCGAGCCCGAGCGCTGGCGGGTCCCGCGGCCGCCCGCGGGCGGCCGCGGGACCCGGAATGCCATGGCACGCAGGGCCTCGGGGCCGCCTGCAGGGCGGCCCCGAGGCCACCCGAGCCCACTCACCCCCACTGCCATTCTGCCCCGCGTGGCATCTTGTCGCGCCGTGCGCGACTGGATCTCCGATCAGTCGGCCCGCGCCCCGTGGCACATCGCGTGCACCGCCGAGCCATACGGGCGCCTCGCGCTCGCGTGCCGGAGTCAGCGGAAGTGCGAATCGCACAGGTTGCTCCCCTCTTCGAGAGCGTTCCACCGACGCGCTATGGCGGCACCGAGCGCGTCGTCTCCTACCTGACCGAGGAGCTCGCGAACCGGGGCCACGACGTGACCCTGTTCGCGAGCGGCGACTCGATCACGAAGGCGCGGCTCGTCGCCGGCTGCCCGATGGCGCTCCGTCAGGCCGGCAAGACGCGCGACTCGACGAGCTTGCATCTCGTGATGCTCGAGCAGGTTTACCGCCAGGCCGCCGCGTTCGACGTCATGCACTTCCACGTCGACTACATCCACTTCCCAGTGTCGAGACGGCTCGAGCGCGCTCACGTCACGACCCTGCACGGGCGCCTGGACCTCCCCGAGCTGGTCGGTGTCTACCGCGAGTTCCGCGAGATGCCGCTCGTGTCGATCTCGGACGACCAGCGCAGGCCGCTGCCGGCGCAGGACTGGCGGGCGACCGTCCACCACGGGCTGCCCGACGGCCTGCTCCGGTTCCAGCCCCAGGCAGGATCCTACCTGGCCTTTCTCGGTCGCATCTCGCCCGAGAAGAGGGTCGATCGCGCCATCGAGATCGCGCGCCGCGTCGGGATGCCGCTCGAGATCGGCGCGAAGATCGACGCGGCGGATCGCGACTACTTCGACGCACGGATCGCCCACCTCCTGCGCGCGCCCGGGGTCGACTTCCTCGGCGAGATCAGCGACCGCGAGAAGGAGGAGCTGCTCGGCGGCGCCGCCGTGCTCCTCTTCCCGATCGACTGGCCCGAGCCCTTCGGCCTCGTGATGATCGAGGCGATGGCCTGCGGCACTCCGATCGTGGCGTGGCGCCGCGGGTCCGTTCCCGAGGTGATCGACGAGGGCGTGACCGGCTTCACCGTCGAGTCCGTGGACGAGGCCGTCCGGGCCACACGTGAGGCGTTGACCCTCGACCGGCGGCGTGTTCGCGAGGCGTTCGAGCGCCGGTTCTCCGTGCAGCGGATGGCCGAGCAATACCTGGACGTCTACCGGGGGCTGATGAACGGGTCCGCGGCGCAGCCGCCGATGGCCGACGACCGCAGGGAGTGGCCGTGAGCGAGATCATCCTCGTAGGCGACCGCTTCTACATCCTCGCGACCTCCTCGCTGGCCGACGACCGCACGACCGTGCTCAAGCACGGCGACACCTTCGCCGTGTTCGATCGGTTCGGCGACATCTTTCCGGTCGGACCGGGCGCCCAGGGTCTGTACCACGAGGGCACACGCCACCTCTCGCGGCTCGTCCTTCGGCTGGGCACCGACAGGCCGCTCCTGTTGAGCTCCACGGTGCACGAGAACAACCTCCTGCACACGGCCGACCTGACGAACCTCGACATCAGCCTGGGCACGGAGAAGATCCTGTCCCGCGGCGCGCTTCACCTCTTCCGCTCGAAGTTCCTGTGGCACGGCGTCTGTTACGAGCGGTTGCGTATCAGGAGCTACGGCGACGTCCCCGTCGAGGTGACGCTGAGCCTCGAGGTCGACGCGGACTTCGCCGACATCTTCGAGGTGCGCGGGACGCGCCGTCCGAAGCGAGGCGACAAGCTCCAGACCGCCGTCGACTCGGACACCGTGACCCTCTCGTACCTCGGCCTCGACGACGCCGTCCGCTCGACCAGCATCGCCGCGAGCCCTCCGCCGCAGCACATCACGAGCTCCGGCATGTCGTACGACCTGCGGCTCGAGCCGGGCGAAGAAGAGGCGATCTTCTTCTCGTACGCCTGCCAGGCGACGCATCCGGCCGCCGGCGCGCAGTCGTTCGACCGGGCGCTGCTCGAGGCCGCCTCGGCGTTCGGGAGGCTCGCGGAGCTCGATTGCGTCGTCAGGACCTCGAACGAGCAGTTCAACGGGCTCCTCGAGCGATCGGTCGCGGACCTGCGGATGATGATGAGCGATACCCCGGGCGGCCTGTACCCCTACGCCGGCGTGCCCTGGTACTCGACGCCGTTCGGGCGGGACGGGATCATCGCCGCGCTCGAGACCCTGTGGGTCAACCCCGCCATCGCTCGTGGCGTCCTGCGCTTCCTCGCCGACAACCAGGCGCGCCACGACGACCCGGCGCACGACGCGGAGCCGGGGAAGATCCTCCACGAGCTTCGACGAGGCGAGATGGCCGCGCTCGGCGAGATCCCCTTCGGCCTCTACTACGGCAGCGTGGACGCCACCCCGCTGTTCGTCATGCTCGCGGGCGCCTACTGGCAGGCGACGGGGGATCGCACGCTGGTCGAGGAGCTCTGGGAGGCGATCGAGCGCGCGCTCACGTGGATGGACGAGCATGCGGACCTGGACCGCGACGGCTTCGTGGAGTACCTCCGCCGCTCCGAGCAGGGCCTCGTCCACCAGGGATGGAAGGACTCCCACGACGCCATCTTCCACGCGGACGGCACGCCCGCCGAGGGGCCGATCGCGCTCTCGGAGGTCCAGGGCTACGTCTACGCGGCCAAGCTCCAGGCGGCGGCGCTCGCGCGCGTGCTCGGCTACTCGGATCGAGCCGAGGAGCTCGCCCGCCAGGCCAGGCGCCTGCAGCAGCGCTTCGAGGAGGTCTTCTGGTGCGAGGAGCTCCACACGTACGTGCTCGCCCTGGACGGAAGCAAGCGGGCCTGCCACGTGCGCACGTCCAACGCGGGTCACGCCCTCTTCACGGGAATCGCGAGCCCCGAGCACGCGCGGCGCACCGCCGCGACGCTGCTCGGTGAGGACAGCTTCTCCGGCTGGGGCATCCGGACCGTGGCCCGGACGGAGGCCCGCTACAACCCGATGTCGTACCACAACGGCTCCGTGTGGCCCCACGACAACGCGCTCATCGCCCACGGCATGTCGCGCTACGGCCTGAGGGACCAGGCGGTCCGGATCCTCTCCGGGATCTTCGACGCGAGCCTCTTCGTCGACCTGCACCGGCTGCCCGAGCTCTTCTGCGGCTTCCCGCGCCGTCCCGGCGAGGCGCCGACGCTCTACCCCGTCGCCTGCAACCCCCAGGCATGGGCGTCCGGCGCGGTGTTCCTCCTCTTGCAGGCGGCGCTCGGCCTGTCCATCGACGCCCCCGGTCGCGAGGTGCGCTTCACGCATCCCGAGCTCCCCGCCTTCCTGAGGGAGGTCGAGATCAGGAACCTGCGCGTGGGTCCCGCGTCGCTCGACGTGAGGATCCACCGCTTCCCGGAGGCAGTCGGCATAAACGTCCTCAGGCGCGACGGCGCGGTCGACGTCGTGAGCATCAAGTAGCGCCGGGCTCGATCCGCGCGAGAGCAGCAGACTACTGCAGCGCGCAGGCGTAGGTCACGACGAAGCCGGTCAGGTGGGGGGTCGTGGCGTTGTCGAGCGAGCGCAGCGTGAGCTCGAACTCGAGGAACGACCCCTCGGGGAGCGGGCCCGGCGGCGATTCGAGGTCGACGGGCGACTCGGTCCACGGCCCGTACCACTCGGCGTCGGCGAGGCCCTCGCGCGTCGTCGCGGTCCTGGCCCTGAGCTCGACGACGGCTCCCTCGGGTACGTCGCCCTCCCAGTGCGCGGTCTTCCACATCGCGCCCGCTGCGCCGCAAGCCTCGGCGACGTCCGTGTAGACCCCCTGCGGGAACTGGAGCCTGAGCGAGTGACCGGTGAAGTCGCTGTACGTGTAGGGGCCGTTGCCGACCGGGAACTCCTGGAAGACGCCGGTGCTCGGATCGAGCTTGGCCGCGCTGCTCGTCTCGCGGGCGATGGTCCAGATGTTCCCCTGGCGGTCGAGATCGACACCGATGGCCTGCTTGCCGGTGGGCAGGGTGTGCCTCTCGAGGACCGCTCCCGTCTCGGCGTCGACCGAGGTGAGGTTACCCACCGTCCCACCATCCGCGAGGTGCGAGTGGGCGACCCAGATCCTGTCGTCGTCCGAGGCGACGAGGCCGCGCGTGCGGCCCTGGCCGCCGAGGTCCACCGACAGCCAGCTCCCCGCGTCCGCCGTCCCTTCGTAGCGGAAGATCGCCTCGCAGGGGTAGCCGCCCGTCCAGACCCGGCCCTGCCCGTCGATGGTGATGCCGTACGTGCCGGTGCAGCCGACCGTCGATTGGACCTCCTGGCGGGGGTGGACCGTGCCGTTCGCGAACTCGACGGCGACGATCGCCGGCGGGTTGTTCGGCGCGGCCTGCACGCCGACGTTGGTGAACCAGACGAGGCCCAGGAGCTTTCCGGCCAGCGCCCCGTACGGGTTGATCGGCAGCTCGACCGTGCGGAGGATCGCGCCATCGTTGCCGTTGACCTCGTAACCGCGCCGCTCCCCGTTCGTTCCTACCCATGCGTTGCCGCCTGCCGAGACGAACCGGGTGTCCGGCGCCACCGCGAGGGCGCGCGGCATCCCGTTGAGGCCACCCACGTTCACGGTGTAGAGCACGCACTCGTCATCGCCGACGATCTCGCCCGGCTCGACGGTCCCGCTGTCGTTGGCGTCGCGCGAGGTGTCGATCACGCCGTTGCCGTTGCGATCGACGCAGTCCTCGATGCGGTTGGCGATCTTCGTCAGCGTACCCTGGTTGCCGAACGCGCGGTTGGCCACGAAGCAATCCCGGCGGAAGTCGATGGAGGTCCGCGAGGGGCAGTTGCCGGCGCTTCCGTAGTTGCAGGGCTCGTTCCACGGGCGGGCGTCGTTTCCACCCGCGATCGCCGAGGGATAGCGGGCCAGCTCGCGACCCGTGCGGGCGTCGAGCTTCGAGACCGTGCCCTCTTCCGCGTTGGCGGTCCAGACGTTGTCGTCCGCGAGCTCGTCCTCGCCGAGCGTCAGCGCCCCGTTCTCGTCGATCACCAGGCCGTCGGCCTGCTCCGGGCTCCACGGGTCGCCGAACGCCCGGAAGTCGCAATCGGCGTTGAGGTTGGGGTCGGCGTCGTTGCAGTCGACCCCTTGCTCGCATCCGACTCCGAACCCGTCCTCGTCCGCGTCGGTGCAGCCGCCGGTGACGTCGTCACGTCCATCGCCGCCGCCACCGCCACCACCGGGGCCCGTGACCCCGATGTCCCCGTCGGAACAGCCCAGCGCGCCCACCAGCAACCAGAGTGAGAACCGCTTCATGCGGCGGGTTGCAAGCAACCGCCATGCCCGATGCGCCACCGGTCTGGACCGCAAAAACGCGGGCCAGAGCGAGGATCCGCGCCGCTCGGCCCCCCGCACTGTCCACGGCGAACTTCAACTGCTGGGGTCTGGAACTGAGAGCGCTCCCTGCTCTGGTCGGGCCGAGCAAGCGACGGCGGTCGAGGTCGCGGTCGCGGTCGCCGTCGGACCACCCAACGGGTGCGATCCTGGAAACGGCCATCACGAGACGATCCGCAGAGCTGGCCGCCGCCCCGGCCCGTTACGTCGGGATCAGGGGCCGTCCTGGTAGGTCGACAAAGCGTACCCAGTAGGTAATAATTGTCGCATGTGGATCCCGCGCACCTCCGGGGCGGCGATCACGAAGATCGCGCGGCAGTTCCCGGTCGTCGTCCTCACGGGGGCGCGCCAGGTGGGCAAGACCACGCTGTCGCGCGCCCTCTTTCCGAAGCATGCCTACGTGTCGCTCGACCTGCCGAGCTTGGCTGAGCTGGCCGAGACCTCGCCGGCGGACTTTCTCGCGCGGTTTCCGCCGCCCGTCGTCATCGACGAGGTGCAGTACGCGCCGGCGGTCTTCAGGCACATCAAGGCCAGAGTCGACGCGGAGCGCCACGAGATGGGACGTTTCGTCCTCACCGGATCGCAGCGCTTCGTGCTCATGCAGGCCGTCAGCGAGAGCCTGGCCGGCCGGGCCGCCGTGATCGAGCTCGAGACGTTCGACTGGGAGGAGATGGCCCGCGCGGGCGGATCGCTGGCGCGGGTCGAGGAGCTCACTGCGGTTCTCGTCCGTGGCGGGTTCCCCGAGCTGTGGCGCAATCCCGAGATGGACGCCGACGCGTTCTTCTCGTCGTATCTCGCGACCTACCTCGAGCGAGACGTTCGCCAGATCCTCAACGTCGCGAGCCTGAGGGACTTCGAACGGTTCATCCGCGCCTGCGCGGCGCGTAACGCCCAGCTCCTCGACAAGTCGAGCGTCGGGTCGGACGTGGGCGTCAGCGCCAAGGCCGTGTCCTCCTGGCTCAACGTGCTGCAAGCATCCGACCAGGTCGCGCTCCTGGAGCCTTGGTTCGCAAACTGGGGCAAGCGACTCGTCAAGACGCCCAAGCTCTACTTCAAGGACACGGGCCTTCTGTGCTTCCTGCTGGGCCTGACCGGCAAGTCGCTCGTTCGCTCGCCTTTCCTCGGTCCCGTCTGGGAGACGGCCGTCTTCGGCGAGCTCCGGAGGCGAGCCGCCCGGCAGGGCCGCAGGTCCCTCTGGTTCTACCGAGACGTGCAGGGCCGCGAGGTCGACTTCCTGCTCCTCGGAGGCGGCCGACCGTCGCTCGTCGAGTGCAAGTGGACCGACGTGCCGCAGCCGTCCGACGGTAGAACGATCCGCGAGGTGATGGCCCTCGCCGAGGCGCGCCGCACGGCAGAGCTGGCCCGGTCGCGCGGATTCGTGATCTGCCGTACACCTCACCCGCATCCGCTCGGGCCTGAGGTCACGGGCATCGGCCCCGGGGACATGGATCGGCTGTTCGCGTGACCGCGAGGCGGCTACGCTCGGTGCGGGCGCGGGTCCGTGGGTTCACCTGTCGATGGCACCGCGCCGGGGCACGTGAGCGGTCGAGGTCCCGAGCATCAAGCTGCGCCGGACTCGATCTTCAGGTAACGAATCTGGTCGTCGTACAGGCGCAGGAAGACCTCGAAGCGCCTGGCGTGCATCTCGGCCCGCTCGGGTCGCGGCCGGACGACCCGCACGCGCGCGCCCATGACGCGCATGGCCTCTTCGACGCTGCCGTGCGCTCCGGCGGCGACCGACGCCAGCATGGCCGCGCCCAGGAGCATCGCGTCGGGCTCGCGGACGACGCCGACGTCCATCCCCAGGACGTCCGCGTGCTCCGCGACCCACCGCGGGTTCTTCGCGCCACCGCCGCAGAGCCGTACGGCCCGCAGCCGGTGGCCGTGCGCGTTCATCGTCTCGATGATGTGCCGCGTCCCGTAGGCGAGCGCCTGCACGGAGGCGGCGTACAGACGCGCGAGGCCCTCGAGCGACGAGTCGAGCCCGAGCCCGTGGATCGCGCCCCGAGCGTGCGGGTCGGCGCGGGGCGAGCGGTTGCCGTGGAAGTAGGGCAGGACGTGCAGGCCACGGGTCAGCGCCGGCCCCTCGGTCGCTTCGAGGCGCGAAGCGATCTCCTCGAGGCGAGCGAAGGGATCCGAGCCGAGCTCGGCACCGCGCGCATGGGAGGCGGCGAGATGATCGAGGAGCGCTCCGGCGGCGCCCTGACCTCCCTCGGAGAGCCACATGCCCGGGACCATCGCGCCCAGGTAGGGCCCCCACACGCCGGGAACGAAGCGCGGCGCCGGCGACACGGCCATGTGGCACGCGCTGGTCCCGGCGATGATCGCGAGCTCTTCGTCGAGCTTGCCCGCGCTTGCGAGCGTGCCCAGCCCACCGGCGTGTGCATCGATGATCCCGATTCCGACCGCCGCCCGCGTGGTCAGGCCCAGGTGCGCCGCGGCCGCGGCCGTCACGTTGCCCGCGGATGCGCCGAGCGGCGCGACACGCAACCCGGCACGGCCCTCTTCGAGCACGGCCTCGATGCCGGCCGCGCGGTACAGCTCGCGATCGAAGCGCTCCTCGGGCGCCAGGTACCCCCACTTGCAGGTGACGGTGCAGACGCTTCGCGGATCGTCGCCCGATGCCCGGTAGACGAGGAAGTCGGCGAGGTCGAGGGCCTTGCCGATGCGGGCGAAGGTGCCGGGTAGCCTCTCGGCCATCCACGCGAGCTTCGGCGCCTCCATCTCGGGCGACAGGCGTCCGCCGGCGTACCGGAGCGCCTCCGCGCCGGTGGCCGACAGTCGATCGGCCTGCTCGGTCGCGCGGTGGTCCATCCAGACGATCACGTTGCGCTCGGGCGATCCCTCCGGATCGACCGACAGCGGGAAGCCCTTCATGTCGAGGAGCACGAGCGAGCAGGTCGCGTCGAACCCGATCCCGAGGACGCGCTCCGGCGCCACGGCGGCCACCGACATCGCCTCGCGAACGGCCTTGCCTGCGGCGCTCCAGATCTCCTCCGAGCTCTGCTCCGCGAAGTCGGGCCTCGGTCGATGCAGCGTCACGGGCGAGACGGCCGTCGCGAGGCAACGCCCGGCCCCATCGAACACGCCCGCACGGACCGAGAGCGTCCCGGCGTCGACGCCGACGAACAGATCGCCTTCCATGCGGCGGCAGTCTACTGCGAGTCGCTACGGCTTGAGCCCGGCGTCGCGAAGAATCTTGTGGAAGAGCCCCGTGCCCATCTCCTGCTTCCAGTGACGAGGGATCATGATGCGACGACCCGTCGCATCCTCGTAGAGGTCGTGCCGCTTTCGGTGCTCGCGAAGCTGGAAGCCAGCCTCGGTGAGCAAGCGCACCAGCTCGGCGACCGTCGGCACCCTTATGCCGCCACGTCGGCGAACCGCACCTCCGCTGCGTCGGCCGCGGGCTCGGGCACCGGTTCTCCCCGCTCTCCGAGCATCGCGAGGCAGTCCTCGAGCGCCTGGGCGGCGTCCGAGAGCGCCTCGTCACTGGTGTCGCCGCGCCCGTACACTCCGGGGACGTCGGGGACGAACGCCCAGTGCTCCGTGCCCTCCCGAACGACGACTATGGCGTAGCGGCGAACCATGAAGTCACTCTACGCCGCTCAGATCGAGCGGGCAAGCCGAGGGCGGCTGGCGGGGCAGCTCCGCGGACGGCGTGCGATCCCCGTGACCTTGTGCTATCGATAGCGCGGCCTCGTGGGGTCTTCCGTTGTCATGCGCGTCGTGATCACAGGGGCAAGCCGGGGAATCGGGCGAGAGTTTGCGCGGCAGTTTCTTGCGCGCGGCGAGACCGTGGAGGCCGCGGTACGCAGCCCCGAGAATGCCCGGCTCCAAGAGCTCGCGTCCGAACGAGGCGTACTGCGCCTTCAGTCTTGCGACGTGGCGAGCGACCAGAACGTTCGCACCTTCGCGGACAGCCTCGAGCCGGGCCCGGTCGACCTGCTCATCAACAACGCAGGAATCCGCAAACCCGAGAGTATTGGACTGGACGATCTCGATTTGGACGATGTCGCGGAAACCATCCAGGTCAACGCCATTGCCGCGCTCCGGGTCACGCGGGCGCTACTCGCCCGCATCCGTGAGAGCCATATCCGCAAGATCGTGAGCATCTCCTCTGGGCTGGGCTCGATTGGCGATAACACGTCGGGCGGCGGCTGCGCATATCGGATGTCAAAGGCCGCGCTCAACATGGCGACCCGCTCCATGGCCGTCGATCTCGCCCGCGACCGCATCATCTGCGTCGTAATAAACCCGGGTTGGGTCAAGACCGACATGGGCGGCCCGGAGGCGCCGCTGACGGTCCACGAGTCGGTCTCGGCCATGCTTCGCGTCATCGACGCGCTAAAGCCCGAGCAAAGCGGCACGTTCTTGGATTGCCGCGGCGGGACCTATCCCTGGTAGGCGGGCGTTGCCGGTCGCCGGGCGTTCCGGCCCAAGGAGTAGGGTCTGCCAGTGGCAGCGTGCTAAGCTCGAGCAGAGATGAGCCCAACCGATCTCACGGTCGAGATCCTCAGAGAGATCCGCGACGAGATTCGCACGACTAACCAGCGGCTCGACATGACGAACCAGCGGCTCGACATGACGAACCAGCGGCTCGACCAGAGCAACCAGCGCCTGGACAACGTGGAGCATGCGCTCCTCGACCTCGCGGAGCAGCAGAGGTTCGTGGTCAGGTACATGAAGGCCCTGTCGGAGCGTGATTCCCGACTCGATGCGGACTTCCTCGATCTCCGGGCGCGCGTGGACGCGCTCGAATCCAAGGTGTTCGGGCGGGAGACCTGAGCGCAAGCTGCACCGACTGTTCGATGCATTCATGCAAGCAGACGGCTTCGACGGACATCTCGCCAAGCCGCCCGACCTGGCACGGCTGAACGAGCTCATGCAGAGCCTGCCGGGTCGCGAGCGCCGGCCGTCCGGAGGTGGTCTGGAAGCGGAGTGACGCGGTCGCCCGGAGGTTGAACAGGAAGGCGGGAAGGTAGGAAGACCGGATCGAGGGTTTTCCTTCCTGTCTTCCCGCCTTCCTGTTGATTCCCCTCGTGCTCGCCGCGCCTCGCTCGACCCGCTACTTCCGCCGCAGGAGCGCGAGGCCGAGCAAGGCCACGCAGGCCAGCAGCCACGAGCTCGAGCCGTTCGGCGCGCCGCTCGCGGAGCAGGACGAGGCGGTCAGGCCGGCTCCGGTGTCCTCGCCGCCGCCCCCTCCGCCGAAGCCGCCTTCGTCCTCGAGCATGCAGAACGCGCCCTGAGCGGTGTCCGAGCAGGAGAAGCCGTACGGGCAGGAGTCGCCGTCGCACGACTCGGTGCAGTAGCCGTCGCCCTCGTCGACCGTGACGCAGGCGCGCGAGGAGCACCCGTCGCCCCTCGAGCAGGCGTCGCCGAACTCGCCGAGCTGGCCCGGATCGACGCCCGGGTCGGGATCGTCGCCGGGATCGACGCCCGGGTCGGCGTCGTCGTCATCGTCGTCCGGGTCGTCGCCGGGATCCGGATCGTCCCCGTTCACGTCGACCGTGATCGAGTCCGAGCCCACGCCGGCCGCGCCGTCGACCGCCCGGACCTCCACCTGGTGAGGGCCCGCGCCCAGGTCGTCCGGCGCGTCGAGGCTCCACGGCGACGAGTTGTCGGTGTCCACGAGCTCGCCGTCGACGTACAGGTCGACGCGGGTCACGCCGTTGTCGTCGTTGGCCTCGACGTCGACCGTGAAGCCCTGCGACACCTCCGCGCCGTCCGCCGGTCGGGTGATCGCCACCGAAGGCGGGCTGTCCTGCTCCTCGGCGGGCCCGAGGACGCCCATCAGGTACTGGTACGAGTTCTGCGTCGCGCCGCCGCAGGAGCAGGCCCGCTCGCTGTACTCGCCGCACGAGACGTCCTGGTCCTGGAAGGTCTTCGCCCCGCACCCGTACAGGTACGTCATGATGTCTTCGCACAGGTACTCGTGATCGAGCCCGTAGGCGTGCGCGCTCTCCTGCCCGGCCGCCTCGCAGATCCCCTGCGGGTCGTCGCCGTAGGTCTCGGGGAACGCGTAGACGATGGCGTTCGGGATGGGCTCGCAGGCCATCGGCGCGACTCCGCCGATGCCCGAGCTCATCCCGATGTCGCCGGGGTGACCGCCGACCACGACCTCGAGGTGCGAGGCGTTCCCCGGGTCCACGTCCGTGACGTCGACGTTGAACGGAGCGTACAGGTCGCGCATGCAGGCCATGAGCTGGTTCCAGGAGCCGTCACCGTACGGATACGCGGGCACGTTCGCGGTCCAGCTCAGGATGCTCGACTGGTTCGTCGTGGAGTCGTCGGTCCAGCCGCCACCCGAGTACTGGCCGCCGTCGCGGTTCATGAAGATGACCGCCCGCCCGCCCGCGCCGAACATCATGCCGCCCTGGTTCCGCTCGGGCGCCGGCACGCGGATGTACGTGCCGCGGGGACGCTCTTCCTGCGGCCTCGCGTCGGCCCCGGTTGCCACGAAGATCGAGCCCACGGCGAGGCACACCAGCGCGGCACGAATCATGTGGGACCTCCGGTGGTTGCTGCGCGCCGAACCTGCTCCGCGACGGAGCGATCCCTGCTCTTGCACCAGCGACTTCCCAAGGAGTTTCGCGGTCGGGCTGTCCACGCACGGAAGCGAGTGCAACCGCGGGGCCGCGCGGCGGCCGGCCGCCCTGTCCGAACCCGGTGATTTTCCCCGCGGCCCGTGTAGGATATCGGTCCCATGGGGACCAGACGCATCGTCCTGTTCGTCGCCTGGGCTTTGGGGTGCGGTTCCGACGGAGGCGACGCGCCCCTGTCGGATGCGGGTCAGGACGCCGAGGCCGATTCCGGCGCCGGCGCCGACGCGGGAGGCGGCGGGATCGACGCCGCGGTTCCGCCCGACTGCCCCACGGGGCCGGACGGGGCCGACACGACCGAGGTGCTCGCGGATGGACAGGTCCGCGCAGGTCGTGTCGCCGACGTGGCCGCGCTGATCGGAGGACCGAGCGCCGACGGCAGGGTAGGCGACTTCAAGATCTACGGCTCGCGGGCCGCGTTCATCGTCCAGAGCGAGCGCGTGGGCGACAACTACGCGACCGGCGGGGGCGCTCTCATCGACGCGGACCTTGCGCGCGCTCCCGGCGAGCCCGGCGCGGACGCGATCGACGAGTTCGTCACGACCCCGGGCATCGTGGCGTTCACGGCCAGCTGCGTCGGAGTCGTCGAGGACGGCAGCTCGGGCGAGGCCCTGGTCCGGGCGGTCGGAACCGACGCCAACATCGGCATCATCAACGGCCTGGGCTTCCAGGTCACCTACCCGGTCGGGCTGATCATCGTCAACGACTACCGCCTCGCGGCCGACTCGTCCTCGCTCGAGGTGACGACGCGCGTCGTGAACCCCACGGCGCTCCTCCTGCCCATGGACCTCGGCGACTTCTTGCTCCTGTCGGACGACGCGATGGACCCGTTCGACATGGAGAGCGGCTTTGGGCGCATGACCTTCCGCTCGCCCATCATCGGCAGCGCCGGCGAGGCGAGCCACTTCGCGGTCGGCGTCTTCCCGGCCGAGGGCGACCTGGACGCGAACTACCTCGGGATCGGTCAGTTCCTCGCGGACGGGCCCGGCGGCGACATCTCGATCTTCATCTACCGGATGGGCTCCGCCACGCTCGCTCAGAACGAGGAGGCCTCGTACACGCGCTACGTCGCGGTCGGCCACGACGTCGACGACATCGTGCGCGAGCGGCAGCGGATCGTGCCGGGAGCCGGCGAGGGGCTCGTGCGGATCTCGGGCGTCGTGCGCGAGGAGAAGTCGAAGGAGCCGGTCGCCGGCGCGCGCGTGCACGTGACCTCGGCGACCTCGTACGCATCGGCGGCGATGACCGACGAGGACGGTCGCTACGAAGCGGTCGTGCCCGCGGGGACCTACAGCGTGGTCGCCACGGGCGCGACGATCGGACAGGACGTGATCGTGCCCAACCAGGCGCCGCCGGATCCGCCCTTCGCGGCCGGCCGCCATCGCGGTCCGGCGGTGGAGGTCGACGCGACGGCGGGCGACGTCACGCAGGACCTCGGGATCGGGCCGGCGGTGCCGATCGACCTCACGCTGCGCGACGGCGACGGCGAGCCCGTCGCGGGGAAGGTGACGTTCGAGTTCGCGGACGGCGTGGATCCGACCCCACCCGACCCGAAGCTCGGGGAGCGCAACCCCTACGGCTTCGCATCGAACGTCTTCTGGACCTCGGACGGCCGGATCACCGGGTTCGTCGCGCCCGGAAGCTACAGGGTCGTGGCGACGGCCGGCTTCGACTACGAGCTCGACGCTCGGGACGCGGAGCTCGCGGGCCCGGAGCCGTATGCCGCCGAATTCACGCTCGAGCGTGCCATCGACCGCACCGGCTACGCGTCGCTCGACGCCCACCTGCACGCCGCGCCGTCGATTCACGGCGAGGTGACGCTCGAGGAGCGGCTCGTCACGAACCTGGCCGAGGGCCTGGACTCGATGGCCGCCTCCGACCACGACCGTGTGGTCGACTACGGCCCCGCGGTCGCGAGGACGGGTCTGGGCGACAGGATCGTGATCATGCCCAGCGAGGAGATCTCGACGTTCCTCAACGGGCACTTCAATCCCTACCCGGTCATCCTCCGCCCGGAGCTTCCCGACAACGGGCGCATCGACTGGTGGGACGGCATGACGGTCGACGAGATGTTCCGCGAGGCGATCGACGACATGGGCGCCATCGTGATGCAGATCAACCACGGGGGCGGCAACAGCCGCGGCGCCTACTTCAACGACGCCGGCTACGACCCGGTCACGGGCGAAGTCGCGCACCCCGATCGCTGGTCCGACCTGTTCAACACCATCGAGATCGTCAACGGCAAGGGCGACGGCAACTGGGAGCCCGAGGTGGAGATCTTCTACGGCCTCGTCAACCACGGAAAGCGCGTGGGGATCACTGGAGTCTCGGACTCCCACCACCGCATCCCCGAGGCGGGCTACGGCCGCACTTACGTTCGACTGGACGACGAGGTCCCGACGCCGGAGTCGGTCGCCATCGCGGTGCGCGACGGCCACACGGTAGTCTCGGGCGGGCCGCTCGTCCTCCTGCGCGCCGGCGAGGACGCGAGCGTCGGCGAGGGCGACACCATCGAGCTCGACGCGCCCGGGACCGTGCACCTGTCCATCCGCGTCGAGGCGCCCGCCTGGATCCCCGTCGAGACGCTCACGCTCGTCCAGGAAGGCGTTCCGATCGAGGAGATCGAGGTGGAGGGCGGCGCGCCCGTCTGGTTCGACGAGACGCGCGACGTGCCCGTGGACCGCGACACCTGGTTCGTCGTCCGCGTAGACGGCACGAGCGACCTCGGGCCCGCGTATCCGGGCGCCATCCCCTTCGCGATCACCAGCCCCGTCTACGTCTCGGTCGCCGAGTAGCCCCCGGCCGCCGGCCCGGTGGTAGATTCCTGCCGGTTGAACCCCACCCTCAAGACCCGCACGGCGTCCGTGGAGTCGGCTTTCGCCGTGGGAGATCCGACCCCGGGGCTCCTGCTCGCATGGTCCCCGCCGGGGGCGACTCCGACCGACCGCGCCCGCGTCGGCGAAGAGCTCACGATCGGACGCTCCAGTCGCGCGACCTGGAGCCTGGACGACGATCTGATGTCCTCCGTCCACCTGAAGGTCCGGCCCTTCGGAGAGTCGCTCCTCGTGCAGGACGAGGGCAGCCGCAACGGCACGTGGGTCGATGGCGAGCGGCTCGCCGAGCCGAGGACGCTGAGCTGGGGCGCGCTGGTGCGGGCGGGCCAGTGCCTCTTCGTGGCGCACCCCGATCTGCAGCGCCTCGAGGCGCCGGCCTCTGCCCCGGCCGAGATGGCCGGGCCGTTCTTCGCGCCGGTCCTGGTCCGCACCCTCGAGATCGCGGCCAGGACCGAGAAGCACGTCCTCTTGGTCGGCGAGTCCGGCACGGGAAAGGAGCTGTGCGCGCGGTGGCTGGCGCGGCGAATCTCGCCCGACGGCCCCTTCGTTAGCCACAACTGCGCCCGCTTCACCTCGGCCGACGAGGCCGAGGCGACGCTGTTCGGCGTCGGCAAGGCCGTGTTCAGCGGCGTCGGCGAGCGCGCCGGGCTCCTCGAGGAAGCGGAAGGAGGCGTCCTGCTCCTGGACGAGCTGCACGCGCTTCCGCGACGCGTGCAGCAGTCGCTGCTCAGGTTCGCCGAGGACGGGCGTCACGCGCGCATCGGGGGAGCCCAGCGCGCTCTCGCCGTCCGTATCGTCTTCGCCACCAACGTGCCCATCACGGCCGAGCCGTCCGACGAGGCGATCGCGTCGGACCTCGTCGCGCGCCTCTTCATGGTCGAAGTTCCCTCCCTCGCCCAGCGGCGCGCGGACGTCCCGGCCCTCTTCGTGAGCGCCCTGGATCGAGCGGCCAGAGCCCAGGGCTTCGACGCCGCCACGATCCGGGCCGTGCTGAAGGCCGATCACTTCGAGGCTCTCTGCCTGGCCGACTGGACCGACCGCAACGTGCGAGCGCTCGAGAACCTGGCGGCCGAGGTCGGATCGTGGTGCCTGGAGCGCGGCATGGAGCCTCGGGAGGCCGTTCGCCGTGTCTTCGGCGACCGGCTCGGGCAGTCGCCGGTGGTCCTTCGAGCCGATCGGGGCCCGGGCGCGGGAGCATCCCACTACGAGGCGAACCGCGAGCAGATCGTGACGGCATACCAGGCCGCGGGCGGAAACCTCACTCGCGCCGAGCGGGACCTGAAGGCGGCGGGACTGAAGGTCAACCGGAGGTGGCTGGCGGAGTTCCTCCGCCGCTGGGGTGTCCGCGCCTGATCTTCATCGGCGTCGCCGCTGCTCGGTCGGCTCGAGCGGCTCGCCGGCCGGGATGGTCTGCCGGGCTCCGCTCGAGGTCAGCTCCGTCCACGAGTCTGCGGAGCGCGGCGCCGGCTCGGCATCGAGGAGCGCGGCGCGCATCGAGCTCGCGTCGGCAAAGCGCTCGTCGCGGTTGCGTGCCAGCGCCCGCAGGACCACGGCACCGAGCTCCCGCGGCAGGTCGGGTCGGTGCGCCCGAGGGGGAGGGAACGGCTCGAAGAGGATCTTCCTCTGCAGCTCCTGGAAGTCGCCGCCCTCGAAGGGACGCCTGCCGGTGAGCATCTCGTACAGGACCACGCCGGCCGCGTAGATGTCGACGCGGGCGTCCTGGCTCCTCTGCCCGCGGGCCTGCTCGGGCGCCAGGTAGTTCGCGGTGCCGGTCACTCCCCCCGTGCGGGTCGCTTCGGTCAGCTCGTCGGCCGGGTCGAGCACGCGCCCGACGCCGAAGTCGAGCACCTTGACGAAATCGGATCCCGCTGCGTCGAGCAGGAACACGTTCTCGGGCTTGAGATCGCGGTGGATGACTCCGGCCGCGTGGGCCGCCTCGAGCGCCGAGAGGATCTGGTCGGCGATCCGCACCGCGAGCGGAACCGACAGCGGAGCGGCCTCGCCGATGAGCTTGCGGAGCGGCATTCCGGACAGGAGCGGCATGACCAGGTACGCCCCACCCGGGGGCACGGAGCCGGAACCGAGCACCTCGCAAACGTAGGGGCTGCTCAGCCGAGCCGCGATGCGGAGCTCCCTGTGGAACCCCGCGTCGGTCCGACCGCCCAGTGACACGATCTTCACGGCCACCCGCGCCCCGGTCGACAGGTCGTCGGCGGCATAGACGACGCCCATCCCACCGCGCCCGATGGGATCCTGGAGCCGGTAGCGACCGTCGAGGACCCTCATCCGAGCCCCGACTGTAGCGGATGGGGACGGATCACGGCTTCTCCTCCGTTACCTTGCCCGGGGATCCGCCCGGGATCCCGAACGCTTGGCGAGACGTGATCTCCCGAGAATCCCCTGAGCTTCATGGAGTTGCGCGCCGGCACGGCCCCTGCTTGAAGCCCACCTCGTGAACGCGACCGCATCCGCCGGCTCGATTCTCGACGCACGGAGCGCCGGCCGGCACGCCGCCGGGGCCGAGCTGGTCTGGGACCGGCTGACGTCGGGTCGAGTCGCCGCCCTCGACGCCCTTCGAGGGCTCGCCTGCGGGATCGTGATCCTCGACCACCTCGAGATGGCCGGACCGCTGGCGGGCGTCGGGCTGCCCGTGTTCCTGCTCCTGAGCGGGTTCCTCATCACCGGGATGCTCCTGCGCGAGAGCGACAGGACCGGGACCATCTCTACCCGCGGCTTCCTCGCTCGGAGGGCCATGCGGCTCATGCCGGGCCTCTACGCTTACCTTTGCTTCGCGACGGTGCTTCTCTTGTCGGGCGGCGTCCGGGTGAACTGGTCACACCTGGGCGCCGCCGCTCTTCATCTCGGCAACTACTACGAGGCCGTGGCCGGCCCGCAGGAGTCCTACGTCAGTCACCCGTGGTCGCTCGGGCTTCAGGAGCAGTTCTACCTGGTCTGGCCCCTCGTGCTCCTCTGGCTCAGGAACGACCTCGACAAGAGGAGGGAACATGCGTCGATTCTGGACCCATCCGATGGTCCGCTTGCTGCTGATCTCCTCGTCGTTCACGGCCGAGGTCGCCGCCGGGTGTGGGGGCGAAAAGGCCGGTGACGAGCCGACCCCCGACGCCGGCACCGGGCCCAGGTGCGATCCAGGCGAGCCTGACCGCAGCGGGTGTGACGTCGTCGTCCTCACCCCGAGCGGCGAGACGTTCACCGAGGACAACTCGATCTTCGACGGCGTCGTGATCGAGGACGATTCGATCACCCTGTCGGCGGAGGCGGTCGTGAACGACGTGATCTGGATCGCGAACTCCACCGAGGGGTCCGTCTCGAAGATCGACACGACGACGCACGAGGAGCTCGGCCGCTACTACTCCGGCCCCGCGCTCGTGGAGACGACGGCCGCTCCGGTCGCCGGGCAGTGCCCCGAGGGATACGAGCTCCGGGACCCGGCTACCTGCGTCCAGCTCGGCTACGGCTCGTCGGGAGTCTGGGGCGGGCCCGGGCAGAACCCGTCTCGCACGAGCGTCGATCGACTCGGCAACGCATACGTCGCGAACCGGTCGTGGGACTGGCTCCCCTCCGTGACGAAGATCAACCACCGATGCACGGCACGCGACGACATCGTGGGTCTCAGAACCTGGGTGCCGGACGGCGACGGCGATCCGGCGAACGACCCGCCGCCGCTCGACTTCCGTCGTGACACGAACGGGACGCCGGGCAACCCCTGGGACGACTCGTACACGTGGGACGACGACTGCATCGCGTTCCACACCGTCGCCGCGCTCGATCCCCTCGATCGGATCACGAACGGCACCCCCGACGAGGCCGACGACAGCGCGAGCGCATTCCGCTCTCTGGGACGGGGCGTCGTGGTCCAGGAGGTGCGCCAACCAAGCGGCCTCTTCCACACGTTCGGGTGGCTGGCAGCATTCGCGGTACGCCGTTACTACGAGTTCGACGGCGACACCGGCGAGCTGACCGGTCGCGTGATCCACTTCCCGAGCTGCACCCCCTACGGCGCCGCCATCGACCGCTTCGGAGTCCTCTGGAGCGCCTGCTACTCGGGCGTGATCGGGCGCGCCGACACCCGCCTTCGGCTCGCCGACGACGACCTCGTGGACGGGATCCCGGACGTCCCTGTTGCCGGCACGGCCCACCGCTGCGTCGACGTGAACGGGCAGGAGACCGAGTACACCTGCATCGAGGGCGAGGAGATCGCGATCCCGGGCGACTGGAGCTACGGCATCGCCGTGGCGCCGCCCGTGCGGGACGACGACCCACCCCTGAGGATCTTCACGGCCAACTGGAACATCATGGAGTACATCCCCTCCGAGGACGGAGACCCGGGGATCTGGATCCGCTACGACGGCGGCTCAGGGGAGGGGATCGCGGTCGATCGCGAAGGCATCGTCTGGGCGAACACCGGGAACGCCGCCGTCGTCCGCGCGAACCCGTACCGCGTGCCGTTCGACCCGGTCACCGGCCTGCCGGATCTCGTGCCCGACGCGAACGGCATGTACATCGCGCCCGCCGAGGCCGTGACACGCATTCCCACGGGCCGCGGCGGTCGCGGCATCGGCGTCGCCACCGACGGGATGATCTGGGCCATCAACTGGAGCCACTGGGACCCGGTCGCGAATGCTCAGAACGACGGCAACGTGACGCTCGTCGATCCGCATCCGGCCGAGGACGCGGACCAGGACGGCGATCCCGACGTCGCCGCACCGGAGGCCTACCTCGCGGGCACCTGCTGCGAGGAGGTCGACGTCCCCTACACCTACTCGGACATGACGGGCTTCCAGTACGCGAACGTCGTCATCCCGCTGGGCGAGCTCAGGTTCTTCGTGCCCGGCTGCACCTCGGGAGTGACGGAGTGGGGCAACGTGGCCATCGAGGGCGAGCTCCCCGAGGGAACCGGCCTCGCGCTCCAGGCCAAGCTCGTGGACGACCTGGGCGACGTGGCCGGCGGCGACCGGTGGGAAACCCTCTCGCTAGAGGACGGCGGAGGCAATGTCATGGACGCCACCCACCCGCCCGGCGGCCGCGGCGGCACCTTCGTGATGCCCGACCTCGAAGGCGGCGAGCCGAACCTGGGCCTCCGCGCCACGCTGATCGCTGAGGATCGCGCCCGGCGGCCCGCCGTCTCCTCGATCCAGATCGCCCGCGCCTGCCGCTAGCGTCAACTCGAGCCGTCGAACACCCTCAGGTAGGCATTGCGCACGTCGAACGAGCAGCCGACGGAGGAGAGGGTGACCTCGTCGTCCGGCCCGAAGATGCGCAGGAGCCAGGTCTCGTCGGGCTGGCGCGTGAAGACCTCGATCCTGGGCTCCTTCTGCGAGGCGAGCACGAACTCGCGGAGCGAGGCGATCGCCCGGTAGTACCGGAACTTGTCGCCGCGGTCGTAGGCCTCGGTCGAGTCCGAGAGCACCTCGACGATGACCTTCGGGTTGAGCAGGGTGTCACGGGTCGGATCCTCGACCTCGGGGCGCCCGCAGACGACGGAGACGTCAGCGTAGAAGTATCTCTTCGCCGCCGGTATGCCTATCCGCATGTCCGAGGAGTGAACCTCGCAGGGCTTCGCGGCGAGCGCGTTTCCGAGCTCGCGCGCGATGTTCGTTGCCGTGAGGCTGTGCTCGCGGGTTCCGCCCGACATGGCGAAGATCTCGCCGTCGACGTACTCGTGCCGCTGCTCCGAGCCTCGTTCGAGCTCGAGGTACTCTGCGGGAGTCAGGCGCCGTCGATCGGCAGGATCGACCATGAACGCAGTCTGCGCCATCGCCCGGCATGTGTCCACGTGCCCAGGTCCGCCGGCGAGCGCGCGGCGTCAATGCACAGGGACGTGTCGCTCCTCGGCCGCGCCTGGGTGAGGACCCAGCGGGAGCACGACGTCCAGGAGCTCGTCCACCGACTCGACGAAGACGAAGCTGGTCTGGCCGCGCACCTCCTCCGGGACGTCCTCGAGCGCGGCCTCGTTGCGGCGCGGCATGACGACCGCCTTGATCCCGGCGCGGTGGGCGGCGAGGACCTTCTCCTTGATCCCGCCCACGGGGAGGACCTTGCCTCTCAGCGTGATCTCGCCCGTCATGGCGACGTCGTTGCGGAGGGGCTGGCCCGTGACCTGCGAGGCGAGCGCCGCGAGGATCGCGACGCCGGCCGAAGGGCCGTCCTTGGGGATGGCGCCGGCCGGGACGTGGACGTGGACGATCTTGCGCTGGAACGTCCGCGGATCGAGCCCGAGGCGCTCGGCGTTCGATCGCAGGTACGAGAGCGCCGCCTGGGCCGACTCGCGCATGACGTCGCCGAGCATTCCGGTCAGGATCAGGCGTTCGCGCTCTGCCGGCATCATGCTGGCCTCGATGAACAGGACCTCGCCGCCAGTCGGGGTCCACGCGAGGCCCGTGGCCACGCCGGCGCGATCTATCCGTTCGGCGACCTCGTCGAAGAACCGCTGGGGGCCGAGGTGCTCGACGACGTCCTTCGCCGTCACCTCGAGCGGCGGCGGGGCTCCCTCGCCGATCCTGCGCGCCAGCTTGCGCAGGATCGAGGCCAGCTCGCGCTCGAGGTTCCGCACGCCGGCCTCGCGCGTGTGCTCGCGGATGATGCGACCGATCGCGGCGTCCTCCACCACGACCTCGCTCTCTTCGAGCCCGTGGGCCCGTAGCTGCCTCGGGAAAAGGTACCGCCGAGCGATGTACAGCTTCTCCGCGTCGGTGTAGCCCGACAGGGCCAGGACCTCCATCCTGTCCAGCAGCGGCGGAGGGATCGTCTCCGTCGTGTTGGCCGTGCAGATGAAGAGCACGCGCGAGAGGTCGAAGGGCACCCCGAGGTAGGTGTCGACGAAGGCGTGGTTCTGGGCGGGGTCGAGGACCTCGAGGAGCGCCGCCGACGGATCGCCGTGGAACCCGACGCCGAGCTTGTCGACCTCGTCGAGCATGAAGACCGGATCCGCCGTCTCGACACGCCCGATTGCCTGCAGGATCCGACCCGGCATCGCGCCGATGTACGTCCGCCTGTGCCCCCGGACCTCGGCCTCGTCGTGGATGCCGCCCAGGCTGATACGGGTGAACGAGCGACCCAGCGATCGCGCGATCGACTGCCCGAGCGACGTCTTGCCCACGCCCGGCGGCCCCCCGAAGCAGAGGATGGGCTCGCGGAGCTCCTCGCGCGAGCCCGGCCCTTCCGGAGCCGGACCGCGCCTCTGGCCCCGGAGCTTCTTGACCGCGAGATACTCCACGATGCGGTCCTTGATCTTGTCGAGGTCGTAGTGGTCCTCGTCGAGGACGGTCCGGGCGCGCAGGGCGTCGATCGAGCCGCCCGTGGTCTTCCCCCAGGGCAGCTTCAGGAGCCAGTCGAGGTAGGTCCGGATGATCCCGTGCTCGGGCGACGCGCTGGGAATCCGTTCGAGGCGATCGAGCTCGCGGTCCGCCTCCTTGCGTGCCTCCTCGGGCAGCGGGAGCTTCGCGAGGTGCTCGCGGAGATCGAGGACCTCGGCCTTCTCGGGGTCGACCTCGCCGAGCTCCTTCTGGATGGCCTCCATCTGCTTGCGCAGGATGTGCTGGCGCTGCGCGCGACTGAGCTCGGTCGAGGTCTCGGCGGTGATCTTCCGGACGACCTCGCGGACGGCGATCTCGTGCTGCAGGATCTCCACCAGTCGCCGCAGCTTCGCAGACACGGAGTCGAGCTCGAGGATCTCCTGCCGCGTCGCGGTCGACAGCGGCGCGGAGGACGCGACGAGATACGCGACCTGCCGCGGGTCCGAGAGCACCTGGATGGCCGTGGCCAGCTCGTCCGACAGCTCGGCCACGAGCCCCACGAGCTTGACGAAGAGATCGCCCGTGGCCCTCGTCAGCGCGTCGATCTCGATCCCCGCCTCCTCGAGCTCCGGCATCCTTTCGATCCGCGCCACGAGATACGGCTCGGTCCGCACCCAGCCGGCGATCCGGATCCGCTCGAGGCCCTGCACGGCCACGCGCATGGTCTTGTCCGGCGCCCTGACGATCTCGTGGATCGTCGCCATCGTGCCGATCGAGTAGAGGTCCTCCGGCTGCGCCGGGCGGCGCTCGACGCTCTTCTGCGTCACGAGCGCGGCCAGTCGATTCGAGGCGATCGCTTCGTGGACCAGCTTCACCGAGCGCTCCTGACCGACCACGATCGGTGCGACCATCATCGGGTAGACCACGGTCTCGCGCAGTGGAAGGACCGGCAAGACGTCGGGGACATCGATCTGACGGTTCTCGTCGTTGCCTGCCATCGCGCGCCTCCACCGAAAAAACTGCGTCGGCGATGGGGCGGCACCAGTCCCTGGCACGGGCAGGTAGAGCCGGCGGGGAGCAACGGTGCTGGAAGGATCCAGTGAAGGGCGGCTACGGGCAGGTGCCGTCGCCGCCGGCCTGGACGATGTACACCGGGGCCGGCGTCAGATCGACGAGGAGCGCTCCGGTGGCGTCGGTCGTGACCTGGACGGGCGCAGCCTCGGGATCGGCGGTGGTCGGGGTCCTGTAGACGCAGAAAGGCGCTCCATTCGGATCGATCTCGTCGTCGATCGCGAGGGTCGCGGTCGGGGCCATGCCGCTCGGGCCGCGCGAGATCCCGGTGCCATGCTGCGCCTCCTCGGCCAGCCAGCCGACGAGGACATCGGGCTCGTCGGCGAAGGAGAAGCGATGCAGTTCGATCTCGTCGCCTTCGAGCTCGCCGGTCTCCGCGCCGGTGTTCTTCAGGATGGTCTCGACGCCCGAGAACCCATTGGTCAGCCGGGCGCCGAGAAGGTAGGCGTAGAACGCCGGCTGCGGGTTCCCGTCGCTGTCGACCAATCCCACGAAGACGTTCTCCGAGGCCCACATGGCCAGGCCGTCCGTGAGCGGGTCGTTCCAGTCGCTCACCTGTCCGATGAAGACCTTCTCCGCGCCCGCGGCGAAGCGCTTGACCAGCACCTGGCCGAGGATCGCGGCCTGCTCGTCGCGGTACCACTCGATTGGATGCGCGTCGAAGGGTTCGTCATGGGCCTCGGCCCAGAGCGCATCCAGGACGCCGGCGCCGCCGTCGACCGTGAGCTCGCAGTGAGTCTGGAGGAGGTCCTTGCAGACCAGGCGCGGCTCCGCCCGCGCCTCCATGTCCCAGACTCGCGGCGGGGCCGCGGGCAGCTCGCCAAGCACCCAGTCCAGGTAGCCTTCGGTCGCGGTCGGGTACGGCCCATTGCCTCCGGCGTCGAGAACGTCGTAAAGACCGGCAAAACCGATCGTCGCATCGACGAAGGTGCGATGCCACGTCCAGGCATTGGCCCAGGCCTGGCCGTAGTCGTCCGCAACGTGACTGTGCTGCTCGGCGACTCTCCTCTCGAACTCCGCTCCGTTCGGGTCACCACCCTGGACCATGTCGTGGAACAGGTCGTTCCAGCGGATCCCGTTCGAGATCAGCGCGACATCCTGACCGGCCACTGCCAGGCGCGTCTCTTCGAGGAGCGTTCCGTAGTCCTGAGCAGTTCCTGTCCAGAAGGCGAAATTGGAGTACTCGTTGCCAATCTGGAAGTGACGGATAGGACGGACGAGGCCCTCCGCGTCCCCGTCGCCGTCGCAGTCGTAGCGCTCGACCAGGGTGGCGATCCACTCGCGGTACTCGCCTCGAGGATCTTCGGGGTGCTCGGAATCGAACGGCAGGCGGTCGGACCCCTTGCAGAGGTTCGGGCCGGCCCTCTCGCAGTCGAACGCCACCGCGCAGTCCGCATCCTGAGCGCAGATCTCCTCGATCAGCTCGGCCGGCACCGCCTCGAGCTCGAGACCCTTGGTCCTGAGCGACATCGCGATCTGGAAGCCCGCCGCTTGCCACCGGAGCACCTCGCGGTCGAGCATCGCCCAGTAGTCGTCCTCGAAGGCCGTGCCCCGGTGGACGGCCTCAGGCGAGATGTCGGCGAAGTTCACCCAGCCCACGCCCGCGTCGGCGAGCGCGGCGTACGCCTCGGTCCACTGATCGTCGTGGTACTTGACCATGAACGGCAACAGGTAGTCGATCCCCAGCCGGCTGGTCGCCTGCGGAGCACTCTCGATGCACGCGGAGTCGCCGGCGGCCGTGCAGGCGATCGCGTCGTCGAGGCAACCGTCGGCGTCCAGGTCGCACGCCACGCCGACGTCGAACTCCTCGTCCACCGCTCCGTCGCAGTCGTCGTCCAGGCCGTTGCAGAGCTCGGCGACCGGGCCGGTCGCTCCCTCACAGTCGCTCCAGCGCGAGCTCGTGCACGTCTGAGTGCCCGCGACGCATTCGCCCTCGTCGGTTCCGCAGGCACGGACCAGGGCGTCCTCGCAGTCGGGTGCGACGCCCCCGTCGACAGGGGACGACGCGTCCTCCAGGTCGACTGGGTCCCCGGCTCCGCCGCAAGCGCCTGACGAAGCGAAGACCGCGGTTCCGAGGACCGCCACGAACAACTGTCTCATCGACGACCTCCTTGGCCGAGACAGTAGATTCCAACGATCGTGCCATGGAGACGAGCCCGGCGGGAGGAGCTACGCCCCGGAATCCTTCGGCAAGTGCCGGTCTCGTGGGGAGACGTGCTTCGACGCATGCAGAGCGCGAGGGTTCGATTGGATAGGCCGCCCCCCAACCTGCTACCTAGCGTGGGCGGGGCGGGCGTCCGACGAGGCCGCGGACGGCGTGCTCCCCGTCGACGCGCGGCGGCGGGGGCGGAGGGGGCGGCGCGGCGAGGTCGCCCTCGACCTGCGGCTCGGGCTCCGGCGGCTGCGGCTTGGGCGGCGCGGACATCTCGCCGGGAGTCTGCAAGGGCTGCACGGGAGGAGGAAGAGGCGGCGGAGGCGGAGGCGGCGGCGCCAGGGGAGACAGGCCCCCGGCCGGCACAGTCTCGGGCTCGGGGCGTGGGAAGACCCTCGGGGCCATGTCGCCCTGTGTGCGCAGGAGCATCGAACCGAGGAACGCCGACCCGCCGAGGAGCACGGTGGAGGCCGCCACGGCGATACCGATGAGCATCGGGCGGCGCTCGATCCTTCGCTCCTGGGGCGGCGGCGGGCCCGGCACGGTCTGCCCCGTGGCGAGCGCGGCGCCAATCGCGGCTCCGAGGCCCGCGCACACCTGACCGAACCACTGCCCGTTCGGGCCCCCGGTCCTGCGATCGCCGGTCTCGAGCCAGGCCGCGCACGCGCACGTGCGGCCGTCCCCGCAGCCCGCGCCATCCCTCACGGTCCTCGACACGATCGTCTCGACCTCGTCCCTGACGTGGCCGAGCCGCAGGGCGGCCTCCGGCCCTTCGTCCCGGTCCTCGGCGACCATCGGGGCGCATGGGTAGAGGTTCCCGGTCGCGCCCACGACGACCTGGCCGCGCAGCGGCGAGCGCGGAGAACCGCAGCGCACCGGCGAGATCGAGGCCGCCGCCCTCACGCGGTCGACGTTCCGGATGCCCGCCTCGAACGGCTGGAACGAGACCGCCTCGCCTCGCAGCCTGCGAGCCAGCATCTCCCAGCCGACCGCGACGAGCTCCTCGCGCAGCTCGGAGCGAGCCTCGTCGGTCCAGGCCTCGCGAAGCGACAGGTTGGCCCGGACGGTGTCGACGCCCTCGCTCCAGAGCCACGACACGGAACGGAACACGAAGGGCGCGGTCTCGGGCGTGATCACCATCATCGCGTCCGGCCGGACGCCCGCGTCGCACAGGGACCTCAGCCCGCGATGGACCTGGTCGAAGCTGGACTGCCCGCCGGCGCCCGAGCGCCCGAGATCGTGTGCCTCGCGCACTCCGTCGATCGACACGGTGACCCGCATGCCGGTCTGCGCCACGAGAGCCACCTGCTCCTCGCCGAGGAGGCTGCCGTTGGTCGTGCACTGCAGGAGCAGCCTCCGGCCCGCCGCCCTCGCGCGCTCCTGGGCCCCCTGGACCGCGCGCCTCATCGCGGCGAACGCCAGGAACGGCTCGCCCCCGAAGAAGGCGAGCTGAGCCACCTCGGCCCCGTCGGCGTAGAGCAGGTCGAGCGCGCGCTCGAGCGTCGCGTCGTCCATCTCTCGCCGGAAGTGCTCGCCCGCGTAGCAGTAGTGGCAGGCGAGGTTGCAGCGGTGCGTGAGAACCAGCGTGACGTCCATGGGAAAGGTAGGACGCCGGGGGGGCCAGGAAGTTTTGGCTCCGCTGCGGCCCCCGAAAAAACCTCGTGATTTCCTGGCCTGGCTATGCTGCCATCGTCGGGGTGGCCATGGGCTCAGGCCCCGACGAGATCGGCAAGCTGCGCCTCGAGCGAGACCTCTTCCTCAGGCTCCTCGAGCTGGGTTCGCGCGAGGATCTGCGCCCGTTCCTCGCCGACGCCCTCGCCCTGATCGTCGAGGTCGCCGGCGCCAGGAAGGGATATCTGGAGCTCCACGGATCCTTCTGGATCGCCCAGGGGCTGCCCGACGCCGAGCTCGCGGCCGTCCGCCGCGAGATCTCGACCGGCATCGTCGCGGAGGCGCTCGCAACCGGCCGCACGGTCAACACGGCCAGCGCGGTGGACGATCCTCGCTTCGCGGGCCAGGCGAGCGTCCAGGCGCAGCGCATCCGGGCGGTGCTGTGCGCGCCGGTGGGGATCGCGCCTGCCATGGGCGTGCTCTACCTGCAGGGTCGCGACGCTCCCGGTCCGTTCGGCGAGGAGGACCGAGCCAGGGTCGAGCTCTTCGCGCGACACCTCGCGCCGCTCGCCGATCGGCTGCTCGTCCGACAGGAATCCCAGGGCGCGGTCGACCACACGGCCGAGGCGAGGTCGCGGATCACGGCGCGAGGGATCGCCGGGACCAGCCGGGCGCTCGCCCAGGTGCTCAGGCAGCTCATCGTCGCGGCCCCGGTGACGATCCCGGTCCTCATCACCGGCGAGAGCGGCACGGGCAAGACGGCGATCGCGCGCGCGCTCCACGACGGCTCGCCCAGAGCTCGCGGCCCGTTCGTCGAGGTCAACTGCGCCGCGCTGCCCGAGACGCTCTTCGAGAGCGAGCTGTTCGGCGCCGAGAAGGGCGCCCACAGCACGGCCACGCGCCGGATCGAGGGCAAGGTCGACGCCGCGCGCGGGGGAACGCTGCTCCTCGACGAGGTCGCCGAGATACCGCTCGCGATGCAGAGCAAGCTCCTCATGTTCCTCCAGAGCCGGCGCTACTACCGGCTGGGCGACTCGACGCCGATCGAGGCGGACGTGCGGATCGTCGCGGCCACCAACGCCGACCTGGCCGAGTCGGTGCGCGCCAAGCGGTTCCGCGAGGACCTGTACTACCGGCTCAACGTGCTCGAGGTCCGTGTCCCGCCGCTGCGCGATCGGCCCGAGGACATCGGCCCGATCGCGGACGCGATCGCCGGCGCGCTCGCGGCGACGCACGGTGGACAGGGGCCGAGCTCTCTGTCGCGCGCGGCCAGGGTCGCCCTCGCGGAGGCGGAGTGGCCCGGGAACGTCCGACAGCTCGAGAACGCGCTCTCGCGCGGCTGGGCGACCGCGCTCGCCGAGGGCGCGGCGCTGATCGAGCCCGTCCACCTCTTCCCCACGAGGACCGAGCCGGAGGCGGCCGAGCCGCAGACCTACCAGGAGGCGATGCGCAGGCACCAGGCACGCCTCCTCGGCGAGGCGCTCGACGCATGCGGCTGGAACGTGAGCGAGGCCGCGCGAAAGCTGGCGCTGTCGCGCTCGCACCTGAACGATCTCATTCGCGCCCATGGGCTGTCGCGTTCGGGCGAGTAGCGGCGAGACCGCCGCATGACCGGCGAGCTCGATCGGACGGCGCAGGCGCCGGTGGCGGCCCTGGACGCGACGCTCGCGCCCGGGACCATGGTCGGGGCCTACCGGATCGAGCGGCAGGTCGGCTCGGGCGGCGCCGGCGCGGTGTACGCGGCGGAGGAGCCGACGATCGGCAAGCGGGTGGCGATCAAGGTCTTGCAGCGCGGCTTCGCCGAGGACGCCTCGGCCGTCGCGAGGTTCGAGCGCGAGGCGAGGGCCGCCAACGACGTCCGGCATCCGGGGATCGTCGACGTCTTCGCGATCGGCAGGCTGCCCGATGGCCGGCCGTACCTCGTGATGTCGCTGCTCGAAGGGCGATCGCTGCGGGACGAGCTGACGGAACGGGGCAAGCTCCCCGCGGCCGAGGCCTGGACGATCGCGCGAGAGATCGCCGACGCGCTGTCTGCCGCGCACGACGCCGGGGTGGTCCATCGCGACCTGAAGCCCGAGAACGTCTTCCTCGAGCGCTTCGGCACCCGTGCTCCGCGACCCCGCGTCCTCGACTTCGGCCTTGCCAAGGTCGCCGAAGCGCCGGACGGCCAGGAGAAGCTGACGCAGACCGGGACTCCGATGGGAACTCCACCGTACATGGCGCCGGAGCAGTGGTGGGGCTCGGGCGTCGATGCCCGTACGGATCAGTACGCCTTCGGCGCGGTGCTGTTCGAGATGATCGCGGGTCGCCCTCCATTCGTCGCGACGAAGTGGGTCGAGCTCGTCCAGAAGCACCTGCACGAGGCGCCCCCGACGCTCGGCGAGGCCGGCGCGCCCGTGCCGTCCGACGTCGAGGCGCTCGTCGCCCGGGCTCTCGCGAAGGCGTCGGGCGATCGCTTCGACTCGCTGCGCGCGCTCGTCGCGGCCGGTGACGCGGCCTTCGGATCGCCGGCCGCGGCGGGTCCCGCGGCGGGTGCGGCAGCTCCGAGGGTCATGCCTGACGAGCTCGAAGGGACGAGGAGGCCCTTGGCTGGAGCGCTCTCGGGCCAGCGCACGGCCCTCCTGCGCTGCGCGGGCATCATCGCGAGCGGCGTCGCGCTCCTCCTGGCCGTCGGGTACGCGGGCCCGCGTGCGCACGATCCGCTCGACTGGCTTCACATCGCGGGGTCGTTGCCCTCCTCGATGATCGGCCTCTTCTTCGTGGTTGCCTGCGTCGCGCTCGCCAGGCGGGCGCGGCACCGCGACCGACCGGCGGGGCGCTGGGCGCTCTGGCTCCCGGCGCTGCCGGCGATCGCCGGGGGCCTGGGGACCTACCTCGGATGGGGCGCGATCCTCTCGCGTATGCCCCAGTGGCCGCGCACCGAGCGGTTCGCGCTCTTTGGCCTCGGGACCTTCGAGGCCAGCGCCTCGCGGTTCGTCGGCTTCGCGGTCTCGTCCTTGCTGTTCCTGTCGATCGCGACACTCGTTGGCCCGGTGCGCGCGGAGGCTCCCGGCCGCAAGGCCGCCCACCTCGCCGCAGCGCTCGGCGCGTGCGCGCTGGGTGCCTTCGCCCTGGTCGCGGACGCTCGCTCCGCTGCGCTCGTCGCGACCGCGGCGGCGGCCGCGCTCGTCGTGCTGGGCATCTCGGGCCGGAGCGAGCTGCGCTCCGAGATCGATCGAGCCGTCGCCTGCCTGCTCGCGGTCGGGCTGGCCGCCGCCGTGAGCCTCGCGCGCGCCGAGGCGCGAATGGCCGTCCTGTGGGGAGCCGAGACCACCCGCGCCGAGCGCGCCGCGGAGGTCGTGGCCGCGAGCGCCGAGCGCAGCGCGACGCTGGTCGTGGCGGCGTTCTCGCTCGCGCTGGTTCTGGTCGCCGCCATCGCGCGTCTGCGACGGACCGGGGCCGTCTCGCTGCGCCCCGCGGTCGCGGTCATCGCCGTCCTCGGCCTGGCCGTGGCGGGAGACTTGGTGCTCCACGCCCGCTTCCTCGAGGCCCGCGAGCGGCTCTTGACGGAGCTTCACGATCAGTTCGCGCTGTTCGGCAGGCTCGACCCGCCGCCAGGGACGGGCCTCGACGCGAGGAGGTTCGCGCCGTCGAGCGCGCCGGCGCTCCAGGTCGCGCGCGACGTCGTGGCGATCAACGCCGAGGGCGTCGCCCCGCTCGGGGCCATGCGGTCCGAGGCCGGCGCGCTGAACCTCGGGCGCGATCTGAGCCACGCACTGGCCCGCGCCGGGCACCCGTCACGCGACCTCCTGTCGATCTCCATCGACCGCGACGTACCCTGGGACACGGCCCTTCGCTTGCTCCGCGTCGCCGACGAGGCGGGCGCCCGGCGTGTGGAGCTCCTTCTCACGCGCGGCGCGCGGCCGGAGATCCCTCCGAGCGCTCCGCCCGAGGCGAGCTGGGTGCTCCCGGGCGATTTCGTCGCCATCCGCGCGAGCCTCGGCCCGGGCGGGTTCCGGGCTCCCGACGCTCGGCCATCGCGCTCGAGGTTCGGCGAGGTCGCGCCTCTCCTCATCGAGCAGGCGAAGAGCGGTGGCGAGCTCGTGCTCGCGATCGGCGACTGAGACTACTTCGCGACGAGAGAGGTCAGGACGTCGATCATCCGGACGCCCTTCTGCAGGACGGGCACGTCGACGCCGTGGCTCCGGCACTCGGACAGCGCCAGCTCGGGGTTCCCCGTGACCGCGACCACCGGGAGCGGCGGATCGAGACGACGAGCGGCGAGGATCACCGGGAGCGAGGTACCGGTCGCGAGCTGGAAGTCCGAGACCACCGCGGTGATTCCACCCGCGTCCAGCGCGGCCAGCGCCTCCTCGGCCGTGGAGCAGAGAAGCGTCTCGATGCCGAGCGCTTCCGCTGTACGCCCCCACGCGTGGAGAGTACTGGCGTCGTCCTCCAGCACGAGCACCCTTGGGTGCATCCGGTGTTTATATAACGGAAACCGACCTACCTGGAAGACCCCTTGACCTTGGTTAGCTGGATCACATCGGCGGACTTTGCGCCAAGGCCATCGAGCAGCACATCCCGCGCGAGGTCGTTCAAGCTCGAGTGGCCCGTCTTCTTGAGGAGCGACCTGATCTGCGACTTGAGGGTGTTCTCGGAGAGCTCGAGCTCGCTCGAGATCGCGGCCCGCGGCACCTCCGCCACCGCGTACGCCAGGATGTTCATCTCTCGTGCCGGTAGATTCAGCCGCCCAGCCAGCTCCGCGATCGCCCGCGCCACACGCCTGTTGGAGCCAGCATCGACGGCAAGCGCGCTGTCGATGAATGCCTTGAAGTTGTCGATCGTGGCCGGCTTGAACACGCACTCGGCGCGCAGCGCCTGAGCGCGATTCGCGACCTCGGCATCGAAGCGACCGGTCAGGACGAGGACGGGCAGGAGAGGGTGCCGGCCGCGCAGGTAGGCGAGCACGTCGAGCCCGGAGCCATCCGGAAGCAGGACGTCGAGGACGACGCCGGCCCACACCTCGTCGGGCTGCTCCAGCGCGGCCCGGGCCTGAGCTGCGGTAGGCGCGACCTGGACGGGCCGGTACTTGCTGAAGACTCGCGTGACGGCCCGCGCGTCGGCCGGATCGTCGTCGACGATGAGGAAGCTTCCTGACGCCACGGGCCGCCGACGTTAGGCGATCCCGCCCGCGCTGTCCATCCGTTCACCCCATCAGATCACCCCAAATCACCCCGACTTCACCCCAAATCACCCCGACTTCACCCCAGATCACCCCCAGGGGTGATTTGGGGTGATTGACGCTCGCCAGGAATTGCGGCGTGCTGGATCCGAAGGAGGAAGAAAAATGCCGTCAGGTGCAGATCCCCCCGACCCCGACCTTCCGCAGAGCGTCTTCGATAGGCTGAAGCCGATGAGCTACGACTCGACGAACTGGGCTTTCCGGAGCGGCGCCGACCTCTACTACATGTTCGTCGAGAGGCAGACGGGCGCCATCGCGTGCGGCCGCTGGTTCGACGCCACCGACTCCCAGGGCTCGGAGAACCCGAGGGGCCAGATCCCGCAGTTCACGTACACGGTCATCCACAACGGGACGTACAACCCGACGACCAAGCTCGTGAGCTACGCCGGCAACAACTACCGTTTCCGGCTCCAGCGCGACCTGTCCGCGGGCAAGCAGGTCTCGGCCGCAATCGCGGTGTAGCTCCGCCGCCGGGAGAAAAATCCAGCCATCGCCCCGAGCGAATAGTATGGTCCCCGGCCTGGGTTCCCCGGGGTGAGCTTCGTCCGCGACCTGCATTTCATCCTCTACCCGATACTCGCTCTCCTGGCGTGGCTCGTGGCGCGGCACCAGAGGGAGCACCGGCCCCTCGCGCTCTTCGTTTCCTGGATGGTCGCGGCCGATTGGGTCCGGGTCGTGCTCAACGGGGTTCGCGCGGACGAGCCCAGGCCGCTGGTCGGGATCGCCCGGGTCGCCTACCATCTCGACCAGCTCGTCGTCCTGTCCTGGAGCTTCGCCTTCATGGCGGTCGCGCTCCGGTACTTCACGAAGAGGCCGCCGGCCTTCGCTCTCGTCGGGCTCGCCGTCACCTGGCTCATCACGCTGAACTATCCGCTCGTCTCGGGCGAGTTCCTGCTGTGGATCCTCCGGCTCGCCGGGATCTGCGCGACCGTCGTCGCCTGGACCTGCATACTGGCGGCGATCTTCCGCCGCCGGGACCTGCAGCCGACGCTGGCGCACCTCGTCGTGATCCTCTATTCGGTCACGGACTTCGTCCTGTACCTCGTTCCCTGGATGGGAGACGTCGGGCGGACCTGGCCGATCGTGAACCTCATCAGCGTCGTCCAGCTCACCGTCTTCTGCGCGGCGCATGGGTTCTGGCTCGCCTGGCGCCGCAGGCTCGCGAGCGCCTGACCATGCTGATCGAGACGCTCCTGTTCACGCTGTTCGGGCTCCTGCTCGGGGCGAGCATCTGGTGGACCTGGCGGCAACGGCAGATGGCCCAGAAGCAGGCCGAGATGAACGAGCAGCTCGCGACGCTCGGCAAGACGGTGGACGGCGTGGCGCACGACATCGCCCAGCTCGCGGGCGTCCTGGCCCTGAGCCTCGAGGCAGCCAAGGGGGAACCCCCCGAGGAAGCCCGCCGGACGTACTCGGACGCGGAGCAGGCGGCGCGAGCGGTGCGCAGCCTCATCGACGCGGTTCGCCGCCGGCCGGAGCAGGCTCGCTCGGGCCCCGGCTCCGTCGACGGCATCTTGCGCATGACGGTCGCGCTCATGAAGCGCGCAAAGGCGCCGCTCGCCGTTCCATGCATCGAAGGCGACCTCGCCTTCGATGGAGCGGAGATCGACGCGATCCGCGTGATACAGAACCTCCTGTCGAACGCGGTGCGCGAGGCGGAGAAGATCCCCGGCGCCATCATCGACGTCGTCTTGCGGGACGGACTCCTGACGGTGACAAACCCCGTCGTGGACCCGTCGAAGCTCGACGACGGCATCTACGAGTGGGGACTGAGCCGCTCGGGCTCCTCCGGGACCGGCCTGGCGGCGTCCAGGGAGCTCGCGGCGAAGCTCGGCTGGACGATCCGGCACGTGGTGGAGGGGAGCTCGGTGACCTTCATCGTGGAGCGCGCCCCGGCGGTCGAGCCCACGGCGCCGGCCGGCTGACTCGAGGTAGTGGTCGGTCTCGACCGGAAGAGCTGCCGAATGTCCCAGTTGAACCCATGCGTCAACCCGAGCCCTCGAGACCGACGCGGCTCGACCCTGTCCGGTCCCCCGGACAGCCCGCACGTCCGGCCGTCCGCTCGAGAGTACGGCGCGGCGTGTCCGGCCCCCGAAACACCGCGAAAACCGCGTGGCACGAGCGTCGCACCGCGTCCGGTCATCGAACGGCTGACTGGCCGCGAGGAAAGAGAGGACGAGCGATGATGAACTACATGCGAGACGGCGGCATCACGATGTGGATCCTCCTGGTGGCGGCGATCGGGACGGCGATCTTCGCGGCGACCCGCCCGCGCTCGGAGAGGCCCGGCATCCTCCTGGGTGGGACCGTGGCCTCGCTGCTCCTGGGCCTGCTCGGGGTCTCGCTGGGCCTGCTCGCGGTCTCGAAGCACTACGCGCAGTTCCCCGACAAGGTGGCGGCCATCGGGCTGGGGCTCGGAGAGCTCTCGAACAACGGCACCTTCGCCGTGCTGCTCGCGGCGCTCCTCGGGATCGCCTCGATCGTCACGCGCCGCAGGCTCGCGAGCTGACCCATCGCTCGTCCCGCCCGCCGAAGCCGCTTGACGGTCCGACCTCCCCCGGCTACTCCCCCTCACGTGCGCTCGAAGAATCTCGTCGTGCTCGGTATCGTGGCGGCCATCGCGGTCGGGGGCGCCTTCTGGCTGCGCTCCCAGCGGGGTGCCGGCGGGCGCCTCGTCATCGCAGTGATCCCCAAGGGCACGACCCACGAGTTCTGGCGAACGGTCCACGCCGGCGCCATGGCCGCCGCTCGCGAGAAGAGCGTCGAGATCCTGTGGAAGGGGCCGACGCGCGAGTCCGACTACGCCGGCCAGATCGCGATCGTCGAGAACATGCTCGACCGCAAGGTGGACGGAATCGTGCTCGCTCCGACCCACGCCGAGTCGCTCGTTCCCGTGATCCGGCGCGCAAAGAACGCCGGGGTCCCGCTGGTCGTCTTCGACTCCGGTGCGCGCACCCGGGATTTCGTCTCCTTCGTCGCGACCGACAACCGCGCGGGTGGAGTGGCCGCGGCCCGCGAGCTCGCGAGGCTGATCGGGCGGCGGGGGCCGGTGGCGATGGTCAAGACCCAGCCCGGAGGCGCGTCGACCGAGGAGCGCGAGGCGGGCTTCCGCGAGACCCTGGCGCGCGAGTTCCCGGACGTCCGCATCGTGGCCGAGCAGTACGGGATGAGCCTGCGGGAGCGATCGCTCGCGGTCGCGACGGACATCCTCACGGCACACCCGGACGTCGCCGGTTTCTTCGGATCCAACGAGTCGAGCACGCATGGCGTCATGCTCGCGGTCAAGGGCCGCGGGCTCGCCGGGCGCGTGAAGGTCGTGGGCTTCGACGCCTCGGAGGATCAGCTCCGCGCGCTGCAGGACGGGCTGGTCCACGCGCTCGTCGTGCAGAACCCGTTCCGGATGGGGCACGACGGCGTCGTCGCGGTGCTCGAGGCCATCCGTGGCCGGCGCCCCGAGCGGCGGGTCGACACGGGCGTGACGCTCGTCACGCGGGAGAACCTCGAGACACCGCCGATCCTGAAGCTGGTCCACCCGCGATGACCCTGCTGCTCGAGATGCGCGGCATCTCGAAGAGCTACCCCGGCGTCCAGGCGCTCGACCGCGTCGACCTCGACCTCGCAGCGGGCGAGGTCCACGTCATCGCGGGCGAGAACGGAGCGGGCAAGTCGACCCTGATGAGAGTGCTCGCGGGCGCGGTGTCTCCGGACGCCGGAGAGATCCTGCTCGAGGGACATCCCCGTCGCTTCCGCGGGCCGAGGGACGCGCTCGCGGCCGGGATCGCCGTCGTCTACCAGGAGGGGAGCCTCGCGCCGCACCTGACCGTCGCCGAGAACGTCTTCCTCGGTCGCGAGCCGGGGCGCGTGCTCCTCGATCGCAAGGCGATGCGCGAGCGCACGGGGGAGCTGCTCGCCCGGATCGGGGGAGCGTCGATCTCCCCGGACGCGGTCGTGGACGAGCTGGGCGTCGCATCCCGGCAGCTCGTCGAGGTGGCGAGGGCGCTCGGCGAGGAGGGGCGCATCCTCGTGCTCGACGAGCCGACGGCCTCGCTGACGCTGGCCGAGGTGCCGGCGCTGTTCGAGGCCATCGGGAGCCTGCGTGCCCGCGGCATGGGGATCTTCTACATCTCCCACCGGCTGGAGGAGTTCGCCCGGATCGGCGACCGTGTCACCGTGCTGCGGGGCGGCCGCCGCGTGTGGAGCGGGGCGGTCCAGCAGGCGTCCATCCAGCTCCTCGTCGAGCAGATGGCGGGTCGGAGCCCGGGCGAGCTGTTCCCCGAGCGAGCGCCTCCCGGAGAGGGCGGAGCGCCGCTCCTCGAGGTGCGCGGTCTGTGCGCCGGGCCGCTCGTGGACGTCGACCTGCGAGTCGGGCGCGGCGAGATCGTCGGCGTCGCTGGTCTCGTGGGCTCGGGCCGCAGCTCGCTTTGCCGGGCGCTGTTCGGAGCGCTGCCGGCGAGGTCGGGGACGATCGCGCTCGACGGCGCTCCGCTCGTGCTCCGGGGGCCCGCGGACGCCGTTCGCGCCGGCATCGGCCTCGTGCCGGAAGACCGGCAGGTCGAGGCGCTCGCGCTCCACCTCGGGGTTGCCCAGAACGTCACCCTCGCGAGCCTCGACCTCTTTCGCCGCGGCATCGCGCTCGACCTCGGACGCGAGAGGGCCCGCGCCGCCGCGATCGCCGGATCCCTCGCGATCAAGCACCGCGATCTGGAGCAGCGAGTGGCGGAGCTGTCGGGCGGCAACCAGCAGAAGGTCGTCGTGGCCCGCTGGCTGTGCCGCGAGGCGCGGCTGCTCGTCTGCGACGAGCCCGCGCGCGGGATCGACGTCGGCGCGCGAGCGGATCTGTTCGCGCTCTTCGCCCGGCTCGCGGCCGAGGGGCGTGGGCTCCTGGTCGTCTCCTCCGCGCTTCCCGAGCTGCTGGGCCTCTGCCACCGCATCGTCGTCCTGCACCGCGGTCGCGCGGTCGCGGACCTGGACGCGGCCGGCGCCGACGAGCGCACCCTGATGAACCTGATGTCGCTCGGAGGCGCTGAGATCTCGTGATCGGCTCGAGCTTCCGCGAGCGCGTCCTGCCGCTGGCGAGCCTCCTGGCGATCTCGATCCTCCTCGCGATCGCGGCGCCCGAGTTCCTCTCGCAGGACAACCTCCTCGACGTGCTTCGACGCGGAAGCGCCGTGGCGATCGCGGCGGTGGGAATGACGCTCGTGATCGTGATGGGCGAGATCGATCTCTCGGTCGGCTCCGTGGTCGCCCTCTCGGGTGTCGTCGGAGCGCTCGTCGCGAAGGCCGGGGCGCCGGTGGAGCTCGCGATCGCCGCGGGCATCGGGTGCGGAGCCCTGGCCGGGGCGCTCAACGGCCTCTTGGTGACCCGGCTCGGGATCTCGTCGTTCATCGTCACGCTCGGCACGCTGAGCGCCTTGCGCGGTCTGACGCTGGAGCTGACGTCCGGCGTCGCGGTCGGGGGCCTCGGGGAGAGCTACCCTCGAATCGCGTCCGACGTCGCGGGACCCCTGTCGGTGCCGCTCCTGTTGTGCGTCGCAGTCGCGGTCCTCGCGGCCGTGCTGATGCGGCGGACCGCCTTCGGACGGCACGTCCAGGCCATCGGGTCGAACCGCGTCGCCGCCGAGCTCTGCGGCATTCGAGTCGACAGGACCAGGGTCGTCGTGTTCACGATGGCGGGCGCGCTCGCCGGCCTGGCGGGGATGATCGTGTCCGCCATCGTGATCAGCGGTTCTCCGACGGCCGCCGAGGGCCTCGAGCTCGACGTGATCGCGGCCGTGGTGATAGGCGGGGCCAGCTTGCAGGGCGGAGTCGGCACGATTGGCGGAAGCTTGATCGGCGCAGCCCTGATGCAGGTCCTGGCGAACGGCTCGTCGCTCGTCGGCATCGACGACTTCATCCAGAAGATCGTCACGGGCGGCGTCATCGTGGCCGCCGCCGCGTTCGACGTCTACCGTCGCCGCTGGCGCCTGACGTCCAATCAGTAGCTCTCGCACACGAACGGCGCGGTCCAGTCGCAGGTGGCGTCCCACCAGCCGCCCTCCCACCACGCCAGCGTGCAGTCCTCCGCGCCGTCGCCGTCGTTCGGCTCGCCGGCGTGCCAGTTCCGGTAGGCCGATTCGCCCTGGTCCCAGGCCCACTGGCCCTCGACGGCCCTGTCGTTGAGCCCGAGCCAGCCTCCTCCTGTCCGACCCTGCAGCCAGGTCTCCTCGGCGGCGTCGTCGATCTCCACGAGCGCGTAGCCCACCGCCGCGCACTGATCCCTGGCGGCGGTCCAGGTCACGGAACCTCCGCAGACCAAGTAGGCGTGGGCGCCGCGCTGATCGACGGTGCACGGGCAGGCCGCTCCGTCGTCGATCTGGCCGTCGCAGTCGTCGTCCGTGCCGTCGCAGTCCTCGGCGCCCGGAACGACCTCTCCGACGCAGCTTCCCCAGTCGCCGCCTGCTCCGCACGTCTCGGTACCACCTCGGCACGGGCCGACGTCACGGGTCCCCGCCGCTCCCGAGTAGCAGTCCCGCGTCTCGCCCGACCCCTCACAGGTCGTCCACTGGCTCCAGGCACAACTCGCTCCGCATGTCCGGGTCGTCGCCCCGCATTCGCCGCAGTCCTCGGCCTCCACGTCGCCCCGGCTGCAGGTCCCCTCGTTCGCGCATGGCCCGTAGGCGTCCCACTGGCAGGTCTCCGTGCAGCTTCGCGTGTGCGTGCCGCACAGCCCACAGGCGTCGTCCTCCTCTGCGCCCGGAACGCAGTCGTCGAAGCCGGCGCAGCCGCCCCAGCCGAGCCAGATGCAGTCGTCGGCGCAGATCCGCTCGCGTAGCCGGCATGCGCCGCCTCCCGGGCACGCGCCGACCTCCGAGGCGCCGGGGCTGCATGCGCCCTGGCCCTCGCAGGGCCCGATGGCGTCCTCCCACGACCCGGTCGCGTCGCACTCCCGCTGGGCCAGGCCGCAGCGACCGCAGGCCTCCGAGCGGGTCTCGCCCTGAATGCAGTCGCACTCGGCGGGTGCCGAGCACTCGCTCCACTCACCTTCCGTGCAGGTCGAGCTGCCGTCACCGCATCTCGTCGAGCAGGGCGCGGTGGAGCCGGGCACGACGTCCGGGTCGTGATCGTCGCAGTCTGCGGAGGCGGCGAACCCGTCGCCGTCCGCATCGACGGTCTCGGCGACGCAGCTCCCGTCGGAGCAGGTCTGTCCGGTATCGCAGACGACCCTGTCGCAGGGATCGTCGGTCACGCACGTCCCGTCCTCGCAGGTGGCGCGTGGAGGGCACCGGATGCCCTCGCACGGACCGGAGCCCCCGCCGTCCAGCGTGCCGCCATCGAAGCGGGTGCCGCCGAGCTTCCCCTGGCAGCTCAACGCGAGCAGTCCGACTATCAGGTGGGGACGGATCACGGCTTCTCCGTCTTCGAGGATATCAGGTGGGGAGGGTCCCTAGAACCCGCACCCGGAAGCCCAGGGCGCGGCTCGCGGCCACCATCTCGGCGAAGACGTCGCCGTAGGCAACGGCCACGTGGTTCGACATGAAGTGGGCCATGATCGTCTCCATCGAGCACCCGAGGTCGGCCGCCATGAAGGGCCATTGCCGCGTGGTGCCCCGCCACCAGGCCTCCCGGACCGTCGGCGGCAGACGGACGACCTCGCCGCGACCGACGTCCATCCAGAGCTGGCCGCCCGCGAGGTACGCGCGGGCCCAGGTGATCGGTCCCGGGAGGCTCTCGCCGGACAGGGTGCCGCCGGCGATCGGGAAGTAGCCGGCGGGCTGGCGGTAGGAGTGCGCGCCGCGGAGCGTCCGCGGATCGTGGTTGAACGCGTACGCGCTCGAGCTGCCGCTGTTGAGCAGGACCCAGAGCCAGCGCCCGCGGTGTCGGGCTCCCCACCGGACGTCGTGGAACATCACGGCAGGGTGCAACCCCTTGGCCCGAAGGAGTCGCTTCAAGAGCTCCATCGGCACGAGGTTCCCCTGGTCGGCCTCGGTGGCGGTGATCATCGGCTCGCCGGAGGACTCGGGGCGGCACGTGGTGTTGAAGAGCCCTTCGCAGAGATCGCTCGGCGGCAGGAGCGGCACGAGGCCGAGCTGGTACTGCCAGCCCAGGCAGTCCGCGCGGAACTCGGCGACGAGGTCCGCCACCGCGAAGTACATCCGGAGCTGCGTGAGGGTGCTGTCGCGTGTGAAGTCCTCGGCGCCGGCCTCGCGCCAGTGGAACCTGAGCCCCTTCGCCAGGAGGAACCGCAGGGCGTCCTCGACACGATCGTCCCCGACGGACTTCATCCTGTCGAGGAGCCACGCTTGATCGACCTTGTGCTCCGCGAACCCGATCTTCGACAGGAGCCTGGGTCCGAGATAGCCGTTGATCATCCCCATCGACGTGTCGCCCAGCATCAGGGCCAGCGGGCGGCGCGCGCGGACGCCCGAAACCACGTCGCCGGCCAGGCGCAGCGCCCTCGCGGGGACCGCGGCGCTCGCGTGCAGCTCGTGCTCCGGGTAGCGGATCCGGCCGGTCGAGCACCACTCGTCGAGCCGCGCCATGAAGACGCGGTCCTTCGACCAGTCCTTCGCCTCCGTCCAGATCCGCGAGGCGGATCGATCGATCGCCTCCAGGCAGGCCGCGGTGTTGAGCAGGGCCACGAGGCCAGGCCACTTGCCGGAGAAGTTCGACGCGAGGAGGAGCGGGCTCGTCTTGCCCGCGACCCCGTCGCAGGTGTGCGGCCCGTAGGTCCAGTGGGCGAACAGTCCGATCATCGGGTCGTCGATCGGTCCGAGCCTCGTGATCGCTTCGTCTGGGCGCGTCAGGAAGCCCCTCACCACGTACGGCCTGCGGCCGAGGCGCCGGAGGGCTCCCGCGATCTGGCGGGTCGCCTCTCTGACCTGGGGCAGTGCCCACGCATTCGGTCTGGGCCGGTAGTCGCCGGGCCAGAAGATCGCGACCTTCCTCATGTGCTGGCCTTATAGCACCGGGGACAGGGCGGTTCCTTCTCGGATATAGTCCGAGCTTCCGGCGAGCGAGGCTCGCCCCGTGACCGCGACGATGGCGAAGGAGGGTCGCATGAGGCTGTGGAGCGGACTGTTGCCGTTACTGCTGGTGCTGGGGGCTCTCTTCGTGTCCGGCTGCGGAGATGACGAGGAGGCGGACGGCGACGCCGACGCCGACGCGGACTCCGATGCCGATTCGGACTCCGATGCCGATTCGGACGCCGATGCGGACTCGGATACCGACTCGGACGGCGACGGCGACGGCGACGGCGACAGCGACGGCGACAGCGACGGCGACAGCGACGGTGACGGCGACGGCGACGGCGACGGCGACGGCGACGGCGATGGCGACGGCGACGGCGATGGCGACGGCGACGGCGACGGCGACGGCGACGCGGACGCGGACGAGATCTGCGAGAACGCGCTGGACGATGACGGCGACGGCCTGCCCGACTGCGTCGACCCGGATTGCGCCCTGGATCCCGCTTGCGACGGGTGCGAGGACGCCGAGGCGGGGTCCTGCGGAAACGGCGCGGACGACGATTGCGACGGCCTCGTCGACTGCGTCGACGACGAGTGCGTGGCCGACGAGGCCTGCGCCGCGTGCGCCGAGAGCGAAGCGGCCGCGTGCGGGAACGGACAGGACGACGACTGCGACGGCCTCGTCGACTGTGCGGACGCCGACTGCGACATGGACTTCTCGTGCTGGTTCTGCGCCGAGACCGAGGGCGGGAGCTGCTCGGGCGGCGACGACGAGGACTGCGACGGCCTGATCGACTGCGTCGATCCGGACTGCGCGGAGGATCGCGCCTGCCTCGTCTGCGAGCTCGCCGAGACCTGCGACAACGGCGAGGACGACGACTGCGACGGCCTGGTCGACTGCGCCGACTTCGACTGTGCCCTCGAGGCCGACTGCCAGAGCTGCGCCGGCAGCGAGGTGGGCGTCTGCGGCGACACCGAGGACAACGACTGCGACGGGCTCGTCGACTGCGCCGACTTCGACTGCAGGCTCGACGACCATTGCCAGAACTGCGGCGGCTGGGAGCTCGACTGCACGGACGGCGAGGACAACGATTGCGACGCCCAGGCCGACTGTGACGACCCCGACTGCGCGTGGAACGACGAGTGCGACAACTGCGTGGCGAGCGAGGCCGGCGCCTGCGACGACGGCCGCGACAACGACTGCGACTGGAGCGTCGACTGCGCGGACCCGGAGTGCGCCGACGACGACGTGTGCGACTGCACCCAGAACGAGTTCAACCTCTGCGACGACGGCGAGGACAACGACTGCGACGACGACGTGGACTGCGCCGACACCGAGTGCTTCCTGGACGCCGCATGCGGCGACTGCACCCAGAACGAGTTCAACCTCTGCGACGACGGGGAGGACAACGACTGCGACGGCGAGGTGGACTGCGGAGATCCCGAGTGCTTCGCCGACGAAGCCTGCGAGGACTGCGCGCGCAACGAGAACGGGTTCTGCTCCGACGGTGTGGACAACGACTGCGACGGAGAGGTGGACTGCGTCGACCGCGAGTGCGGCTGGGACCCGGACTGCTTCGGGCCCTGGGTCCAGTGACGGCTAGATCCCGATCCTCAGAAGCTCGATGAGCGGCTGATCCTCGTCGCGGGGTGCCTCGAGGTCGACCACGCAGTCGAGCATCCAGTCCTCTTCTCCCTCCGGGTCAAGGATCTTCTGCCGGGCCTCCCACCGGCGCGGGCCAGCCTGTCCGAGCACCGTGTTGTGAGGATGTCGGGCGCGCGGCGTCAGATCGATCGTGGCGTGCTCGGCCCAGTAGGGTGCCATCTCCGCGGCGAGCCGCTCGGCCGTCCAGTCGGCGCCGCCCATGCAAGCGAGGGCATCGTCGTAGCGGCGCTCGGCCAGCGCCTTGAGGAGCCGGTGCAGCTCACCGCGGACGCGCGCCGCGAAGGCGCGGGGGTCGGCGTCGGCGGCCGGCGCGCCCGAGGCCAGAGGCTGCGCCGCCGGCTCCACCCGGGTCGCGGATTCGCCGGACCGCATGCGCTCCCACTCGTCGAGGAGGCTCGAGTCCACCGCGCGCAGGGTGGCCCGCAGCCACGCGAGGAAGTCGTCGATCTGCTCGTCGCGGAAGGACTCCGGGACGGACTGCACCATGGTCTTGTAGACGTCGGTGAGGTAGCGCAGGAGCACCCCCTCGCTCCGCTGAAGGCCGTACTCGCGGACGTAGTCGTGAAAGGAGCAGTACCGCTCGAGCATCTCGCGGGCGACGGACTTCGGGCGGATGTTGTCGTGACCGACCCACGGGTGCTTCTCGGCGAAGGCGTCGAAGGTCTCGTAGAGGAACCCGGCGAGCGGCTTGGGCCACTCGAGCTTCGCGAGCTCCTCCATGCGCTCCTCGTACTCGACGCCCGCGGCCTTGAGCGCGTCGACCTTCTCGCCCTTGAGCCGGTCGAGCTGCCGGAAGAGCACGGCCATCGGATTCTCGAGGATCGACTCGACGAGCGTCACGACGTCCAGGCCGTACGTCTCGCTGTCGGGATCGACGAGCTCGAGGGTGTCGACGAGGTAGAGAGAGAGCGTCTGGTTGAGCGAGAAGTCGCGCTGCAGCTCGGCGCTGACCTCGACCACCGAGCCGCCGTTCGAGCTCACGACCTCGACGATTCCGGCGTTCCGGAGCGACCGGAACCGCTCCGCCGCCGTCCGGAGATGCCGGCGACGGACGTAGTCGCTTTCATGCGAGCTCCGGATGATCTCGACCAGCCGCCGGTAGCCTCCGCCTCGCATCTGGGCGCCCTGCGCGCCCTGCAAGAGGTGCAGCAGCATTCCGTGCGTCACGTCGAAGCGAGACTCCAGGGGTTCGGGCTTGCCGGTCCTCAGCCGCTCGAAGGTGGCCATGTCCCAGTGGGCATAGCCCTTCTGCGGCGGCTTGTGCTTGACGACCTTCTTGCCCTTGGCCTCCTTCTCGGAGAGCCGCAGGTTCTCGATGACGTGGGCAGGCGCCTGGACCACGACGCTGCCGCGCTCGTCGAACCCCTTGCGCCCGGCGCGGCCGGCGATCTGCAGGAACTCGCGGGTGCTCAGGATCCCGGTCTTCTCGCCGTCGAACTTGCAGAGCTGGGTGAACAGTACCGTGCGGATCGGGATGTTCACGCCGACCCCGAGCGTGTCGGTGCCGCTGATCACCTTGAGCAGGCCCGTCTGGGCGAGCTTCTCGACCAGCAGGCGATACTTCGGCAAGAGCCCCGCGTGGTGCACCCCGAGGCCGTGGCGCACGAAGCGCGCGAGCTCTCCCGCGTAGGGCGTGTCGAAGCGTACGGGCTCGAGCGCCTTCTTGATCGCTTCCTTGTCGCCCTTGCTCGAGACGTCGACGCTCATCAGGTTCTGGGCCTGCTCGGCGCAGGCGCGCTGGGTGAAGTTGACCAGGTAGATCGGGTATCGACCCTGGGCGAGCAGGTCCGCGATCGTGTCGTGCAGGAACGTGTCGCGGTACTCGAAGTCGAGCGGCACCGGGCGGTCCTTGCCCTCGACGCGCGCGACCTCGCGGCCCGTCACCTCGCGAAGGCTCTCCTCGATCGCTCCGGTGTCGCCCATCGTCGCGGACATGAGCAGGAACGTCGTCTCGGGCAGCGCGATGAGCGGGATCTGCCAGGCGACTCCCCGCTCCCTGTCGGCGTAGTAGTGGAACTCGTCCATCACGACGTAGTCGACGTCGAGGTCGGCGACCCTGAGCGCGAGGTTCGACAGGATCTCCGCCGTGCAGCAGATGATCGGGGCGTCTCGGTTGATGCTCGCGTCGCCCGTCAGCATCCCCACTTCGTCCGGGCCGAACGCCTGACAGAGCGCGAAGAACTTCTCGTTCACGAGCGCCTTGGTCGGGGCGGTGTAGAAGGACACGCGGTCCTCGGCCATGGCCTTGAAATGGAGCGCCGTCGCCACGAGCGACTTGCCGGAACCGGTGGGCGTCTCGAGGACGACGTGCTTGCCGTCGAGCAGCTCGAGGATCGCCTCCTCCTGCGCGGCGTAGAGCGTCAGACCGAGGCCGGAGGCGTAGTCGACGAAGCGACCGAGGATCTCGTCGGCCTCGAGCGAACGGCCGCGCCCGGGCAAGAGCTTCGCCAGCGGGGCCTCGGCCGGCGGCGTGGGGTCGGAGGTCGACATGACCCGTGCGACCCTAGCTCATTCGTGATAGGCACGCTCGCATGGCGACGATCGAGCTCCGCAAGAGGCACGGGCTGAGCAAGGAGGCCGCGAGGAAGAAGGCCGCGGAGATCGCCGAGCGCCTCCAGGCGAAGCTGGACCTCGAGTGGCGCTGGTCGGGCGACTCCATACTCTTCGAGGCCACACGCGGAAAGGCCAAGGGGGCGAAGGGCAGCCTCGACGTGGGAGACGGGGAGATCGCCGTCAGCGTGGACCTTCCGTTTCTCCTGCGGCCACTCAAGGGCATCGTCGCGGCGAAGATCCAGGCCAAGCTCGACGAGCTGTAGGCTTCATCGCTTCCTCGCGATTGCATCGACGACGAGATCGAGCGGAAGGAACATGGGAGTCGCGGCCGGACGCGTCGACGTCCTTTTCGACCGTCTGACCGACGTCGCGGTCACGAGCAAGAGGGTCGAGGCCGAGATGATCGCGCTCATCGCGGAGTTCGACGAGCGCAGGCTCTATCTCCAGCACGCATGCTCGAGCATGTTCGCCTACTGCCTGCGCGAGCTGAACCTCTCCGAATCGGTTGCCGGAAACAGCATTCAGCTCGCCCGGGCGAGCCGCAGGTTCCCTCGGCTGCTCGAGGAGCTCGCCGAGGACCGCATCCACGCCAGTGGTCTGCGGGCGCTCGTGCCGATCCTGACCGAGGACAACGTCGAGGCTCTCCTGACC
>JACPQR010000246.1 GCA_016190375.1 Deltaproteobacteria bacterium
CAGTTGGGAGAGCGCTAGAATCGCACTCTAGAGGCCGAGGGTTCGACTCCCTTCAGCTCCACTGATTCGGTCGTGATTTCGCGGGGCCCTGCGGCTCCGTTTGTGTTCCATCGTACCGTTGGGATCGATTCGACTTCAATCGATCCCAAGATCCGGTGAGCTGCCTCACGTCTCACCGTCCTCCTCCATCGAGCACCCGGAGGACGCGTCGCTGCTTCGCGTTCGCCACGGCCGCGGGCGCCGTGTAGTGCTCGTGCGTGGTCGCCACCGACTCGTGGCCGAGCGCTCGCGCCACGGCGTGCGCGCTCACGCCCGCCTCCTCCGCGAGGGTCGAGTGCAAGCCCCGCAGGGAATGCGTGCTGACGACCGGGACGTCCGCCAGCTTGCACAGCCGATTGACCCAGCCGCGGACCCACTCCCGTCGATGCTCGCCGAAGAGCCTGTCCTCCGGACCCTTCGCGCTCGCCAGGCGCTGCAGGTGGGGCCGCAGCACCTCCGGAACCTGCACGGCCCTGCGCCCCGCCTCGGTCTTGGCGTGGTCGATCCAGAGGAGCCGGCTGCCATCGTCGAGGTCCCGCACGACGCGGGACGTGATCTCCGATGCGCGGAGCCCCATGTAGAGCGCCACGGCCGCCGCGACAGCGCCCGCCTCGCCCATGTCGGCGAGCTCGAACGCCTTCGTGATCCACTTTCGCGCCTCGTCGATCCGAAGCTGTGGTTTGCCCTTCCGGCGCCGACCGACGCCCTCGATTCCAGCAAGCGGATTTCGCTCGACGAGCTTCCGTGCCTCGCACCAGGCGCCGAAGGTTCTCGCCTCCGCGAGGCTGTTTCGGTGGGTATCGACGGCGTTCGTCCTGCAGAGCGCGTCGTAGCAGTCGGAGCATGTCGCCCGATCGAGAGCCCGCAGCGGCATCTCCCGATCGGGGAAGAATGCCTCCAGGCGTGCCCGTGTCGTCGCCACCGAGGACACTCGGTTCTGCTTCACGTCCCTCAAGAACCTCACGTACATCTCGATCGCTTCCTCGATGGTCGTGGCGTCCTGGCTCGCGAGCTCCCGCCGCAAGGACCGCACGACCTGCCTTGCTTCACGTTCCGTCGAATAAGAGAAACAATGCGCTTCGCCTCCTTCACCGACCACTCGGATTCTGAATCGTCGTCCGTGAGGGTAGGGCCCGAGAACCCGGGCTCCACCCGTTCGTTGCCGCGCCATTCAACTTCCTCCTTCCTGCGGCGCGACGAGATGCCCGTCGCGTCGAGCGTAGCACGGCCCTCGATCAACCGGACGGCGGCAGCCGCAAACCGCAGCGCGAGATCCGCGAGCGCCTGTTCGAACGGAGCTCCGCCTACGTCAGGCCGTGCGGGTTCTGCAGGTGGGTCGGGTTCTGGGCCGTCGGATGGGGGTCCGGCCGTGGACGGCGACCGCGAGATCCTTCGGCGCGGCGCACGCGCACGTGCGGGCGCGCACCGGCGGACTCCTCGCCTGTCCAGACGTTGCCGAGTCCGGCCACGCTCCCGGCACCGAGCCGCGATGACCCTGCCGAGGTAATCCTGCGGGTGAACGCGCTGTCCGCCGATCCACGCCCGCCGGATGGTGCCGTCGACATCGACCTCGAGCTGTCCATGGGGCACTCGGGTCGTCAACTCGACCAGCAACCGCAGCGTCCGGACCTCGTCGGGAGACGGCGGCCGAGCCTGCGAGGCATCGACGCGTGCGAACGCACGTTTCGGCACCCTGATCTCCTCTGTGTGCCGCCTGCTGAGGCCCAGCGGTTCGCGCTTCATCGACCCGCCGATCGTGACCTGGCGTCCGCCCGTCGTCAACATCGACACGGTGCAGGCGGTGCAGGGCCATCAGGGGCCGTGTGCAGGAACCGCGAGCGCCGACGCAGGCAACCGAAACTGCGTGCCGTGACCAATTTCGAGCTGCCTGCCGCCTGCACTGCAGGCCGGATCCTCAAGAAACAGGGCTGCACTGCAGGGTTGATGGGCCACCTGAACCACGACAAGTTGGGGGATTCGAACGAGGATCCTGACGATACCGAATCGCCGACGGCCTCGGCGCTGGCGACCTCACCGCCGATGTGGCGTTGCCGCCGTTCGGGACCCCGAGGGGCAGCCAGGCCGCTCCTCACGAACGGCAAGGGTGTCGATCTTGACCTGCTGGAACAAAGAGCCGCCGCCCGCCAGTTCTCATCGAGTAGAATCGAAAGGCAACAGAACAGCGACTTCGGAGTGCCAGGCTCGCACGGCGGGTGCCACGCAGCGGAGCGACCGGACAGTCGTTCCTTGCGGGGCCGGGTTCGCCCACGCCGTGCGGTCGTGACGCGCCGCGGTTGCGGCGCCGCTGCGACGCGGCGTTCCTCTCGGCTCCAGGGGGATTCGCATGGCACACCTGCAGGACCTTCCCTCGCGGCCGTCGTTCCCGGGGGTAGCGGCCGTCGTGGCAACCAAGGACCGTCCCGCGGCGCTCGCGAACCGCGCGCTGAAGTCGATCGCCGCGCAGACCTGGGCGCCCGACTTCCTCATCGTCGCGGATGACTCGGACCGCCGGCACCGCGATGACAACCGCCGCATCGTCAACGACGCTCCACTGCCCCGGACGCGCGTCAAGTACCTGGAGAACGACCGGACCCAGGGCGCCTGCGGCGCCTGGAACGTCGCCCTCGACTGGCTCCACCGCGAGCTGACGAATCCCGATGCCGTCTTCGTCGCGATGCTGGACGACGACGACGCCTGGGAGCCCGACCACCTCGATGTCTGCCTGCGAGCGGCGGCCGAGAAGCACCTCGACATGGTCGCCGCCGACATCCTGCGCCACGAAGCACCTGGTGACGAAGGCACCCTGAACGCGGCTCCCGCCGAGTTGCGGGCGGAGGACTTCCTTGTCGGCAACCCGAACATCCAGGGCTCGAATCTGTTCGTACGCCTCGGCACCCTGGTTGCGGCCGGCCTCTTCGACGAGGGCCTCGCGAGCACCACCGACCGCGATCTCTGCATTCGGATCGCGGACCTGGGCGGCGTTCGCTACGCGCGCGTGCCGCGGGCGCTCGTCCATCACCACGCCTACCCGGCGAGCCTGCGGCTGTCCACGCCCGGCTCGCCTGCGAAGATCAAGGGGCTCACGTCGTTCTGGCGCAAGTACCGCGGCCGGATGGACGAGGAACGATCGCGCGCCTTTCACGACCGAGCGACCACTCTCTTCGGGTGGACCGAGCCCGCGAGCCCGGCTCCTCCCTCACCGAACCCCGGCCGGTCTGTTCCGCCTGACGAGCAACGCCTGGCGCTGATCGTCGGCATCGCGGTTTCGTCCGCACGAGCAGGTGATGTCATCGGCCTGCTCGATGATCTCTGCCTTCAACGCGAGGATCCGCGCCTCGTCAGCCTCGAGGTCGTCGTCCTCGAGAACGGTCCCCGCGACCCGGGCGGGGCAGCCGGGATCGAGCGCGTGGTCTCGTGGCTGCGGGCGCGCGGCGTGGGGTGCTTTCTTGCGCCGATCGAGCGGCAGAGCGCTGACGCCACCGCGGGCATCTTCGGCAGAGCCTTCGAGCGCGGCGCAGGCTGCGCGAGCATCGCAGTCGCGCGCACGATGCTCAAGATGTACTGCTACGAACTCGCGAAGCGCCGGCCGGGCGCCGTCGTCTGGATCCTCGATGAGGACATGCGTCTCGAGAACCTCGTGTGGCGCGCTGGCACGGGTGTCGCGCGCGAGCGCGTCGCGCTCGTCGATCCGCTCGTGCGGCTACGCAGCTCCGGCGTCGCCGTAGCGATCGGGACGGTCACGGGCGCGCCCCCTCTGCCCTTTGCGAGCTGCGCGCGCACGCAACTCGTCGACGCGTACCACAACCTGGAATGGTTGGCGGCTCTCGACCCGGAGGCGAGCTTGCCGGATCGCTCGGCCGAGAACATGGCCGAGCGCATGCGCTGCGATGACTACTACTACGACCTCTCACGGCGCGGTACCGATCATCTGGAGTCGCCGTTCTGGTACGTGCCGCTGCGCCGCGACTGCACGGCCCGCGAGGCGCTGGGCGAGATGGTCGCGCGGCTGCCCAGGATCCTGGCCGGCGAGGAGGTGTTTCGCCCGCTCATCCTCGACGCGGCCATCGATCCGGTCGAGCTGCGAAAGCCTTCCGTGCACTGCGGCGGCAACGCCTTCATCTTCGACATCGAGGCGCTGCGCGAATACCCGAACGTCGTCCCCGCCATCAGCGGGCAGAGCACCCGTCGCTCCGATATGGTGTGGAGCTTGCTCAACCGCTACGCGGCCGGCAGAGCGGTCGTCAAGGTGCCGCTCGGCGTCTTCCAGGATCGCTCGCAACTGCCCGAGGGCGCGCTCGACCTGAACAAGCTGTGCCGGGACATCCAGGGGTACGCTGTGTACTCGGCGCTCGAGGACCTTCTGCTCTCGAAGCTGGAGGAGCGCCGCCAGGCCGGCCAGGCCGGCCCACCAGACCAGTTCCCCCTGGTGGACGACGACGTCATCTTCGCGATCAAGAAGTTCCGCAAGTACGTGCGTGAACGCACCGCCGCGTTCAGCCTGAGCTTCCACCGCGCGGCTGGGCTCGCTCGCGTGCTCGATCGATACGTCGACCCGCGCCAGCGCGAGCGCTTCTGGTGGCTCCGTGACAAGAGGTGCGCGGACGCCGTGGCGGGCCTGATGCGGTTCGTCGATGTCTTGCGGCGGGAGTTCGATCTCGCGCGCCTCCCCGACTTCCAGCGGATGGTGGCCGACGTGCCCGACGATGTAGTGCGCGAGTACATCGGCGAGCTCCGCGACGAGGTCGAGGCCCGACGTGATGGCATGGGTGCCAGTGCCTGCCGGCCCTGGATCGACGCTCAGCGCGTGCAGAACGCCTTTGCCCTGCTGGCGAGTGAGCTCGGTGTCGAGTCGCCCCGCCTACTCGGCGTTGGAGCCGAGGCGGTCGTGCTGACGGACGACGTCACCGTCTACAAGTGCATCGACTACTGGAAGAGCCGAACGCCGGACGCTCAGATCGACTTCCTGCGGTCGCAAGTGGGCCGGTGGGCAGGCCTGCGGAGCCTCTACACGCTCACTAGCGTGCGTGCACAGGGCGCCCGCGTCGTCCTCACGTATCGGTTCGAGCCGACTGAGCCTTATCGAGGCGGGCACGGCGACGGGCTGCTCCAGCTTCTCCGCGACTGCCATGGCGCCGGCATCGTGTGCAGCAACGTCCACCCCGACAACCTCGTCGTGGCCGACGGCGCCGTGAAGCTCATCGACTACGGCTCGGACCTGCACCCTTATTCGGACGAAGGATTCCTCCGCATGGCGCGGCGCGCCTTTCTGACGTGGAGGTGTCGCGCCCGGCCGGACCTCAAGGACCTCATGCGTCGCTCGATCGACGACGAGGCGATGCCCGAGCTGGAGGGGTTTGCGCGGTTCCATGCGGCCATCGACCCGCCCGGCAAGGAGGCGCTGCTCGACGCGAGGCTGACCGAGCTGGTCGGCGCACGGGCCGCCGCGTCTCTGCTCGACTACGGATGCGGAAGGGGAAAGCTCGCCATCGGCTTCGCCCAGCGCGGCTGGGACGTCGTCGCCTACGACCCGGATCCCGCGCTGGCAGAATCCTGGCGCCGGCAGGAGCACTCGGGCGTGCGCTTCCTGGGCGCGTCCGACCTCTCCGGGCTGCGCGCGTCGCACGTGCGCTTCGACACCGTGGTGTGCAGCCTGGTGCTCTGCACGCTCGCAGACGCCGCGTTCCGCGGAGTTCTCGCGGACCTTCGGACGCTCGTGAACCCCCGCGGCGTGGTCGTGATCGCCGTGTGCAACCCCCGCTTCGTCGGCGCGCAGACCACGCTCCAGCGCCGCGAGCTACCGGCGGGCCGGCGCACCAACGAGGTCTTCGAGTACGCGAAAGTAGTCAGGTCGACGGGCGCCAGACGCGTCGATATCCATCGGCCGGAGGCGCTGTACCGGCGCCTGCTGCGCGAGGCCGGCCTCGCCGTGGAGGTCACCCAGGAGACTCCCGGCACAGACGTGGAGACCTTCGAGTATGCGTCCGACTTCCTGATCCTTGGCTGCCGCCCGAATCGAACTGAACGCACGGGGAGGACGCGATGAAGACTCACCGCAGGCTGATCGCCGCCATCATCGGCAGCGCGCGTGCCTCGTCCGACGAGGAAGGCACCGCGGCCGCGCTCGGCGAAGAACTGGTCGACGCCGGCTTCCGGGTGCTCACCGGTGGGCTAGGTGGGGTGATGCAGGCGGCGTCGCGAGGGGCGCGGCGAGCCGCGCGCTATCAGAGCGGCGATGTCATCGGCATCCTGCCAAGCTATGACGCCTCACACGCCAACGAGTTCGTCGACATCCCCATCTGCACGGGCCTCAACCACGGCCGCAACCTGGTGGTGGTCGCGAGCGCGGACGTCGTTCTCGCCGTGGGCGGGCAAAGCGGCACGCTGAGCGAGATCGCCCTGGCATGGCAGCTCGGCAAGCCCGTGATCGCCGTCGGCGCTGGCGACGGATGGGGCCGCCGGCTCGCGGGCGTGGCCATCGACGACAGGCGTAGCGACCGTGTCCACGGCCCGCTTCCACCCGCCGAGGCCGTCGAGCTCGCTGTCAGGCTAGTGGCGGAGCGCGGGCCGGCGCCGAAGGTCTTCCCGTGACCGGTCGCTTGACAGTGCTCTGCTATCATCGCGTGCTCCCCGCCGCCGCTCGGCGAGGGACCGGCCGTCCGTACTTCGTGAGGGGAACAGCCGTGAGCGACGAGACCTTTGACGCCCACCTGCGCACGCTGCAGGCGAGCTTCGAGATGGTCGGAGAGACCGATGTCCTCGCCTGGCTGGCCGGTGAGCGAACGTTCGGCCCGCGCACATGCTGGCTCACCTTCGACGACGGCTACATCGACCTTGTCGAACGGGTCGCACCTGCGCTGGCGGACGCCGGCGCGCAGCCCACCGCTTTCGTCGCGACGGACGTGCTCACCTGCGGACGCGTGCTACCGGCCGACCGCTGGTACGCGGTCCTCGGCGCGGCGCGCCGCCGCCGCGGGGTCCTCGTGGGCTTCGGCGAGGAGTGGGCGTTCGACCTCGATCGCGAGGCGGACTACGCGAGGCTCATTGATGGCCCCGAGAAGCGTCGCTACCTCGCGGCTCCGGAGGCCGTTCGCCCCGAACTGCTCGAGCACCTGGCGCGCGCGGTCGCCAGCGCGGTCTGCACGGCGTCGGAGCGTCTCTACCTCGAGCCCCGCGATCTTCCCGGGCTCGTCGAGGCGGGCTGGAGCGTGGGCAGTCACACGGCATCGCATCCGCTGCTGACGACGCTCCACCAAGACGCCATCGACCGCGAGCTGCTGCGCTCTCGTGAGGACCTTGCCCGCCTTGGCGTGATGGCCCGCACTCTGGCCTATCCCGACGGTGCCTGGAGCCCCGCTGTTGCCGCCAGAGCCGCGGCCTGCGGATACGACGCAGCCGTGACACTCCAGCCATCCGAAGTGAAGGCGACCAGGAACGCCCTCGCGCTTCCCCGTCTCCTGCCGGTCGACGACCCCCTCTGGGTCGAGCGCGAGCTCGTTGCATGGCACGGCCATGGACCGGGCTGCTCCATCACGCGCACGCACACGTCATCCTGATCGAGGGTGACTCGTACCGAGACACGGCGACTCGCCGTCCTCGAGCAACCCGCAACCCGGGCCGCCGCCCAGGACCCGGCACGTGCCCAATGAGCCCCGCCCGATCGACGCCCAGGACCGGATCGGTTTCGCCGGCCCGACCTCGTCTGGCCGTTGCATCCCATCACGATCACGCTGTGCGTCGCGGTCTCAATCCTCGGATCTGTTTGGCCGACCCCAGTCCGCCCACGGCCGAGCCCGTCGTCGCCCCGTTGCTGTTCGCGCCGCACGGCGAGAACCGGACAGCCTACCAAGGCGCTTGCCGTGCACGGCCTGATTGACCGCGTCGGCCAAATCTGTCCACTGATCGCCGTGCGGTGGAGGCTGGGGGACCACGATCGGTTGCTGCTGGTAGCTTTGGCTACAGCTAGAGGGAGAGGAGAGGTGCCCACTCCATCCACGTCGCGCGCGTCGGCGTTCACTCCCATCGCCGAGCTCATCGGCCGCCTGGAGCGCATCAGCGACGAGCTGCACGAGCCCCTCGAGGCCACCACTGCGCTGCTCGTCGAGTCGGTGGTGCAGCTCCAGGCGTCGGTGCTAGCCGCCGCCTACGCGAAGCTCGGCGCCGCCGACGGCCGCGCCGACGGCGCCATCAAGCTGCTCAAGGGACCGCCGACGCTGGGCACGTGGTGCCGCTGCGCGCAGGAGATCGGCGCCGCGCTCACCGGCGACCGCCTCGCCCCCGTCCTGCCCACGAGCGTGCGGTCGGTCGTCGCCGCCTGGCAGGCGACGAGCCTGCCGCCCGAGGTCCACGCGTTCGGCGACGTCGTGCGCGAACTCAAGGGCAAGGAGGATGGCGTCTCCACCCGCGACGTGCAGTACGACAACGCCGCCGGGTTCGTGCGCTTCTACCTCGACTACCGCAACCTCGCCGCGCACGGCGGACGGCGCTGGTTCGAGGATCACCGCGCCGAGCTGGCCGTACCCTTCGCGCGCGCCGTGCGGGCCCTCGTGGAGGGAATGGACTGGATCGGCGCCATCCCGGTCTTCCGTGCGCAGAGCGTAGACGCCGGCGGCGGCGCCTTCGTGCACGCTGGCATCCTCTACGCCGGCGACACGCCGAGCACAATGCAGCTCCCGCTCCCGTTCCGCCTCTCCGACGGCGTGCTCGTCTGGGATCCCGCCGGAGCCGCGGTCCCGTTCTCGGCCTTCTACCACGTCGCCCTCTGTCGCAGCCCGAGCTGCTACGGCGAGCGCGTCTTCGCGGCGCACAACGATCTCGACACGGCGCGGCCGAAGTACGTTCACGTCGCCTGCGGCCAGGTGTTGGAGGCGCCGGACGCATCGGCCGCGTGGCGCGAGATCTTCAAGGTGCGCGAGCGCGGAGGCCGTCGCGCCGGCGTCGTCCTGGACCACGAGCTGGAGCCGGCGAACCGCGCAGTCTACATGGGCGAGGTCTTCCGCATCCGCTACCGCGTCCACAACCTCGGCGAGGAGCCCATCACCGGAGTCAGCGTGGACCTGACGCTCCCGCCTGAGGTCGAGTGCGTGAAGGAGAGCATCGCCCGCCGCGACAGCGTGCCCCCCGGCCGACAGGCCGACTTCGAGTACCACCTTCGCAGCTACGAGGAGCGCCGGGTCACGATCCCCTCCGCCTGCGTGCGCTACACACCCCCCGATGGGCATGAGGTCTCGCGCCCGGTGCTGGAGATCGTCGTCCCCATGGCGTTGAACCTCTTCCCCGGGCTGGTCGGACGTGACCGCGAGCTCGAGCGGTTGCGCGAGGCGCTCGCCCACGCGCGCACCGGGAAGCTCCGGTTCGTCACCGTCTTCGGCCAAGACGGGGTCGGCAAGACGGTCGTCCTCCGCACCTTCCTCGACGAGCTCGCGCGCCGACACGGCGCCACGCTGACCATCCTCCGGACGACCTGCTACGAGGACACCTACGAGCCACTCGGCGTGGTCGTCGACCTGTTCAAGCGGTACCTGCACTACTACTGCCCTGCCGACGCGGTCGAGAAGGCGGTCCGCGATGCGCTCGGGATGACGCCGGCCGACTTCTACGGTCAGGAGGTTGCGCCGACGGCAATCCTGTCGATCCTGGCCAAGGTCATGGGCATCGACGAGCCCATGCTGCGGCGCGTGGCCGATCAGGACGACTTCGGCGAGGGCATGTGGGACGGGGGCCGGCGCAAGGAACTGGACGCGGCCCTCCGCGACATGTTCCGGCGCATCGCGGCCCGCGGCATGCTCGTCGTCTACGTCGAGAGCATCGATCTCATGCACCGGGACGCCTGGCGGCTGCTCGGCGACATGGTGAAGCGGCTCGCCAGCAAGCCCGCGCTCGTGCTCGCATGCGCCGCGTCGACGCCCAGCGGCGGCGAGCACGGCGACAAGATGCTCGAGCACGAGAAGCTCCGCTCGACGCTGCTCGGGCTCGGCGCCGAGCTGATCGACCTGCGCCCGCTGTCTGAAGCGGAGATGGCGGCGCTCTTCGACGCCGTCCTGCCGCGCCACGAGATCGACGAGGCGCAGAAGCGGGCCATCATCGAGCTCGCGCAGGGCATCCCGTCGTGGCTGGTCGAGACGATCGGCGTACTCGTGGCGCAGCGGCACATCGTGCGCGAGCGCGGCGCATGGCGCAACGCCCCTGGCACCGACGACGGGGCGATCCTGCATGCGTTCGAGCACTTGGTCCGCCTGCGCTACGAGTCGCTCGAACCGGTGCTGCGCCGGGTCATCGACAACGCCGCCGTCCTCGGCAAGAAGTTCACCGAGCGACTCCTGGTCGCGCTGCCGGTCCACGACCGGACGCTCCGCGCGATGGAGCTGAGCTCGCTCATCCGCCAACTCCGGGAGATCCACCACATCATCAAGGAGGGCGATCTGCTGAGCGACGACGAGCGCGAGCTCGAGTTCGCCCACTCCCAGATCCACAAGATGATCTACTCGCAGATCGACCCCGGCGTGCGCCGCGAGCTCCATCGGTTGGTCGCCGAGCTGATGGAGGCGCGAAGCCTGCGGGCCAAGCACGAGCTCGCGCTGGCGAATCACTGGATGCGCGCCGCCGAGCCGACCCGCGCGCTCCCCTACCTTGAGGCCGGCGCCGAGCGCATGGCGAAGGAGAGCCTGGCGTACGAGGAGGCGATCCGCTGCCTCGCACGCGCCCTGCGGATCGTGGAGGATCAGCCGTCGCTGCGCGACGAGAACTGGGTGTTCGACGTGACCCGCAGGCTGGCGCGGCTCAACTGGCTCTCGGGGGGCATCGACGAGTCGTTGCGCCTCGACGAGACGAACCTGGATCGCGGGCTTCGACTGCACCGTTTCCGCGACGTCTGCGACATCCACCGCATCGCGTCGATCACCCACTCCTGGCGCGGCCAGCTCGATCGCGCGCGCGAGCAGGCGCTGGCCGGGCGCAACCTGGCCGCGCGGCACCAGCTCCGGGAGACCGAGCACAAGCTCGAGCTCCAGATGGGCGGGATCGAGCGGGAGCAGCGTCGCTTTCGCGAGGCCGAGGAACTCTTCGAACGTTGCCGCGGCTACGCTCGCGGCGCCGGCCTGGCGTGGCTCGAGGCGGAGGCCCTCCGTCACCTTGGGATCCTCCACCGCATGACCGGCGAGCGCGCCCGGGCCCGTACGTGCTTCGAGCAGGCGCTGCAGCTCTTCGACGGGCTCGAGGGCACCTCGCGCCTGTTCGGGCTGGGTATGACGCACGACAACATGGTTCGGCTGTTGCTCCAGGACGGCGACCTCGACGCCGCCGAGCTGCACCTCGAGAAGAGCCTCGACGCGCGACGGAAGGCGAGCGACGCGATCGGCTTGAGCCGCGGGCTGCATAGCCAGGCCAGGCTCCTGTTCGAGCGCGGCCGCGTGACCGAGGCGCGGGCCCGCATCCGCGACTCGATCGAGCTCAAGCGCAAGATCGACGACGACGAAGGCATCGCGCGGAGCTGGTACCTCGAGGGCCAGATCCTCGCCGAGGTCGATCAGTGGGACGCCGCGCTCGAGGCGTTTGGCGCGGCGCTCGGGATCTACGAGCAACTCGACACGCCGTGGCAGGCAGCCCAGGTGCGCATCGACGCGGCGCGCGTGCACCTCGCCACCGGGCGGATCGACGAGGCACGCGAGGCGCTGGCTTGGGTGCGCCGGATGGACGCCGCCCACTGGGATCTGGCGACGCGCGTGGAGCTGCGGCTCGCCGAGGCCGATCTGGCGCGACACGCTGGCGATCTCGCCGAGTGTCGCCGCCGGCTCGAGCTGATCGAGCGCGAGCTCGGCGGCGCGCTCGAGGCCGCGCAGCGCAACCAGGTCGACTTCGTGCTCGCGCTGCTCGATCTGGAGGCCGGCGCCGTCGAGGCCGCCGCGCAGCGCCTGGAGGGCGCGCTGGGGCGACTGGGCGCCACCGGCAATCCATACACCGTCGCGCGCATCAAGAACCTGCTCGGCAAGGCGCAGCGCAAGGCCGCCCGCCTCGATCGCGCTGTCGAGGTCCTCGAGGAGGCGCGTGTCATGGCGCAGCACATCGAGGATGCGCTGGGGGAGGCGCTCGCCCTCGACGAGCTCGGCAAGGTGGAGCTCGATCGCGCGGCGCCGGAGCGGGCACGCGAGCGCTTCGAGCAGGCGCTGTCGATCAAGCGACGCCTCGGGGACGAGCGGGGTATCGCGATGTCGCGGCGGCACCTCGAGCGGTGTGGCGGCGGGGCCGGTTGACGCGATGAGCGGCGAGGCGGCACGCCTCGGTGCCGTCCCACGCGCCAGGAGAATGAGGACGCAGTCGCGACGGCGCGGGAGGCGGCCGCCGCCGGACGCTGCGCCGACACGTCGCAAGCCTACCTCCGCGTCGGGACGCACGCCGCCGGCGTGGGCGGCGCGGGGCTCAAGCACTTCATCGCCGCCCGCGGCGCCGCCGTCGGCGACCAGGAACCCGACTGTCGCATCCAGATAGACGTGTCCGAGCGCGGACGCTCGCTCGGCTCGCGCACGCGCCCCCAGCGGGCGAAATCGCTCAAGCCCGCCGCCCCTGGCGAGCGAGCCCGCGGCTCAATACCCCTTTCGAGTCGAGAGGACCGCCACGTGCTTGGCTGCGCTGGCCCTGGCACCCGAGAGACGGACGAACCGAAAGGCCTTCGCAGTCGCGATCGACGCACTGCTCAGCGATCTGCTAGGAAGCGAGCGATCGCTTCCAGGGCTCTCAGCCAGCTCCTGGGCGCTCGTCAAGGATCCGAGCACACGCCAGCCCGGTGCGGTCGGAAGCGCTCTCCGCTCCGCAGCGGCATCAGGGGATTCTGATACCATCACGCCTGGGCATCGGGGATCTCGCCGTGATCGAGAATCGGAAAGAATACTACAAGGACGAACTCGCCAAGGTCGCCGAATTGCAGCGACAAGGTGACGGAGCCGCGGCAGTTCGGGAGGCGGGGAGGCTGTTCGAGGAGTTGCTCCGCGGCACGACGCAAACCTATCTATCCCGCGTCCCGTATGCCGTTCGCAAGGCGATCTTCGACACCGAGTCCAAGATCGGCAAGGGGAACAAGGGGGTCGCGGAGTTCCAGTTCGGCGAGCTCGTCGGCATCTGGCGGACGTGCCGGCTCGCGGACGCGATCGAGCAGGTGGAGGGTCGCTCGACGCGGGCCCTCGTGGCTGTCGATCTGAATCTGATCTGCGATTTGAGGAACGACTGCGTCCACAACTCCGCGACTCCCGAGGAGCACGAGGTCGAGTACGTCGTCGCCGCGCTGCGGACCTTCCTCGGCTTCTTCGGCGTGTCGGTTGCAGACCAGAGCGTTCGGTCTCCGCGAAGTGTCGCGGACTTCTCCGAGCTGATGCGCGAACGGTTCTCCTCCGTGGAGGTCATAGAGGGAACGGTCGCCTTCTACCGCCGCCTCATGGAGATCGTGTCCCGGCCGGAGGTCGACACCTATGACCTCACGTACCTCGTAGAGGACCCGCCGAAGCCCGCCAAGGCGCGGGCGACGCGAGATCCCACCCGCGAGTACTTCGAGATCATCCGCCGGCGAGTGCTTGCTGGCGAGGCACGCTTGCGCCGAATCGTGACCTTCAACAACCCCGCGAAGTCGGCGTGGATCCTCTTCAACTTGGTGGGCAGCCACCGTGAGGTGTTCGAGGACAACATGACCCTCGCCACCTTCGAGGCCACTCGGGGGAGCGGCACCTCGGACATCCTGGTGCCGAACATAGCCATGTACTACACGAGCCAGGACGTCACCGACGGCGTGGCCTGGGTCTACTCGCACCAGGCCGACGACCACCAGAACTTCATCGGGTTGAGCGGCAAGGCCCTCTTCCCCACCATGCGACGTTTGTACGCGAACTGGTTCAAGAGCTGCGACCGTCTCACGGAGGCGCGCGCGGTGAGCCAGTTCAGTCGGTTCTTCGGTCACCTTCGGGGCGAGCCGAACGTGCGAGCGGTGGCGGAGAAGTATCGGGACGTCATCCTCCTCGAACCTGAGGAGTTTGAGCGGTCGATCAAGCACTGGGTAGGTCTCATGGACAGGTACGTGGCCGAAGAAAGGGATGAACATCGAGATCGCGCGGCCCGTTCGAATTCGGCGGCACGGCCGTCGTCCGGCAAGCCGCCGCAGGAATGACGAAAAGTGCTCGGCGAGTCGCTCGATGGCGCGGCCAGGTTCCTCGCGGCAAGGCGGGTGCGCCTTGGCAGAGTCGCCCGTCAGGATCCCGATGAGTGATCCATCCGACGTGACCGCGCTGGAGGGACGGCTCGTCGAGTATTGCCGAGAGCTGCCCCCTGCGGTCGCGCAGGCCGCGATCCGCCTGGTCGACTCGCTGTCGGACCCTGCCGGTCCGGACCACGCACTGTGGACGAGCGGCGCGTTGGATCTGATCCTCGAGCTGGTCCGGGCCCTTGCACTGTCAGAAGCCGCCCATCAGAGGATTGCGTCGATCTCGCCAGATGCCCTCCGGAGGGACCTTGCCAGACCGACGCTGGGCACGACGGTGGCGCTGTGCGTGCGAATCGGTAAGGAGCTGTCCGCCTCGACAAGCTCATTTCCACCTCTCGTCGACTTCCTGCGCCGCTCAGGCAGGCACCGAACGACGTGGAGTGCGATCGAGGCGCTGATCGCCCGGAGGAACCAGTGGGCTCATGGTCCCCCAGTCGAATCCTCCTCGCCGTCTACCATCCAGGCGGAGACCGAAGATCTCTTCAAGGGACTCAGGTTCCTGGCTGGCACCCGCATCGTCACCCTGCCGGACACGACGAGCGATGTGGACCCGTTGCAGACGGTCGTCTGCGCAGATGGGGAGGGACGCCCCCAAGTGGCCCACGAGGGCCGGGCCGGCCTGATTGATTCCGTCGGCAAGCGCTTGCTGGACCTCGACCCATGGATCATCGTCCTCGGCGGAGAGCCCGGGCTCGAGGAGGCGGATCGAATTTGCGTGCTCCGTCGGCTGCTCGAGGACGAGGTCACCTTCTACAACGTTCGCGACGACAAGTTCGTCGGCAGACTCCGTTCGACGGCAGACGGCAAGACCAACTCTCCGGTGCGAGGTGCGGCGGCGATCGCCGGGGCCGGGGCATTCGCCGCGCCAGGGGTGGTCGGGGCTGCCTTGGGCGCTCTCGCCTCGGCAGGGGTAGCGCTTGCGGCTTCGCCCGCTCGTCGTTCCGCAGATCGCGTCGGAGTGCCGCAAGAGCATCCATCGGGCGAGACGCCGATCGAGACCCCTGCTGAATCTCTCGGACGTGGGGCGAGCCCTCTGCTCCGTTTCGTTGACCTCCTCGGGCACTACATGGACGAGGAGGGCAGCGCTCACCTCACTCGCCGCCTCGATGCGCTCGGCTTCCGTGGTGCGGAGGACTCCAAGCTGATCGAGTACTGCCTGGAGCGGGACCTGCGCGAGATCCTGCAGGAGGCCTTCTCGGAGGCGAAGCTCCATCGAATCGCCCGCGACCTCGACCTCGATCCAGGGCCACTCGAGCCCCGTGGGCGCCTCGTGCAGCGCGTCCTCGAAGCCCTCCGCATTCCGGTTCCCTCGATTCCGACCGGCCTGTCGGCAACGCTGCGGGCCGTGCTCCAGGCTGCGGCGAGCATCCCCACGGCCCGGGACCGCGCGGCCGTTCGGGGTCTAATCGGCGAGGCGACCACGGCTCTCGAGCGGATCCTGTCGGACCTCGTACGCTTCTATGGCTCGGTCTTGCTGGGCGGCGGAGAACTCGACAATCGGCTGCGCGAGCTGGGCTGGCTCGTCCCCCACCAGAGCCTCGCGCGCTCGTCCATGGGCACTCTCTTCGACCTGCTCCGCCAGATTGAGGTCGCGTGCACCGGGGGTGGGACGCCCGAGGCGCTCCGCTTCTCCGAGCTCTTCCCCGACCGCCCGAGCATCTTCGGGCCGGCTGGCCCGGCGCAGCGCGAGACCATTTCGCGGGTCCGCAACGCATTCTCCCACCCGAGCGAGAAGCTCGATTCCTTGGATCTCGCCGAGCTTCGCGCTCTCGGTGACGAGATGTTCGACTGCCTGCTGCCGTTCCTTGCTCACATGGAGGAGGCGGGCGTGTATCCGAAGGTGATCGCCGTGCGTGAGATGGTCAGCGATGCGTTCGGACGACGCTTCGTGCGCGCGGTCGACGAGACGGGGCGAGAGGAGAAGATCTTCACCGACCGGCCGATGCGACCCGGAGCTCTGTACTTCATGCACCCCTTGACGAACCCTGTTCGCATCTACCCCGTCCTCGTCGAGGTGCCGGCAGCTTGACCCGACATCCACGCCTCACAGCCGCTCGACCGCCACGCGGACGTCGGCTGCGGTGGAAGGCCGGTCACCGGGGTCCGTCGCGAGCAGCCGCGAGACGAGGTCCGCGACGGGCTGCCGAGGGCTGCCGTCCACTGCCGCAGTAGTAGCTACGGCGTGTCGGGTAATTCCGAGACGGCCAATCGAGCGGGGCCGGCTGCCCGCGCTGACTCACCGCTCGGGCCGGCGGTTCGTCCGACCTGATCGCCCCCGCCTGGCGGAAGCTGCCGTCATGCAACCAGGGCGACGCCCTTCTGTTCCGCGACGCCTCGAACGAGCTTCGTGAGGTTCAGGCCAAGCACTGCGCGCTGCCCGCAGACGCCCATCATCGCGGCCGAGCGGGCCGCAGGACGGTTGAAGCCATACTTGGGGCTCTTGATGGTGCCGATGGATCCCTCGACCAAGGCTCTCTCTGCGACCAACTGCTCTCTCGTCCGCCCACTGACCTGCCAGCACGCTCGTCCCGGGGGGGCCAGTCCCACGTCCCGGACGCCGAGGTTGCGCAGCCGTTCGACGTTCTGCGTGCTGTGGCCCCCGCGGTCGTACGCATAGGCGCGCGGAGCCTTGCCGAACAGCGCGATGAGATCCTCGACCGCCCGAAGCGCGAACTTCTTGTCGTGTAGCTCCGTCTTCTCGTGCGCCATGGTTGCAAGGACGAAGCCGCCTCTCAGGCGCGTGATGCCCCACGAGAGCCCGAACTCGACGGTCTTGCCGACCTTGCCCCGGACGACGGAGTACAGCTGGGGGATGTGCAGGTTGATGATCTTGCCCGCCGCCACGAAACCGGTTCGCAGCCAGTGCCGGATCTGCGGCAACAGCTTCGCCACGGTCTGGTGCAACTCGCCGAGCTTGCGCCGAGCCACGACGCCGTAGCCGCGCAGCTTGTTCCCCTCCGCACAGGCCGCGTCGAGCGCCTTGCCGAGCTGGCCGTTGATCTGGCCGATCAGGTTGGCCATCTGGGCGACTGCCCGATCCTTGGCCTCCTTCGTCTTGGCGAACAGGCGGTACCTGCGCACCCCCTCCTTCGCTGCCTTCAGCTTGCCAGAAGCCTTCGCGACGAAGCGCTTGATCGCCTGCCCGGCCTTGCCCGCCGCCGACTCGACCGAACGGACGAAGCCCGCCAACAGCCCCATCTCGTTCGGATACGGAATCGCTGCTTCCTGCGCCGTCGTGTCGGCGACTGCAACCTTGGGGTCGGCCAGGCCGAGCGACACCGCTTGCTCGACCACGGCCTCGTTGATCAGTCGAACCCCATCCTCGCCCATCAGCTGCGCGAAGTCCTGTACGGTGGTGAAGTCCGGCGTCCAGTCCGTCTCCGTCAGCCCGCACAAGTACCGCGCCGGCGCGTAGTACCTGATCTGCTCCTCCACCTCCCGGTAGGGCAGCCTCCGGATCGCCATCAGGGTCAACGCTCCGAGCGTCGCCCGAAGGTGCGGAGGCCGTCCCGCCGCATTCTTCAGCTTGCGCTCGCGGATCTTCTCGGCCCGTGCCTCCAGCTCCGTCCAGTCCAGTGTGTCGGTCAGCACGACCATCGGGTGATTGTCGGGCAGCGGGATCGTCGGCTTCTTCGATCGCGGGATGAGATCGGGCTGGCCGCTGCTGCCGTTTCGTCGTCGAGGCATCGCGAACCTCCGTGTCCACGACGTCCAAGAGCCACATCACGACGCACTTGTCGATCCCTATCTCAGAAGTGATCGAAATGATCCAGCTATCGCCTCCGCGTTTCTGCGCGCGCGAGGCACCACCCGCCGACAGTCTCCGTGCCTCTGACGTGCGAGGTACGACCCATTGCGGACGCGGCGCCATCCGGACGTGGGCGTAGGCGTGGGCGTAGGCGTGGGCGTGATCGTAGTCGTCATCGGCTTGGGCTAGGGCTACGGCGACGAATCCCTTGGACGACGACGACGAGACCGCCCAGGTCGACGTCTCTGGGCTACGTCGCCGTCGCCGTCGCCGTCAACGTCAACGTCAACCCCATCGACCACGACAACGACGGCCGGCCGTCTCGGAATTACCCGACACGCCGTAGCTACGCGCCAGAAACACCGCCTGCTCATCGGGCGTCCTTCCTTTGAGTCGGGGCTCCGGAAGGACGCGGACCTGCGCGCTCAGCCCTGCGGCCGCCTCGGGGTTGCCATCCCATCTCTCGAGCGCTCGCAGGACCTCGACCAGGGCGTCGTCTCGCTTTTCCTCGCCCATCCCGTTCCCTCCGCGGCCAGGGATTGTAGGTGGAAGCGTCACGGATGGGCTACCTGCCTCGTCTGGCGTGGCCGCCGGCATCCCAGCCAGGGCCGCCCGCTGGCTGACAGCGGGCTGCTGCTTGGGCTTGGGCCGGCCGCATCGGCATCGCGCAGCTCCGCAGTGGTGTCACGCTCGATGCGAAGCGTGAGATCGGCGGCTTGCTGGATGGCTCACAATCCGGCGGCAGGAGAGCATGGCACAGCAGGGGGCGCTTGAGATACCGTCTCGGCAGCATGGGGGCGTTCACCGAGGAGCTGTCGGAGAGGGCGATCTCGACGTACCCGACCCCGATCGCCGACGCATACGTGGCACTCGCCGCCGCGGGGAGCCTCCACGAGCGGCGCGATCGCATCGTGGAGGTCTTTCGTGCTGCGCTCCGCACCCTCGGCGCCGCAGCGCTTGCAGCGCGCCTGACCGGGCCTCGCCCGCCGATGCCGAGCCCACAGGCCGACGAGCTCCTCCGCACCCTGCGCACGAGGCCGCTGATGGACGGGCAGTGGGTTGGGCTCGCGCGCGAGCTCCTTCGGCCGTTCGCGGGCGACCCCGAGGCGCACCCGCTCCCGTCCCTGGTCGAGCTCTTCCACGGGAGAGCGAAGATCCTCAGGGGCCTCGACGAGCTCCTCGACATGCGCAAGTCGGACACGGTCGCGCACGGGACGACCGGCGACGAGGCCGAGGTGCGGGCGGTCTTGACCGAACGCGCGCCCCAACTCGAGGCACTTCTCCGCGCGCTCGAGCCCCTGTGGGAGCGGGCCAGGCTCGTCGTGCCGCTCAGGCCACCCGAGCGCGAGGATGAGCGACAGCCGGCGTGGCTCCTCGCCGGCATGACGCCGCCGCGCGGCCGCTTCCGGCGTGTCGATCTCGCGGCAGGGGTCCGCGTCGCTCCGGGGGAGGCTCTCTTCGTCGATGGCGCAGGGCGGCCGGTCCTCACGCTCCAACCGGTGGTCATCGTGCGCCCGCCAAGCCCCGAGGCCGTCGGGGAGGTGTTCTTCCTCGACGGGCGCGGCAAGCGGGGATCGGCGCTCTACCTGGCGCTGCCCTCGACGGCAGAGCACGAAGCGAAGGGGGTGTGGCCGCTCGTCGATGCGGCGCTCGAGCCCGGGCGCGATCCAGAGGAGCAGGCGCCCGCGGCCCCGGACCGGCCGTACCGCGGGCTCGCGAGCTTCGGTCCCGAGCACGCGGGGCTCTTCTTCGGCCGCGATGCGGAGAAGGAGGCGATTGCGAACCTCGTCCGTGCACACGGGCTCGTGACGCTCGCTGGAGCGAGCGGGAGCGGGAAGACGTCGCTCCTCCGTGCGGGAGTCGGGCCGGCACTTCAGCGGCGCGACAGGTCGGTCCCCGAGGGCGCGTACCGGACCTCGGCGCGGGAGGGCGGGTACGCGCTCGCGTACCTGAGGCCGGGGGCGCGGCCGATGCTGTCGCTCGCGCGGAACCTGCATGAGGCGCTCGATGGGCTTGGCGAGCCTGGCGAGACGGACGCAGAGCTCGCGCGCGACGATGTCGCGCTCGCGGAACGCGCACTCGAGTGGGCCTCCTCTCGCGGCAGGATGCCGGTGATCGTCGTGGACCAGGCCGAGGAGCTCCTCACGTTGTGTGCGGACGCCGCGGAGCGAGGTGCGTTTGCGCGCGTGCTCGCCGTGCTGGGCGGCAGTGACGACGGCCCGAGCCGCGTGGTGCTGTCGGTGCGCGGGGACTTCTTCACGAGGCTGTCGGAGCTCGAGCCGATCGCCCGCCTCTACGCACGGCAGGTCGAGCCGGTGGCCGTGCCCATGCGCGAGGAGTTGATCGCTGCGCTCGAGGAGCCGGCGAGGTGCTTCGGAGTGGAGCTCGAGGGGGGCCTCGCGAAGGCCATGGTGGACGATGTGGCCGGAGCGCCGGGCGCGCTCGCCCTCCTCCAGTTCGTGGCGGACCAGCTCTGGGGCGACGGGGGCGCGGAGCCGTCGATGACGCTTGCCGCGTACGCGGCGCTCGGCGGGGCGGTCGGGGCGCTCTCGAGGCACGCGGACGCGATCCTCGAGAAGATGACGGAGGCGCAGCGGGCGGAGGCTCGGGAGCTGTGCCTCCGACTCGTGACGGCGGAGGGGACGCGGGCGGTGGTGCTGCTGTCGGAGGCCGCAGCCGTAGCGAGCGAGCCGGTGAGGGACGCGCTGGTCGCTGCGCGGCTCGTGACGGCGCGGGAGGACGAGGCGGGACGGCCGACCCTCGAGCTCGCTCACGAGGCGCTCATCGAGGGTTGGGGGACGCTCGCACGCTGGCGCGGGGGGGACCGCGAGGGGCAGGCGCGCCTCACGGCTCTCCAGCGGGCGGCGCGCTCGTGGGAGGAAGCCAGGAGAAGAAGAGAGCTCCTGTGGCGGGGAGAGGTGCTCGCGGAGGATCGGGCGTGGAGAAGGCGCGCGAGGCCGAGGCTCACTGCGCTCGAGGAGGCATTCGTCGAAGCAAGCGAGGCGGCTGAGCGGCGGGACCGGAGGCTGGTCGCCGGGACCGTCGCGGCGGTGGTCGCCGTCGTCGGGGCGTTCGCGTTGCTTGCGGGGGTCCAGTGGCAGGCGGCGGAGCGGTCCGAGCGCGCCGCGAGGGCGCGGGAGGCCGAGGCGCAGCGCGAGCGGGCGAGGGCAATGGTCCAGGCGCTCGTTGCAGAGGCGCGCCGCAGGCGCATGGAGCACCAGCCCGCCGAGGCGCTGGCGCTCCTCCGAGCGGCGGCCAAGCGAGCGGCCCGACCAAACGAGGTGGCGGCGGTCGAGTCGGCGGGGCTGTTCGATCTAGCCGCGTCCGCGCTACCGATCGTGCTTGAGGGGCACACCGACGTGTTCGGGTCGGTCGCGTTCTCGCCGGACGGGACGCGCGTCGCGACGGCGTCGGAGGATCGCACCGCGCGGCTCTGGGACGCGGGGACCGGCGCGCTCCTCCACGTGTTCCAGGGGCACACCGACGTGGTCGAGTCGGTCGCGTTCTCGCCGGATGCGACGCGCGTCGCGACGGCGTCGGAAGACCGGACCGCGCGGCTCTGGGACGCGGGGACCGGCGCGCTCCTCCACGTGCTTCAGGGGCACACCGACGTGGTCCATTCCATCGACTTCTCGCCGGACGGGACGCGCGTCGCGACGGCGTCGGGAGACCGGACCGTGCGGCTCTGGGACGCGGGGACCGGGGCGCTCCTCCACACCCTCGAGGGGCACACCGACGTGGTCGAGTCGGTCGCGTTCTCGCCGGACGGGACGCGCGTCGCGACGGCGTCGGCAGACCGGACCGCGCGGCTCTGGGACGTGGGGACCGGGGCGCTCCTTCGCGCGCTCGAGGGGCACACTGAAGTGGTCTATTCCATCGACTTCTCGCCGGACGGGACGTGCGTCGCGACGGCGTCGGGAGACCGGACCGTGCGGCTCTGGGACGTGGGGACCGGGGTGCTCGTTCGCGCGCTCGAGGGGCACACTCGTGACGTCTTGTCCATCGCGTTCTCGCCGGATGGGAGGAGCGTTGCGACGGCGTCGTGGGACGGGACCGCGCGGCTCTGGGACGTGGGGACCGGGATGCTCCTTGACACGCTCGAGGGGCACACGGACGCGGTCGAGTCGGTCGCGTTCTCGCCGGACGGGTCGCGGGTGGCGACGGGGTCGCTGGACCGGACCGCGCGGCTCTGGGACGTGGGGACCGGGGCCCTCCTCCACACCCTCGAGGGGCACACGGCCGCGGTCGAGGTCGCGTTCTCCCCGGACGGCACCCACGTCGCGACCGTGTCGGAGGACGGGACTCCGCGGCTCTGGGACACGGGGGCCGTGATGCTGCTCCACACGGTAGTAGGGTACAGCCTCGGCGTCTCGTCCATCGCGTTCTCGCCGGACGGGAGGCGCGTCGCGACGGCGTCGGGAGACGTGCGGCTCTGGGACGTGGGGACCGGGGTGCTCCTTCGCGCGCTCGAGGGGCACACTCGCGACGTCTTGTCCATCGCGTTCTCGCCGGATGGGAGGAGCGTTGCGACGGCGTCGCGGGACCGGACCGCGCGGCTCTGGGACGCGGGAACCGGGACACTCCTTCACCCGCTCGAGGGGCACACGGACGCGGTCGAGTCGGTCGCGTTCTCGTCCGACGGGACCCGCGTCGCGACGGCGTCGCGGGACCGGACCGCGCGAGTCTGGGACGCGGGGACAGGGATGCTACTCTGCACGGTCGAGGGA
>JACPQR010000239.1 GCA_016190375.1 Deltaproteobacteria bacterium
CTACGGCGGAGTGAATCCGCCTCCGTTCGCTCGTTCCTCGCTGACCGGCGGCGGCGACGCGCCGGAGAGCAGCTCTGATGCCGGGGAAGGCGGGCGCCCGGCACGTTTTTCTTTGTTGAGCGCGGGTGGGCTTGCAGCTCCCCGCGGACCCCCCCGCCGTGACGCTCGGGTCGATCGCTCACTACGGCGGAGTGAATCCGCCTCCGTTCGCTCGTTCCTCGCTGACCGGCGGCGGCGACGCGCCGCGTGACTGGCGGGCGCCCGGCGCGTTTTTCCTCTATCATTCGCGCCATGTTCGAAAAGACATTGCTCTCGCAGAAGGTGATCGTCGTGACGGGCGGCGGCACCGGGCTCGGCAAGTCGATGGCGACCAGGTTCGGCGAGCTCGGGGCCAAGCTCGTCCTCACGAGCCGCAAGGAGGAGAACCTGCGGACGGCGGCAAGAGAGATCGAAGCGAAGACCGGTGCTCAGGTGCTGGTCGTCCCCTGCGACGTCCGCAACTACGACGACGTCGAGAAGATGATCCAGGGGACGGTGGAGCGCTTCGGGAGCGTGGACTGCCTGGTCAACAACGCGGCCGGCAACTTCCTCGCGGCGACCGAGGACCTGTCGCCCCGGGGCTTCGACGCCGTGGTCAAGATCGTGCTGAACGGCACGTTCCACGCGACGGTCGCGGCCGGAAAGCAGATGATCGCGCAGAAGACCGGCGGGAACATCCTGTCGATCGTGACCACCTACGCCTGGACGGGATCGGCCTTCGTCATCCCGAGCGCCGTCGCCAAGGCGGGAGTGCTCGCCCTGATGAGGTCGCTGGCGGTCGAGTGGGCCGAGTACAAGATCCGGTGCAACGCGATCGCCCCCGGCCCGTTCCCGACCGAGGGCGCCTGGGCGGCGCTGATGCCGGGCACCGGCGCAGAGGAGCAGGCCAGGGCGCGGATCCCGGCGAGGCGCTTCGGCGAGCACCACGAGCTCGCCAACCTCGCCTCGTACCTCCTCGCGGACGGCTCGGCCTACGTCACCGGCGCGTGCTACACGATCGATGGCGGCGAATGGCTCGCGAACGGGGGCTCGTTCAACCAGCTCGCCGTTCACGACCGCACTGCCGTCAAGCAGCTCCTCGCCGCCATGAAGCCGAAGCGGAGCTGACCCGCTTGCGCGAGGGCAGCCGGTTCCAGTGCCCGGAGTGCGGCACCACCTCGCCGATCGGCATCTCCTGCGACCGCTGCCGGGTTCCGATGATCGACGAGAACGGCAATCCGCCGCTCCGGCCGGCCCTGCCACGGCCGAAGTGGGTGACGTCGATGTGGACCGTCTCGGGCGCGATCGTCATCGGCGGCGGCTGGTTCCTGCTCCGCGTCTCGTCCGAGCGCGAGGTGATTCCGGGCTTGTTCCTCGCGAGCCTGGCGGTGATGGCGCTCGGCCTCGCGCTGATCGCGCTCGGCGCATTCATTCCGCGCGCCAGGGATCACAGGGAGCTCGTGGGGCGCCTCGCCCGCGTCGAGCGACTCAAGCGAGGCGCTGCGCTCGCGTCCTCGATCGCCGGCGCGCAGCCGGGACTCGTCCGCGTGCGCGGCCGGGTCAAGGTCCTCGCGCCCGCGCCGCACTCCGGTGCCGGCACCTCCTGCGCCGCGTTCCAGACGTCGCCGAGCGAGAAGGAGTGCGGTCGCTTCGCGGTCCTCGACGGCGGCGGCGTCGCCCTGGTCGACGACGACTGCTTCGAGGTCTGGCGCGGAGGCGACAACCGAGGCGAGGTCACCGAGGGGACCGAGATCGAGGTGATCGGCGGTGCCTCGCTCGCCCCCGTTCCGGAAGCGGCGCTCCTGGTCACGGCGTACCGGCAGGATCAGAAGGTGCTCGTCTTCAACGGGACGCTCGAGACGCCCGTGCTCCTCGTCCTCGGCTGACCGTGCTCATTCCCCCATCGCCTTGACGATCACGCGCTTTCGGCGCTGTCCGTCGAACTCGGCGTAGAAGATCCGCTGCCACGGGCCGAGGTCCAGCGCGCCGTTCGTGATCGGGACGACGACCTGGTGGTGGACGAGGAGCGACTTCAGATGGGCGTGGCCGTTGTCCTCGCCGGTACGGTGGTGGCGGTAGTCGGGACCCTCGGGCGCGAGCCGCTCGAGCCATTCGGCGATGTCCTGGAACAGGCCGGGCTCATCGTCGTTGACGAACACGCCCGCAGTGATGTGCATGGCGGAGACGAGCGCCATGCCCTCGCGGATGCCGCTCTTCGCCACGATGCCCGCGACGGTGTCGGTGAGGTTGACGAGCTCGCGCTTCTGCTTCGTCTCGAACCAGAGGTACTCGGTGGTGGTGCTCATTGGCCCTCGGCGTTTCGTGTCGCGACTGTAGCTCAGGGCCGGCCGATTGGTGCTGGCCTGGGCTCGGATGCGCGACGTTTCCCGTCGATTGCTGGTCGGTTGGCGCCAGGGTATTCTTGGACAGTGCAGAAGAAAATGAGGCGCGTACCAGCCCGCCAGCCCCGTCGACGCGAGAAGCCGGAGGACCGGTTGTGGTTGGCGACTCTCCTGCGCGACCGCGATCTGGCTCGTCTCGATGATGGCGCGGCCCGCGCGCAGCTGCGCGCCCGAGGGTTCCCTTCGCGGCTCGTGGCGGCCTACCTCGCACAGCGGATGCAGCTCGAACGCGCTTCTAGCGCCTGACGATCCCCACCTTCCTCGCCTGAGCAAGCGCTTCCTCCGCGGTGAGACCGAGCGGCGCGGCCCACTCTCGGACGATCCGCCGCCTGGTGGCCTCACGTTCACCTCGGCAAAGCGCCAGGAGGATCTCGCCGTCGGACATCCCGTTCGCACGGGCCGCACGCACGATCGCGACCTTGTCGGTCGAGTAACGCAGGCGAGGGTCCATCGTCGGCTGCGACCCCTCAGCCTCCGACGAGCCGATCGACGAGGGCCACGTACGCCTCCATCGCAGCGTCCTTCGACGTTCCGCTTCGCTTCTCCCAGGCGTCGAACTTCGCGCGGCCCTTGAGGTCGAACATGCCGGGCCGCTTGCCCTGCACGTCGCCGACGGTGCCCTGCTTGTACAGCGCGTACAGCTCGAGGAGCGTGTCGGTGGAGGGCGGACTTGAGAGCGTCTTGACGCGCCGCTGCGCGTCCTCGAAGCGTTCGGCGAGGGTCATGGCCGAGGACTGTACCCCAAACCTCAGCGGGGACGGGGCGAGACGATCGGGGGCGGCCCCGGCGAGACGATGGGAGGCAGGCCCGGCTGCACGATCGGCGGAAGCTGCCCGGCCGGCCGGCGTGCGGGCCCAGGGCCGGGCTGAACGATCGGCGGAAGCTGCGTGGTCGGTCGGGAAGATGGCGCGGGACCTGGCCGCACGGGTGGCCGGGCTGCGGACGCGGGCGCGGTGCGCCGCCTGGCAGCCGGCCGCGCCGGCGGGCCCGAGGGAGTTGCTGCGCGGGTCATCGTGACGACGATGGTCCGATCGCCGTGCGGGAGGATCATCTGGCTGAACGGCTCGTAGCCCTCGGCCTCGACCTTCAGCCGCAGCATGACGTCGCGCGCGGGCAGGCGGATCGGAAGCTCGGGCACGACGGCGTCGTCGAGCGTCACGCGCGCGCCGGGCGGGACGCCTTCGAGCGAGATCGTGACGGGCACGGCTTCGGGCTCCGTCGGCGGCGATGGAGGCGCTGCGGGAGCGGCAGCCGGCACCCACTTCGCCACGACGACGGACGAGGGCGGATCGGTGCGTGCGAGCCACAGGATCCCGGCGAGGAGGAGAAGGGCAGCCCCCCCACCGGCGATCACGAGTCCGCGGCTCCTGGCCGTCGTGACGCCCGGCACATCGGTGGTCCAGGTCTGGGGCGTGCTCGGGTGCGCAGGCGCAGGCGCCGGGGCCTCCGGCTCGTCGGCGGCGGCCGGCGGCCCGAGATACAGGAGCCTGGCACGCGAATCGGCGCCGTCGGCCTCGGTGAGCTCCAGGAGCGCCTCGATCATCTCCTCCGCGCGCCTGAAGCGGTTCGCGGGGTCCTTCGCCATGGCGCGCAGGATCACCTCCTCGAGCCGTTCCGGAAGGTCCGGGCGCAGCTCGCGAGGCGGACGCGGCGCATCCGTCATGACCCGCACCATGACCGCGTTGCAGTTGGGCGCATCGAACGGCAGGGCGGCGGTCAGCGCCTCGTAGAGGATGACGCCCATCGCGTACACGTCGACCCGGGCGTCGAGGTCGACCTCGCCTCGCGCCTGCTCCGGCGCCATGTAATGCGGTGTCCCGAGCGCGACGCCGCTCCTCGTGGTCGTGAGCGAGCCGGGCTGGGTCATCTTCGAGACGCCGAAGTCCAGGAGCTTGACCGAAGGGAGATCGGAGATCGTCCGCTCGAGGAAGATGTTGTCGGGCTTGATGTCGCGATGCACGACGCCGCGGCGGTGAGCGGCGGCGAGCGCGGACAGGGCGCCCAGCGCGATGTCCACCGCGCTCCTGACCGGGATGGGTTTCTCTCGCACCAGGAGCGTGCCCAGGCTCTCGCCGTCGAGGAGCTCCATGACGAGGTACGGCTCGCCGTCGCCGGTGACCCCGATGTCGTGGACGTCCACGATGCCGCGATGGCCGGCGGCCGCCGCCGCCCTGGCCTCCTGGTGGAAGCGCCGGACCGCCTCGTCGTTACTGGCGTGCTCGCCGTGGAGCACCTTGACCGCGACCCGCTTGCCGATCCCGACGTGCTCGGCGAGGTAGACGCTGCCCATGCCGCCCGCTCCGATCCGACGGATCAGACGGTACTTGCCCTCGAGGACCTCTCCCCCTCGATCGCGCACCAGAGGTGGATTGTAGGAGCGCGAGGTGAAGGGCGCAACGCACCCCGGCGTCTCGAGGCTATACTGCGCGCGTGAATCACACCCGCGACGATGCCTGGAACCTCCTGTGCGAATGGACCGCTTCGGAATCGCTGCGCCGCCACGCGCTCGGCGTCGAGCGCGTGATGCGGGCGCTCGCGCGCAAGCACGGAGGTGACGAAGAGGCCTTCGGGCTCGCGGGTCTCTTGCACGACTTCGACTACGAACGGCATCCGGACATCAACGAGCACTGCAAGGTCGGCGCCGGGGTGCTGGAGGCCAGGGGCTATCCCGCCGAGGTCGTGCGCGCGGTCCTCGCGCACAACCCCGTTCACGGCGTTCCGGCGGACACGACGATGGCGCGCTGCCTCGTCGCGGCCGACGAGCTCGTGGGCTTCGTCGTGGCGTGCGCGCTGGTACGTCCCGGCAAGGACATCGGGACGCTCGAGGCCCCTTCGGTGAGAAAGAGGCTCAAGGAGAAGCGGTTCGCCGCATCGGTCGACCGGGCCGAGATCGCCCGCGGCGTGGAGCTACTGGGCGTCGAGCTCGACGAGCACGTGACGTTCATCATCGAGGCGCTGCGACCGATCGCGGCCGATCTGGGGCTCACCTCGAGCCGCTGATGCCCTCACGCGTCCCACGCGAGGGCCAGCTCGAGGGTCCGCACGTTGTCGGAGACGAGCTCGAGGAAGCTCTTGCGAAGGTCGGGATCGGCGATCCGGGTGGCGCGGTCGAGGAGGCGGTCGCGCGCGGTCTCGACCGCGTCCTGCGCCTCGGTGATCCGACCGCAGGCGTGGAGCGCCTCCGCGTGGACGAGCCTGATCAAGGACTCCCCCTCCTCGACGACGCCGAGCGAGGCGAGCGCAGCCGAGGCCTCTTCGGCGGCCAGGAGCGCCTGGTCGGCGCGGCCGCGGGCGAGCTGGACCCGCGCGAGGATGGCGAGCGCGTAGGCGCGGCCCGGCGGTGAGGTCATGAGCACGTCGACGGCCCTGTGCGCCTCCGCCTCGGCTTCGTCGAGCTGACCCGACCAGAGGTAAATCATCGCGAGGTAGACGCGCGACCCGCCCTCCATGCGGCGGTCGCCCTGGGCCACGAAGGCGTCGAGCGCCTCCGCCTCGACCCAGCGCGCCTCGTCGAGCGCCCCCTGCCGCGCGCGCGCGAGCCCGAGGTTCTGCATCGACGTGGCCGCCGCGTCCTGAAGGCCCATCCGCTCGGCGGCGGCGAGCGCCTCGCGCAGCGCCCGCTCGGCTTGCGCGTATTGGCCCAGCTCGATCGCGGCGAAGCCGCCGGAGCACCGCTGGCGGCAGGCATTGCGCAGGTCCCCGGCCGCCTCGAACGAGGCGACCGCCGCGTCGGAGCTCCCGAGGTACGTCCCGTGGTCGCCCACGAACATCGCGCGGGTGGCGCGCACGCGATGGATCCACGCGGCCACGGCCGGATCGCGCTCGACGACGCGCTCCTCGATCTCCCCCATGCGCTCGAAGAGCACGGCGACGCGATCGTAGCCTCCGGCGTAGAGCAGGTGCCGAGCCGTCCGTGCGAACGCGATCGCCTGCGGCCCGCTGACCGGCCCGCTCCGCCACATCGCGACCAGCTCGTCGCACAGCGCCCCGAGCGTCTCGTTGTCGCCGAGCTTGCCGCTCGCCTCGGCCACCTCGCCCGCGGCGGCGTACCACCGGGCGCTGCCCGCCGAGAGCAGGTCCATCGCCTCGGTGCTCGAGCGGCGGGCCGCCGCGTTCTCGCCCCGCCAGCGGTGCGCCTCGGCTTCCAGGAGCCTCAGGCGCCCGAGCGCCTCGCCGGCGGCGCCGCAGCGTACGCCCTTGCCGGCGCGGTCGAGGACCGCCTCGAGGTCGTTTCCCCCGAGCGCCTGCTCGGCAGCCCGCTCGTACCAGCCGATCGCGCGTGCGGGCTCGCGACCGCGCTCGAAGTGCTCGGCGAGCACCAGTGCGTCGCCCTCGCCGGCGCCCTGGAGCCACTCGCCGGCCAGACGGTGGCCGAGCGTGCGGTCGCCGTCGGTGAGCATCGCGTGCGCCGCCTCGCGTACGAGGGCGTGGCGAAAGCCGTACTCCGGCTCGCCCGGGAAGCGTCCCTGGTCGCGCCGCCCCACGAGCTCGCGCTCGAGGAGGAACGCCATCCATGCGTCGAGCTCGTCCGACCGCTGGCTCCAGCCAAGGAGCGTCTGCAGGCCGCCCCGCCAGAACACGTCGCCGAAGACGCTCGCAGCGCGCAGGACGAGACGCGCGTCCGGGTCGAGGGACTCGAGGCGCGCCTGGACCATGGCGAGCACGGTCTCGGGGAGCTCGCCCTCCTTTCCCTCGGCCGCGGCGCGGATGAGCTCCTCGAGGTAGAAAGCGTTGCCCCCGGCCTGTGCGACGAGGCGCGTCGCCCTGCCCTTCTCGATCTGCTCGCCGAGGGTCTCGCGAACGAGCCGCTCGCTTGCACGGCGCGTCAGCGGGCCGAGACGGACCTCCTGGACGCGCCGCTCCGCCCACAGCGAGGGGAAGGCGTCGTGGACCTCCGGGCGCGCCAGCGCCAGCACCATGAAGGGACGCTCGCTGAGGTTGCGCAGCGCCGCGTCGACGTACTTCACGGTGGGAAGGTCGCCCCACTGCAGGTCCTCGAGCACGAGAAGGACCGGGCCCGCGGAGCACTCGGCGGCGAGGAAGTCCTCCCATGCACGCCGCATCTGGTCGCCCATCAGCACGGGGTCCTGCCTGGCGGCGCGGAGCTGCACCCGCTCCTCGTCATCGAACGGCGCGCCGACGAGCTCGCCCAGAAACTCCGTGACCCTCTTGACGTCGTCAGGGCGCACGTGCCGTGCGATGCGCGCCCGGAGCCGCTGCTGGCGAACGAACAGCGGCTCGCCCTGCGCGACGCCGGCGGCTCGCCGCAGGGCCTGCGCGAGCATGGCGAACGGCGATCCGGCGCTCAGCGCGTCGCCCCGGCCGATCCACACCTCGGCCGGCCCTCGTGCCCGTACGGCCTCGACGAGCTCGTGACGAAGTCGCGACTTGCCCACGCCGGCAGGAGCCGTGACCAGGGCCGCATGAGCCATCGGCTCGTTCGCGCACTCCTCCCAGATCCGCAACAGCACCGCGAGCTCGGTCTCGCGGCCCACGCACGGAGTCGGTCGCCCGAGGAGCGTGCGGACGGTCTCCACGAGCTCGCGCTCCCGGAGGAGCTCGAGCCCCGCCGCGCCGCCGCCGACCTCGAAGCGTGAGTCGAGCAGGCCTGCCGTGACCTCGTCGAGGCGGATTGGCCAGGGACCGACGACGTTGCTGGCCTTCTGGAGCTTCTGCGCCGCTCGAACCATCTGAACGGCACGGTCGATCACCTCGCCGACCGGGAGCTTGCCGATGATCACGCCACGACCGGTGGCCAGGCCCATCGGGACGCCCGGCCACTGCTGGCGCATCGCGAGCGCGCACCGGGCGGCCTGCGCCGCCTGGCTCGTGGCATCGCCCTGCCCGGTGATCGTCGCGACCAGCATTCCGTCCGCGAGCCGCTCGAGGCGGGCTCCGAGCCGGAGGAGGCTCGAGCGCCTTCCCTCCCAGGTGCTCGCTCCTTCGGACGGCGTCGCGACCTCCGTCGGGGCGTCCTCGCTCAGGGCCGGATCCGAGGGATCTGCCGCGGAGGCGACGATGCTCACCAGCCGTCGTTCGCCGGTCGTGAGCGACGCGGAAGGCCGGCTCGTCCGCGGACCCACCTCCCCGAGCGAGGCGAGCTCGGCCGCGACCTGCGAGCCGTCCGCGGGGCGATCCGCGGGATCCTTCGCCAGCATCCGCGCGACCAGGCGGTCGAGCTTCGCAGGGACGTCCGAGCGCAGCTCGCTCAGGCGCGGCGAGTCCTCGAAGAGGATCTTGGCGAGGACCGCGCTCGGGTCCTCGCCAAGGAAGGGCGGGCGGCCGGCCACGCACCGGAAGAGGACGCAGCCGAGGGCGAACACGTCGGCGCGGGGACCGACGTCGCGCGAGCCACGCGCCTGCTCCGGCGCGAAGTAGCCGAGGGTTCCGAGGATCGTGCCCGTGCTCGTCCCCGCGCCCGCGTCGGGCAAGGTGAGCAGGGCCGCGGCCTGGACCCGAAGGCGTGCGATGCCGAAGTCGAGGACCTTGACGCGGTCGACCTCGCAGCCTTGCAGGAACAGGTTCGAGGGCTTGATGTCGCGATGGACGATCCCCTTCGCGTGCGCGGCGCCGAGCGCCTCCGCGGCGCGACGCCCGAGGCGCACGCACTCGTCGAGCGACATCTGGCTGCGCCGCACGCGCCCGAGCAGGTCCTCCCCCTCGAGCCACTCCATCGCGATGTAGCGCTGGCCGATCGCCGTCGTCCCGTGCGCGACGTAGCGCACGACCCCGGGGTGGCGGAGCTCCGCGAGGACCTTCGCCTCCCGCAGGAACCGGCTCCTCGCCTCGGATCCGACCGCGTGCAACACCTTGAGCGCCACCGTCTCGCCCCCGAGGCGGTCGTGCGCCCGGTACACCGTCCCCATCCCGCCCGACCCCGCCCGGCTGTCGATCACGAACCGGTCGCCGACGATCTCCCCGGGGTCCATGGCCGAAACCGACTATAGCCTGCCGGCGGTTGCGTCGATTTCGATAACTCAGTGGACATTCGTCGACAACGAATTACCGCTCGGTGACAGTTGGGGAGGTCCCTCGTTCGTCTTCGCCGTGCACGACGGAGGCAAGCGATGGGGAAGCGCTGGATCGGGCGTACGGGGACCGTGCTTTCGGTTGCGCTGGCCGCCACCTGCGGAGGACAGCGTGGCGACGACGGACCCATCGTGTTTCCGCTCCCGGCCGCGACGGTGTCGCTCGAGTCGGAAGCGGTACGCGGCACGCTCGCGGGCGCGGATCGCTCCCTCGGCGATCGCGTTGCGCCGCGGCGGCTGCCGAGGCCGCATCCCGCACGCGGCACGAGCCTACGCTTCTCGTTCGACGGCGGCAAGCGCGGCTGGGTCGCGGCGCTGCCGCTGCCGGAGCTGCTCGCCTCGCCGGCCTTCGCGGCGGGGAGGATCTTCCTCGGAGGCGGCTTCTCGAGCCGCTCCTTCTTCGCCTTCTCCGCCTGGACGGGCGAGCTCGACTGGACGCTCGAAGCGCCGGACGGCGGCCCGACCTCCGCGATCGCGGTCGAGGACAGGGTCGTCTTCAACACCGAGAGCTGCACGCTCTTCGTGGCGGACGCCGCGACGGGACGGATCCTCTGGCGAAGGTGGCTGGGCGATCCCTTGATGAGCCAGCCGGCCGCGGCGGGCGGCCTGATCTTCAGCGCCTACCCGGTGAACGGCGGCCACGCGCTCGGCGCGTTCGCGCTCGCGGATGGGGCTCCCGCGTGGACCGTGCCGATCCCCGCGGACGTGATCCAGGCGCCTCGGGTCGCGGGCGACTCGCTGTACCTGGCCACGATGGACGGCACGGCCTTCCGGATCTCGCGCCGCACGGGCCACGTCGTCTGGCGCCGGGCGATCGGCGCGACGAGCGTGCCCGCCGTGGAGGCGGGGAGCGTCCTCATCGGCCGCCGGCTGCCGGGGCCGGTGCCTCGCGAGCAGCACGTGGTCCTCTCGGCCGCGGACGGCAGGGTGCTCCACGAGGGCGAGCCGGCCCGAGCGCCCTACCTCGGAGGCCAGAGCCGCGATCGCCGTCTCGGCGCCGGGCAGTCGGGAGCGTGGGGGAGCGTCAGCGGGGGCCAGCACCTCGGCATCTCCAACGTGGCCGCGGGCTGGGCGCTGCAGGGCTCGACCCCGGCCGTCGCGGACGGCAGGGCCTACTTCGCGGCCGGCGATCGGCTCGAGGCGCGCGAGATCGCCACGGGGCGCACGCTCTGGACGCGGCGCGTGCCCCGCGCGGGCGGCGCGCAGGCGCTCAGCCCGCCCGCGGTCGTCGGCTCGGCGATCGTCTACGGCTCGCTCGACGGGCACCTGTACGCGACCGACATCGACACGGGAATGACGCTCTGGGCCTGGGACGTGGGCGAGCCCATCGTCTTCCAGCCGATCGTCGCCCAGGGCTGGGTCTACTGCGCGACCGCGGAGGGAAACCTGATCGGCCTCGAGATCGCCGATCCGGCTTTCGACGGCTGGCACATGTGGGGCGGCAATCCCCGCCACGCCGGGCTGGTCGAAGGCGCGGGCACGGTCGACCCGACGCTGCTCGAGAGCCTGGAGCGGCCGACCGAGGGGACGCTCCGGCCCGCCGCCTCCGCCCAGGAGCCGCTGCCCGACCTTCCGCTCGCCCACACCGACGTGGTCGCAAAGGTCTCCGGCTTCACGGCGGAGGTGACTGTCACGCAGCGGTTCCAGAACCCCTATGACCGCGTCATCGAGGCGGTCTACCTCTTCCCGCTGCCGGCGGACGCCGCGGTCGACGACATGAAGATGACGATCGGCGCTCGATCGGTACAGGGCCGGATCCAGCGTCGCGACCAGGCCCGCCGCACCTACGCCCGGGCGAGAGCGGAGGGGCGCCGCGCGGCGCTCCTCGAGCAGGAGCGGCCGAACCTCTTCGCACAGCGCGTCGCCAACATCGGACCCGGCGAGCGCATCGACGTGCGAATCAGGTACGTCGAGGTCCTCGGTCGCGAGGACGGCCGGACCGAGCTCGTCTTCCCCATGGTCGCCGAACGGCGCTTCGATCCCGCTCATCCCGATCCCTTGCGTCCCGCACCCGATCCCCTCGCGCCGGCTCCGGATCAGCCCATGGCAGTCGCGGCGGCGCCGGCAGGCGCTCGATCCGGTCGCTCGGTCGACGTCCGGATCGAGATCGACGCGGGTCTGCCGCTGGGAGAGGTCGTCTCGCCCAGCCACCGCGTCGGCGTCACTCGTCGAGAGCCGGGTCGGGCCACCGTGCTGCTCCGCGGCGACGACCGCATCCCGGACCGGGACCTGGTCGTTCGCTGGTCGATCGCGGGCGACGAGCCTGCGGCCACCGTCCTCGCGCATCGAGGGGCCGCGGGCGGCTTCTACAGCCTTCTCGTACAGCCGCCCGCCGCGCCCGCGGGGGCGCTCGTGGCGCCGCGCAGGATCGACTTCGTCGTCGACACGTCGCGATCGATGGCTGGCCGGCCGCTGGAGCAGGCCCGCGCGATCGTCGATGGTGCGCTCGCGACGCTCCGGCCGGACGACACGTTCGGGCTGTTGCGATTCGGCGACGAGGTCGTCTCGCTCGGAGCGGGCGCGCTCGCCGCGACGCCCGAGAACCTCGCCCTCGCGCGGTCCTTCCTGCAGGAGCTCGCACCGAACGGCGCCACGAACCTCGTCCCCGCGCTCGAGGCCGCCCTGGCGCCCGGGGAGCCCGGCCGTGTCCCCATCGTCGTCCTCGTGAGCGACGGGCTGTTCGCCGCCGAGCGCGACGCTCTGGGCTCCATCGCGCGACACCTCGGCGATGCGCGGCTCTTCACGGTCGGAGTCGGCCCCTCGCCGAACCGGTTCCTGCTCGAGCGCGCGAGCGAGGTCGGACGCGGCCGCGCTCTGATCGCGGCCCTGTCCGAGCCGCCCCGGACCGTTGCCGAGCGCTTCGCGTCCCTGGTCGACAGACCCGTGATGACGGACGTCGAGGTCGACTGGGGCGGCCTCGACGTGGTCGACTCCTACCCTCGCCGTCTGCCCGACGTCTTCGCCGGTAGCCCGCTGGTCGTCCACGGCCGCTATCATCGAGGAGGCCGTGCGACCGTGCGGGTCCGTGGCAAGGTGGGCGGCGCTGCAAGCGTGCTCGACATCGACGTGGCGCTGCCCGAACGGCCGGGCGACGACGACCGCGCCGCCATCGCCACGATCTGGGCGCGATCGGCGATCCACGAGCGAACGTCGCTGTTGACCCTGCGCGACGATCCCGCGCTCGTCCGCGAGGTCACGGAGCTGGGACTGCGTCATCGCATCGTGACCGACTACACGTCGTTCGTGGCGGTCGACGAGGAGCTCCCGGATCCCGGCGCGGCGAGGCCCCCCGAGCCCGCTGCACCTCTTCAGGTCGCCTACCCCGACCCGCCGCCGGTAGCCTCCTCGGCCGTGGTGATGCCGGATCGCACGCTCCCGGGCGACCCCGAGGTGCGGATCCCCGCCCCGCGGGACGCGCGTGCGGTGACGGTGGTCCTGCCGTTCGGCGAGAGCGTCCCGGCGGTCTGGGAGGAGACGCTCGGGCTGTGGACCGCTTGCTTCGTCGTGCCGGCCGACGCCCCCGACGGCCCGCACCCAGTCGACGTCCTGGTGACGCACCGCGACGGGCGCCTCGAGCACCTGACGCTGGCCTACACCGTCGACACTCGCCCCCCCGTCGTGCGGATCGAGATCGTCGGAGACGCGAGCCCCGGAGCCGAGGTCCTCGTCCGCGCACGCCAGATCCTCCCCGAGGACGAGGCCGAGCGCCCGCTCCTCGCCCCATCCGAGACCGACGGGGCTCTCGACGGCGACCGCGTCGAGCTCCGGACGACCGATGGTCGCGTATTCTCCCTGCGCCGCGTCTCGGCGGGCGCCTGGGAGGGCCGCATCCGGCTCCCCGAGGACGGAGCGTCCATCGACGCGGTCGTCACGGACGTCGCCGGAAACGTCCGGGTGCTGCCGGTGGAGCTCTCGGGTGCTCGAGCAGGAGCCACGAGCACTCACTCACGCTGGTACAGAAACGCCTCGCCGCCGTAGTCCGAGCGCCACGTATCGGCGAGGGACGTGAAGTCCGTGACGACCACCAGGCCCTGATCGCGCAGCTCGGCCATCGGCGCGAGCATGGACTGCTCCACGGCGGCCAGGCCGCCCGGCCCGACGATCATGGCCGGAGCGATGTTCCAGGACGCGGTGAGCAGAGCGTCCGGAGGGACGGTCCCGTCCGCGTACAGCTCGACCAGCTCCTCGACGCCCGCGACGTCGTCATGCCACTGGCCGAAGGCGACGACGTTGCCCGCCGGATCGTCCGTGAAGAAGTCGTCCCTGTCCCGAGGGCGCCAGGCTCCACTGACGAGGGGATCGTTGACGTGCTGCGGCGTCCCGGCCCCGATGAGGATGTCGCCGCGCCAGCTCGCCTCGGGATACATGAGCCCCGCGACCGGCTCGCGGAAGCGATCCCACTCCTGGAACTGCGGCAGCGACGGGTCCCAGATGTGTCCGCCGATCACCGTGCTGCCGCCGACCCCCAGGAGCTCGTGCAGGTAGGCGACGTCCGTGTAGTTGTAGCCGCCGTTCTCGTGCGAGTGTGGATCGAGGATGACGCTCAGATCCCCGCGAAGGTAGAGGAACAGGTTCTTTCCATCGGTGTTGGCGCCGTCGTCGCAGAGCCGCGCGGACTCGAGGAGCTTCCAGTCGGATTGCAGCACCCACTGGAGCTCGTGGTCCAGAGCGGCCCCGGCCATCTCGATCAACTTGCCGCTCAACCGGTCGTAGGCCTCGCAGTTGGTCGGGCTTCCGAGCGCGCCGTCAGGCATGTTGTCCTCGATATGGGTGAACAGCACGACGTGCACGACCCCGGCGGTGGGGCCGGCGTCGACGCCGTCCCGTCCGCCGTCGTCTCCGCCGCCGCCGCCGTCGCTCGCCGGTCCACTGTCGTGCCCGTTCGACGGTCCGCCGTCGACACCGACCGCCGCATCCTCGTCACCGTCGTCGTCGGACCTGGAGGCGCCGCCGCCGCAACCGGAGGCCAGGAAGCACAGGAGAGCCGCGAGGCTGGTCGGGCGGCGGAGACGCGGAGCCTGTCGTACGGTCATCTGCGAGCGGTCGAGCACCTCTCGTGCCAGCAGCAGGGCCGGAGAGCTCGCGGAGAATCGGGATCCTTCTGCGTCGACCGAGGCCCACCGCGCTCGCTCTCCGCCGACGGGTGCGACACCGGGGATGCAGCCGCTTCGACGGGAGCTCGGGCCCTACGGGCCGCTGCAGTCCGGGACGTCCTGGGCAGCTCCTTCCCGCGAATCGCATGCGCCTCCCATACCGGAGACGACCCGCCGGATCCAGCTCCAGGGAGCTCGGTTCGCCATGGCCCCGTGCGTGCTACGCTGAACGGCGATGAGCACGGAACGGACGGATGTGGAGTCGAGCGTCCCGCTGTTCCGGATCAGCGTGGAACGCTATCATGCCATGCGCGATGCGGGCATCGTGGGCGAAGACGACCGCGTCGAGCTCCTGGCAGGGTTGCTGGTCCCGAAGATGACCAAGAAGCCTCCGCATCGCCTGGCCACCGGCCTCGCCCGGCAGGCCATCGAGCCCACGCTTCCGCGGCCGTACTATCTCGACTCGCAGGAGCCCATCACGCTCGAGGACAGCGAGCCCGAGCCGGACCTCGTGGTCGTTCGAGGGGCGCGCCGTGACTACTCGGACCGTCACCCCGGGGCGCCGGACGTCGCGATGGTCGTCGAGATCGCCGACGAGAGCCTCGACCGCAACCGTGGAATCAAGCTGTCCCTCTACGCCCGCGCCGGAATCGCAGTCTACTGGATCGTCGATTTGCAGGACCGCGTCGTGGAGGTCCACACCGACCCGGACGGCGATTCGTATCGCAGCCGTGTTGCGTTCACCGTCGGCGACGAGGCGCCGCTCGTGATCGACGGGCACGAGGTCGCCAGGATCGCAGTCCGCGCGCTCTTGCCGTGATCGGTGAGCCACGGAGTTTGCCGACGCCACGGCGGCTCGGCGCGGTACAGTCGCGCGCATGAGCGACGCGCTTCGTGTTGGGGTCGGTCCGGTGCTGCTCCGGATTCCCCGATGGATCTGGGGCCGGGTCATCAGAAGGACTGCCCGGACGCTCGCCGCGCAGGTCGCCCACATCCCGGACCGGCTGAAGCGCGAGCGCGACCTCGCGGTCTCGGAGATCGTTCGAACGGGCCGGCCAGTGAGGCCCGAGACGATCGCGGCGGCGCTCGAGCTCGCGCCGGAGCTCGTGCGGGCCGATCTCGAGGACCTCGAGCGCAAGATGATCTTCCTGCACCGCGATCGCGAGGGCGCCGTCGAGTGGGCGTATCCGGTGACGGCGTCCCGGACGCCGCATCGGGTCCGTTGGGAGGACGGCCTCGCGGTCCAGGCCGCCTGAGGGGTCGACGCGATCGCGACGCCCTTCGTGCAAGGGCGATGGACGAAGCGGGGTGGCAGCGCCGTCGTTCAGACCGAGTGCGGCTGCGGGAGCTGCCATGAACCGATCCGGATCGAGACCGACGGCGAACGCCACGCGCAAGTCCTCGAAGGAGGGCCCAGCCCGCTCGTCTTCGCCCCCCTCGCCGACCCGCGCCGCTCCGGTCAGCCCAGCATCATCGACGTCTTCTGACGAAAGAGCGTCTTCCTCTGGTCAGAGGACCACGCCCGCTCCCACCGGAGAGCTCACGCGACGCTCGGCGCCTACTTCACGCTCCCGCAGAGCCTCGAGCTCACCCGCCAGGTCCAGAGCGCCCTGTTCGGCTTCGCGCCCGAGCTGGATTGCCGGCAACACCGTTCCCGCCGATTTCGGGGCGAACGACGGAATCCTCGATGAGCCGGCCGGTCACTCCGACTTCTCGGCGGTTGCCTCGTGGCCCCGGCGATGCCCCCACGCCGGCCTTCCTCGTCCTCGTAGGGCCGCGCTCCTTCGAGGGGTGGTGCCGGCAAGCGCGGCTCGAGGGACGGGAAGGCGAGGTCGTTCCGATCGATCGCTGGGAAGGACATCTTCGACCCGCCGAGCGCTCCCGACGGGTCGACCTGTTCCTCGCGACCGTGCGGCCCGATCCCGAGCGGCTCTGGCTCGTCGCGGCTCTCGAAGGGGCAGCGCGGGTGAAGGGTCGCTGGGTCGCGCTGGCGAACCGCGCGCCGATCGTGGATCTGGGCCCGGTGATTCCGTCGTTCTCTTTCGCCTCCGGACGGGGCCTGCGCTCGCGCTTCGCGCCGCTCGGCGAGCGCATCGGCAGGGTGCGCGTCCTGTCGACCGGTGACGTCTTTCAGCTCGTCGAAGCGATCGTACGTGCGAAGGGACCGCGGATCGGCGCGGTGGGCGGAGCCCGAGAGGCTCGGCCGCGCCCGGCGAGGGTTCCGCCCGAGGCCGTGTGGTCCGAGCTCGAACGGGAGTGGGTCGTCGGCGCAGAGAGCGGCGGCAGGCGGCAAGGGCTCTTCCGGTTCTACAGGCCCGACGGGACGCTGGTCTCCGAGAGCACGTACGTCGACGGCGAGGCGACCGGGGCATACCGCCGGTTCCACGAGAACGGAGAGATCTCACAGGAAGGCACCCTCGTGGCAGGCAAGCGCGTCGGCGTGTGCCGGTGGCAGGGGAGCAGGGGCCCCACGACGGAGGTCACCCGTTCGGCTGCATCTCCCGCCAACCAGTGGAGCGGCGAGCAAGAGCTCGACGAGGCGGCGGGGGTCGTCCGCTGGCAGCGATTTCGCGACCGCGAGGGCCGCGAGATCTGTCCCCTGACGGGTGCCATCGCTCCGTCGAGGCCCGCGGGGCTCGACGCCCGCGCCTGGTTCCAGCCATCGTCGCTCGGCCCCGACGAGCACGCGTGGGTGCTCGGGTCGTTTCGCATCGGAAGCGGAGTTCGGATAGGACCCTGGCGCGCCTGGTCGGCCGGAGGCGCTCCCGTCATGGAGCTGACGTACGACGAAGGCGGCATCGTCGAAGATCGCAGGTACGACCCCGAGACGGGACACCTCGTTCACGACCACCGCCGGACGGGCGGCGCGACCCGCACGAGGTCGTACGACCCGGCGACCGGCCGGCTGATCTGGTCGTGCGACCTCGTGGATCACCTCCAGACCGAGCGCTTCTACGGCCCATCCGACGGCTCCCCCGAACCGATCTCGGAGTGGGTCGGCCGGATCGCGACGGACGGCGTTCACTGGGAGGAGCGGTGGCCGGGGACCGATGTGATCCGTTCGGAGGGCGCAATCGACGAGGGCGTTCCGATCGGAACGTGGAGGTTCTTCGATCCGGCGGGAGGGATGCTCGCCGAGGTCCGGGGCGAGGATCTGGGCATCTTCACGCACTCGCGGGCCGACCTCCATGCCGTGGGCACGCTCCTTCCGCGGTGGCTCGCCCTCGGAGATCCGCCGGCGCTGATGGCCGGCGCGCCCCTCGACCGGGGTGCGCTCCCCAAGTCGCACGGTCTGTCCTCGAAGCTCCTCCGCCTGCTCCTGCGCGGGCTCGGATCCGCGGACGCGGACATCCGGGCGCGGGCCCGCGCCGAGCTTCGCTCGCGCTTGCCGGGCGGCGGCGACACGAGCTACACGACGGCGGCGGCCGCGGACCGCATCCTGCGCCTGATCGAGGGCGGCGTTCCGGAGGGCGCGCTCGCGGCGAGGCTCCTTGCCTGGGTCATGACCCGCTTCGACCTCGAGGCCGCGCTCGGGACGCTGGGGAGCGCGCGACGCGGGAAGCTCCGGGGCCTTCGCGAGGCGGCGGCTGTGGTCCAAGCGCACGGTCGTTCGCTCCGGCGCCTCGTGGAGCGAGGCGACGCCGCGCTCGCGCACGCGTGCTCGCTCGTCGTCCCTCTCGTCGCCGAGGATCGCGGTGCCGCCGCCCGGACGCTCCTGCACGCGAGCCAGCGAATGGACCTGGCTCCCGAGGCGCGCGTCGACGCCGCACTCGGGCTCGCGCTGGCGCCCGAGTCACCGGCTCGGGAGCGCGCGCTCGACAGGCTCGTCGCGCGGGCCGAGCCGGCCGTGCGGTTCGCGGCGGCCCTCGGCCGCCTTCGCACCCTTGGCGGAGCGCTCGCCGCCGCCGAACGCGTCGCCCGCGAGGCAGGACAGCATCCCGACTCTCTGGGCGCATATCGCATCGCGTGCTACGGCGGGGATCCGGGCTCCGTCGCTGCGCGAGCCCTCGGTCCAGCCCGGAAGTAGTGCGGGCGGGGACGGGAGCCCGCGCGTGGCCGACTCCTGCGGGCCATCGACGGTAGTGCTCGTCGGCTTCAGCAGGCGCAACAGGGCCAGCGCTGCCATGCTGACCCTTGGCGCTGATCCCCTCTACCTGCGCGAAGAGTGAGCACGCAGGCAGTGCGAATCTCGCCGCCCCGTTGCTGTCAGCTCTTGCTCCTGCAATCGCCGCCGACGCATTCGCGGCCCTTCTCACACGCGTTGCCGCACTCGCCACAGTTGTAGAGGTCCGTTTCGAGGTCGACGCAGGTGTTGAAGTCCGGCTCCTGCGGGTCGTTCAGCCCGGGGCAGCATGTGTCCAGAGAATCGGCGTCCGGATCGTTCGGATCATCGCAGGGGGCCGGGTCCACTTCGATGTCCTCGGGAATCCCGCAAACGCACCAGGCCACCCGGCAGATGTTGGCTATCCGCGGGTCGCAGGCGCGCCCACAGTCACCGCAGTGGTCCGGGTCGCTGCGAAGGTCGCGGCACGAGTCGGCCCCGCCCTCGTCTGAGCAGCAGGTAGACGCCAGTGTTCCCATGCAGACCTCGCCCGCGTCGCCACACACACAGGCGCCGTCCTGATCGCAATCCCCATCCGAGTCCGCATCGCCGTCGGTGTCCGCATCGCCGTCGGTGTCCGCATCGCCGTCGGTGTCCGCATCGCCGTCCCCGCCGATGGGCACGCACCGGCCGTCCTGCCACTCGCGACCCTCGCGGCATCGAGGCTCGCAAGCACAGCTCACGAGGTCGCGGGTCTCGGCCGGGGCGCAAGCGGGAACGCAGTCACCCCCGCACTCCTCCTCCGCGGTTGGGCAGCCCTCGTCGTCCCCGCCTCCTTCCCGCGCCGGGCCATTGCACGAACAAAGCACCGAGACGAGGGCCGCTGCCGGCGGGCCAAACCTCCAACGCCACCCGGTCACGGGGCGTCATTCTACCAGAGGGTAGGGCTCGGAGACGCCGGTCCGGTATCAAAAGCAGATGACCTCGGGGCACTCGCTGTCCCGAGTGCACGGCGGCCAGACGCAGTCGCCGTACTCGCAGATGAGGCCTCCTTCGCACTCGTCGTCCCGCGTGCACGGAGCGTCGACGCAGGTGGGGCGGTAGTCGTCTCCGCAGACCTGGTCGACCGGGCACTCGTCGTCCGTCGCACAAATCGGCGGGAGACAGATTCCGTCGTCGTACTCGTAGTCCTCGCAGACCGCGCCTCCATCGCAGTCGTCGTCCGACTCGCACGACGGTTCGATGCAGTCGCCGTACTCGCAGACGAGTCCCGGGGCGCACTCCGAGTCGGTGATGCAGGGCGGGACACGGCAGCTCTCGTCCTCGCAAACGAGGGACTCGCCGCAGTCGTCGTCGCGGACGCAGGGAGCCGGCCCGCACCGTGATCCGTTGCAGACGACCTTCGTCAGGCAGCGCACTTCGTCGGCGTCCCCGTCGACGTCGGCATCGCCGTCCGTGTCATCGCCACCGCCCCCACCCCCACCACGACTCGAGCAGGCGACCGACGACGCGGCGAGCCAGCAGATGAGCATCGTCCCTCGTGTAACGATCACGGCTCCTCCCGTTCCTCAGCTGCAGTACCCGTACTCGACGCCATCGATGGTCGGCAAGCCTTCGATCTGACGACAGGTCAGGCCATCCGGGCAGTCGTCGTCACCCGCGCGAACGCAGTACTCGCGGCAGGTGATGTTGCCGTCGGCGGAGATGCAGGTATGGCCACGCGCGCAGTCGGTTTGGGAATCGCAGGGATCGCCATCCTCCCCCCCCTCGGCCGCCGCCGCCGTGCACTCCGTCAGATCGTCGCCGCCGTCTGACTGGTAGACCCTGCAGCCGAACCCCGGTGAGCAGCCGGAGCTGGTCAACGGATCGCAGGGGGTGGAGCAGATCCAGGCGTCTTCGATCGGGTCGCCAGCTCCGTCGAGGAAATTCCAGGCGCAGGCACTGCCACCACCGCCGCAATCTAGGTCGTCATCGCAATAGGGCCTACAGGAGGCTTCGCTTCCCGGCGGCAACGCGCAGATCGTGCCCTCCTCGCAGACGTACTCGCCGTTCCCCTCGTCGCTGCAGTCCTCGAACGCCTCGCGGCTTTCGTCTCCTGCGACGCAGTCACGTTCTCCGACCTGCAGGACGCAGAGGTCGCCATCGTCGCAGCCGCACTGGGGACCAACGAGCCGGCAAATGTGCTCGCCTCGGTCGCAGCAGTCGTCGGGGCAACTGTCGACCGTCTCGCGGGCGTTGCAGTCTCCGTCGCCGCAGAACTCCTCGCCGCACTCCTCGGGTGTGCCGTCGCAGACGCATTGACCGAGGTCGCAGGTGAAGAACGAATCGCATTCGTAGAAGCAAAAGCCGCAGTTGTCCTCGTCGTAGTCCAGGTCGGAGCAGAAGCCGTCGCAGTTTTCCTCGCCCAGGTCACAGCCCGTGTCTATGTCCGCGTCGGTGTCCGCGTCGGTGTCCGCGTCGCCGTCCGCGTCGGTGTCCGCGTCGCCGTCCGCGTCGCCGTCGCCGCCGATGGGCACGCACCGCCCGTTCTCCCACACGCGGCCCTCGCGACATTGCGGCTCGCAGGCGCAGCTCACGTCGTTTCGGACCTCGTCCTGGGGGCACGCGGAGACGCAGGTTCCACCGCATTCCTCCTCCCCGTCGGCACAGGATTCGTCGTCCCCGTCCCCACCGCTCCCATGATCCCCGCCCCGGGGACCACTGCATCCGGAAGCAGCCACGATGAAGGCCGCCACGAGGCGAATCGCGCTCCACCGCTGCTGAGCCATGGCACGTTATCGGTGGACAGTCGTCGCCGTTGCGCTCGGCCCGCCGACCCTCTCCCTGGCGGGGAGAATACGCGATGTCGCGAGGCGAATCGAGCGGTGCAGTGTGTGGATTAGGTTTGATCCCTTCTCGCGGAGGCCGGGTGCTGCGCCCACGGCAGCGGTGGTTCTCTCGCATCGAGGCGACGCCGTGGGCTCAGGTCGAGCAGGAAGCCAGGGCCCTTCCGTGCTCGAGGTCCGCCGTGGGCGGTATGTGCTTGCTCCGCGCCAGCGGCGCCCTCGCTGGGCGCGCGGGTCTTTCACGTCGTCCCACTGGAATGCCAGGGCTTTCCGCTGTCGGGCCAGGAATCTGTGGACCCGTCGGTCCTTGGGCTGTGGTTTCAAGTCTCCCTCCTCTCTCTTTGATGGCGGGGCCAGCAACCCCGCGTCGCGTTTGGAGCAAGTCCGAGATGCCGTCAAAGGGAGGGGTCTGCCCAGCGTTTTCCGCAGCCGGGGAGATCGTGCACGAAGGACGCTGGGCCCACGAAGTGGGTAGGAGTCGGCTCACTTGAATCGGGCGCTAATCTCGAGGCCAGGCAAACGTACCGCCCTCACACTGGGACAACGCTGGCGCGGGCTTGATCACGGTCACGGGCTCGATCACGGGCTCGGTTGCGGTCACGGGCTCGATCACGGGCTCGGTTGCGGTCACGGGCTCGGCCTCGATTCCGCCGCCTCTTTGCGAATGGCCGGCACGACATTCCCAGCCGTGCCCCGTCGAACCCTGACGGGACGGCGCCTTACCGGCCTGCCGGGCCGCGGCTACCGACTACCGAGCCGGTCCAGCGTGGGTCTAGCGTGGGGATCTCAGGAAGTCGCTGTGCCATCTGGGGGCCAATCTCGTGGGCCTCGCCCGTATTCGCCTGGCACGTTGGGAGATAGCCCTCGCAGCAGGAGCGGCGCGCGGTCACGGCCGACCAGGCTTGACCAGAAGAGAGAGGGGGCTCAGCGCGACCAGCCGTGCTGGTCGACGAGCTTGGCCACGCGCTCGCGGATCTCGTCGCGGATCTCGCGGACTCGGGCCATGGGTCTCCCCTTGGGGTCCTCGAGCGGCCAGTCGAGGACGCGGGTGCCGGGGACGACCGGGCAAGCGTCGCCGCAGCCCATCGTCACCAGGATCTGCGCCTGCGATGCGAGCTCGGGCGTGAGGAGCCGGGGGCGACCGGAGCCGAGGTCGATGCCCACCTCCCCCATCGCGGCGACGACCTCGGGGTGCACGGAAGGTCCGGGCTCGGTGCCGGCGGAGATGGCGCGCGCCTTGGCGGGATCGGCGATCGCGTCGAAGAACGCGGCCGCGATCTGCGAGCGCCCGGCGTTGTGGACACAGGCGAACAGGACGGTCCTCACGATCCTCTCCCTCCCTCGGCTCCGGCGGGCGCCGATCCTGCGAGAGCGGCGCCAAAGAAGCGGCTGCGGAGCCAGAGCGCCACCCTGACCAGGCCGATCAGGACCGGGACCTCGATCAGGGGTCCGATCACCGCCGCGAACGCGGCGCCGTGATCGATTCCGAAGGTCGCTATCGCGACGGCGATGGCCAGCTCGAAGTTGTTGGACGCGGCGGTGAAGGACAGCGTGGCCGTCTGCTCGTAGCTCGCCCCCGCGGCCCTGCCCATCAGGAACGAGACCAGGAACATCACGACGAAGTAGACGAGAAGGGGCGCCGCGATGCGCAGCACGTCGAAGGGCAGCTCGACTATTGCTTTGCCCTCGAGCGAGAACATCACCAGGATGGTGAAGAGAAGGGCGACGAGCGTGACGGGGCTGATCTTGGGGATGAATCGCGTCTGGTACCAGTCGCGGTCCTTGAGCCTGATGAGCGAGAAACGCATCGCGATGCCCACCAGGAAGGGGATGCCGAGGTAGACGAAGACGCTCCGGGCGATCCCGCCGAGCGTCATTCCGACCCTCGCTCCAGGCAGGCCGAGCCAGGTCGGCGCGACGGTGACGAAGAGGTACGCGTAGGCGGAGTAGAAGAGGACCTGGAAGATCGAGTTGAAGGCGACGAGGCCCGCGCAGTACTCCGTGTCGCCCTCGGCGAGATCGTTCCACACGATGACCATGGCGATGCAACGGGCGAGGCCGATCAGTATGAGGCCGACCATGTACTCCGGCTCGTCGTGAAGGAAGACGACCGCCAGCGCGAACATCAGGAGCGGACCGACGACCCAGTTCTGGACGAACGAGAGGAGGAGCACCCTGCGATTGCCCAGGACGCGCCCCATCTGCTCGTAGCGCACCTTCGCCAGCGGGGGGACCATCATCACGATGAGCCCCACGGCGATGGGGATGGAGGTCGTGCCGACGCTGAACCTGCCCAGGAGCGCAGGGAGGCCGCGAAAGAGGTTCCCGGCCGCGATCCCGCTGACCATCGCCAGTAAGATCCACAGCGTCAGGAACCGGTCCAGGCCCGGAAGTCCCCGCACGGCGCGGCCCTCACTCATTCGACCGTCCTGCAGCGTCCGGGTCCACGAGCTCGGAGCAGGCGCTCGACGTCGCGGCGAATCGCGGCTCGTCCGACGAAGCCACGGACCAGCTCCCGGAGCTGGCGTTCGCGACTGGGGTCTGCCTGGGTGGACAGGCGGTAGTGGACCCAGCTCCCCTCCCTTCGATCCTCCACGATGCCCGCGGAGCGGAGGATCGCGAGGTGCCGAGACACGCTGGGTTGCGACAAGTCGAGAGCCTCCTGCAGGTGACAGACGCAGAGCTCGCCGTGAGCCAGGAGCGCGACGATCCGGAGGCGCGTGTCGTCCCCGAGCGCCCTGAAGAAGCGGGAGATCGCGCGGACGTCGAGCCTCGCAGGGGCGGCGGTCATGACGGCATGCGTATATGCGTATATGAAGATGCAGTCAAGGTCCGCTGGACGGGGAGCGTCTCGCGCTAGCGAACGTCCAGCTCGGCGAGCCTTGCCTCTGGTGTAGCACGGGCTCGGGGCGCGAAACGTGAGGGGCTTGTCAGGTCTTCGTCAAGAACGCTGCCGGGTTGCGCCCGGAGCTAGCTGCGCTCCGGACGCCGAGTTTCCCCGTGGTCGAGTGGCTCCAGCTGCTCGGAGGCATCGAGAATGGACAAGGCACGCCGATTGCTGCCGCATCGATCGAGGGAGGTCGCCATGCGCTCGATCACGCGTTCCGCGATTATCTGTTCGCTCGGTGCCCTGAGCTGTAGCGGGCAATTCGCTGGCCTGGGGGACGGCGTGGATGCGAGCTTCACTGTGTCGGCGGGCGAGGCAACCCGGCGCGAGCTTGGAGTGGTGCGGTGGATCACCACGGTCGAGGACTCCACCACGACGATCGCGGGGCTCGACGGCGGTGGGACGCAGCTCGGCTTCATCCGGATCGCCGTCGAACCGGAGCGGAGGCGGCTCATCGTGACCTTCTCGAACGACAGATCCCTGCAGATCGTCATGGAGGACGACCAGGTCGTCGAGGCGCCTGAGGAGTTCGATGACCTCACGGCCGTCTGGCTGGCGGCGGCGGAGCTCGACAGCGCGGCGCAACCCGCAGGCCAGAGCAGCTACGCGCTCGAGTTCGACGAAGGCGGCGATGGCTGGGACGACGGCGGCGGCGACGGGGACGGCTGGGACGACGGCGGCGGCGACGGGGACGGCTGGGACGACGGCGGCGGCGACGGGGACGGCTGGGACGACGGCGGC
>JACPQR010000243.1 GCA_016190375.1 Deltaproteobacteria bacterium
CACTCGCCGGGGCATTTTTCTAGCCCAGATCGAAGAGGACCCGCAGCGCCCCGCCCGCCGTCAGCTCGAACACGGCGGAGTCCCCCGAGCCCCCGCCGATCGACAACAGCCCCATCCCGAGCTCGAGGTCGAGGTCGAGGCTCGCGTGAGGGACGAACCTGAAGTCCAGGCCGGCGCCGCCGCGCCCCGCGATCAGCTTCGAGCTCGACGCGTGACGCGTGCTGGTCGCCTCGAACACGAGCTGGGCCCTGATGTGGGGGAACAGCGAGGCGCCCTCGGGGGAGCCGAGCGCCCACTCGCGCAGGAACCCAGCGGTCAGCCCGAGCCCGTCCTCGCTCAGGCTGTCGCCCGATTCGCCGATGCGCACGTAGGACACGTCTCCGACCAGCCGCCACCCTTGCGCGACCTCGATCTCGGTCAGGGTCAGCACGATGGGCCCGCGCCCGATGATCGGCTCGACCACCATTTCAGGCCCGTGCTTCCTCCGGATGCATCACCGCCTCAGCGTGGCGACGAGCCGCTGCGGCCGGAGGAGGAGATCGACTGCGTCCCGGACGTCGCTGACGACGATGTTCGCCGACGCGATCGCCTCCGGTGCGGCGCCCTCCGTGCCGATGACGGCGACCGCGAGCGCGGCCGCCCGGAACATCGCGACGTCGTTCCGGCCGTTGCCGACCGCGACGACTCCGCCCCCGTGTGCGGACACGAGGCGCCGCTTGTCCGAGCCGGTTCGGATGAGCCGGACGGCCACCGGCACCGCGGCCAGAGCGCTTTTCGCCGTGCCGAACGTGTCGGCGGTCAGGACGTCGACGTCGAGGACCCGGGCGAGGCGCCGCAGTCGAGCGCCGACGCCCGGGAGGAGCCTCCCGTCGGCCGCGAGCGTGCCGTTGAAGTCGAAGACCGCCCGCGTCAGGCGCAGCCTGCCGGCGCCGGGGATCTGGAGCCTGATGCCGGTCGGCCTCGTGCTTCGCTCACGCACGGCGGAAGCTACCGGCGCGGCTGAAGGCGACCCCATCCAGGATCTCTCGGACCAGGATCGCCGTGATGGTGGTCATGCTGCGTCTCCCTTCGGATCGGGGATGGGGTTGAGGAGGTCTTCGGCCCGTCGCCTGAGACCTTCGATGCGTTCGAGCTCGGACTTCACCGCGTCTCGTCCTTCCGACAGCCTGGCGCGGGCGCGATCGAGCGCACGCCCGGCCGAGGTGTGAAGCTCCCGGAGCCGGCGACGGATCTCCGCCTCCAGCAGGCGCCGGCTCTCGAGGACGCGGTCGTTGAAGTCGTTCTCGATGCGCGTCGCGTTGGTGTGAAGGAGCGTCTCGAGGTACTCGCCGCAGCGCCGCAGGACGGCGCCCTGAAGGCTCTGTCTGGACCGGAGCAGATCTGCGGTCCACTGCAGGGGGGAACCGGCCGTCATCCGCATCAGATCCGCGTAATAGAAGCGGCTCTTCGCGCGAAAGCCGACCTCGGCCCCGACGCTTCGCGGCAGCTCCGCGAGCGCCGGTTCTCCCGACGTCGCGAGCCGCTCCGTCGCGCTGACCTCGAGGATGGGTGCCGCCGGCCGCCTCAGCCGTTCGGCCAGCATCCGCTCGCAGAACGTCCGCGCCTCGGCGCGCTCGGCGTCCGGGAACCGGTCCGCCTTGTTCAGCACGACGATCAAGTCCTCAGGATTGCCGACTTGCGCCGCTATGTATTCATGCATCATGCTCTCATCATGAGAACCACGGTGGATCTGGCCGATCATCTCCTCGTCCGCGCCAAGCAACTCGCGGCAGCGCAGCGAACCACCCTGACCGCCATCCTCGAGGATAGCCTCCGGATGTACTTGGCGACGGTGCCCGCGGAAATGCGGAAGAAGAGGGGGAGATTCCGGCTGCCGGTCGCCGACGGCGGTAAGCCCCGGGCCGGAATCGACCTCACCGACACGAGCGCCCTCATGGAGATTCCGTGATCCTCTGCGACGTCAGCGTTCTGCTTCCTGCCTGCATGCCGGCCGCTCCTTCGCACGCCCGATGTCGCGCCTTGGTCGAAGAAGTGGCGAACGCAGAGGAGCCCTTCGCGGTGAGCCAGATCGTCCTTGCCGCCGTCGTCCGGATCGCCACCAACCCGAAGGTGTTCCGTCCCGCGGCGTCGCCGGAACGTGTCTTCGAGTTCGCCGAGGCCCTCCTGGGTCACGAACGCGCGGTGCTCGTGGCTCCAGGCCCCCGCCACTGGCGCATCTTCCGTGATCTCGTGACGGTGACCGGCATCCGCGGCAGCGACACCACGGATGCCTACCTCGCGGCGATCGCCGTGGAGCACGGATGCATCTGGTGGACGGCCGATCGCGGGTTCGCACGATTCTCCGGACTTCGCTGGCGCAACGTCCTCGAGTGACGAGCGTCGGACGGCGTCCTCTCCCGGGTCCAGATCGGCGATTGCCGGCCGGTACGAGGCTCGTGGAGCATGAGGTGGTGCTCGAGGACCTGGTCACCCGGATCACCGGCGGAAGGAGCGGCTCGACCCCCACGTCGGCCCGCGGCGAGCTCGCCGAGTGGCTCGAGCTGCACGAACGCCATGATCTCGGCGGACGCGAGCTGTGGGAGTCACGGTGGGCCGACCGAGGCGACCCCGTCTCGCTCGACTCCTTCCAGCCTGCGGTGATCGAGCCGTACACGGACGTCGACGACAGGGCCCGCCGGCTCGCGGCGTTCTTCGCCGGTGCGACGCCGATCGCCTACGAGACCGGAGCGCTGCTCGCCTGCACGACGACGAGCGTCGAGGGGCCCGCCGCCGTCCATCGCTTCCGCACTCGCCGGGGCATTTTTCTAGCCCAGATCGAAGAGGACCCGCAGCGCCCCGCCCGCCGTCAGCTCGAACACGGCGGAGTCCCCCGAGCCCCCGCCGATCGACAACAGCCCCATCCCGAGCTCGAGGTCGAGGTCGAGGC
>JACPQR010000244.1 GCA_016190375.1 Deltaproteobacteria bacterium
CTCGCCGGCAAAGCCGGCGAGCGAGCCCCCGTAGGCGCAACAGGAGGATGAGAAGGCAAAGCCGGCGAGCGAGCCCCCGTAGGCGCAACAGGAGCATGAACATGCTGAAGGAGGTCGAGCTTCTCGGACAGCGCCGCGATCAGCGCGTTTCCCTCACGAATCCTCTCGTCGGCCGCCGCGAGGCCCGCGGCGAGCTCTTGCAGTGTCGCCCGGTATTCCTCGAGCGTCTTCCGGAGCGCATCGAGAGAGTCCGGCCGCACCCGCCGAAACGTATCACGGGGACGAGAGAGCCGTCGTGCCACGCGCTCCGATGCACGGAGGAGCGAGACCTGTGGGCGCGGCCACGCCGAGGTCGCGAACGTGCGCACATCGACGCCGCGAAATCGCGGGCGCGGGCGAAACCGCGCACCGGCGACCGGTCCTGGGATGATACGATTCCGAGGAGTCGCCAGCGTCCTGGCGGGAGGAGCGTGCCGTGGTGGACAGAGCCGTGCGCGTGGTGGGGCGCCTTCGTGCCCTCGTACTGCCTGGTGCGATGCTGCTCTTCGCGCCTCCTGCCGCGGCGCAGCCGACGGTGTTCGACGCGGGCTCCTACATCATCCCGATGGACACCGACTACCAGGACGAGGGGATGCTGAAGGCCTTCGGCCTCGTCTTCCAGCTACTCGCGAGCGACGTCCGGGTCCACTGGGTGATCCTCCCCGGCAAGTCGATGGGCGACGCGGACTTCGTCGCGAGCGCGGTGGACGTCGAGACGGGCGCTCCCGTCGTCGCGCACGGCTATCGGGGCGGCCCCTTCGTCGTCGACTCCGCCGACGCCGCGGACGCGCTTCCGATCATCACCGCCTGGCAAGCGAGCCACACGACGGCCGTGCATCAGGCCGGCGAGCCCTTCGCCGCGACGGTGAGCAAGGTCATGGTCGCCGCCCCGACGATCGCCGTGTACGCGGACGGCAACGAGGGCATCGCGCACGACTACTTCGAGGCCGCGGGGATCTCCGCCTACACCGACCTGACGCGCGACCAGGTGCGCGGCCCCTCCGACCTCGTGCACGACGACGGCGGGCTCTTCGACGCCGACGGCGACCCGGCGTTCTGCGAGTTCATGTCGATGCACTGGGCCGTCGCCGATCGCAACCGGGTCGGCGGCGAGGAGGTCGTGGCCGAGGTCCGATCGTTCCTGCAGTTCCGCACGCACTTCTTCGCCGAGTGCCAGGCCGTCAACGCCTTCGAGAACGCCGTCAATGGCCTCCTTCTGACCACCTCCGGGTTCGTCATCACGGACGATCCCGACCCGATCGCCTACGTCAACTCCGACTACGCCTTCGCCCAGCTCGATGGCCCCTTCCAGACGGTCGGCGGCAGCGAGCGCTCGTACTCCCTGCCGCCGGGCGAGGCGTACAAGGACCAGGACATCGTGATGATGACGGAGGACACGAACCCGCTCATCGGGGACCACGATCTCTGGATGACCGGCTACGTGGACGGCATCTGCTCCATCGTCCCGACGGACTCGGGCAACGGCGTGGTCTGCCAGGCCGGCGTCGGGAAGGTCAGCTACCTCGGCGGCCACCGGTACAACACCAACGTCCGGGACGGCATCAGCCTCCACCCCGACTCGCAGGGGACGCGCCTGTTCCTGAACTCCCTCTTCGAGGCCGACTGCGTCGTGGAGGGCACCCAGCCCGACGTCGAGGTCTCCAAGTCCGCCCCCGCCATCGTCCTGGAGCCGGCGGTCACCTTCACGTTCGAGTACTCCAACGCCGGCTTCAGCGTCGCGCGCTCGGTCGTCCTCTCCGACACCCTCCCAGCCGGGACGGCGTTCGTCTCGGCTACAGGAGGCGGAGTCTTCGCGGGAGGCATCGTCACGTGGGATCTGGGCAACCTCGGCGTCGGCGAGGCCGGAACGGTCAGCGTGACGGTCTCCCTCGCCGAGCCCGGTACCTACCGGGACACGGGCACCTTCACCTATTTCTCGGGCAACACGCCGCTGGGCGGCAGCACCAACACCGTCACCGTCGAGTATGCGATCGACACGGACGGCGACGGCTGCTCGGACGACGACGAGAGGGCGATGGGGACCGATCCGGAGGTCGGCGACACGGACGGCGACGGTGTGCTCGACTGCGCGGACGACTGCCCGCTCGACCCCGACCCCTCCCAGGACCTCCTCACCGATCCGGCGAACTGCGGAGCCTGCGGCGCCGCCTGCTCGCTTGCCCACGCCGTGCCGGGCTGCGTGGCCGGCGCTTGCACCATCTCGTCGTGCGATGCCGGCTGGGCGAGCTGCGACGGCGGCGACCAGAACGGCTGCGAGTACGACGAGGCCGGCTTCGCCGGCGACGAGGCGAACTGCGGCGGCTGCGGGATCGCGTGCGCCCTGGCCCACGCGACCGCCGAGTGCGCCGGCGGCTCCTGCGACATCGAGTCGTGCGATCCGGGCTGGGCCGACTGCGACTCGAGCCCCGAGAACGGCTGCGAGGTCGACGAGGCCGAGCTCGCCGACGACCCCTCGAACTGCGGTGGATGCGGGCTCGAGTGCGAGCTGCCGGGGGCCATCGCGGGGTGTGACGCGGGGGTGTGCGTGATCGAAGACTGCGAACCGGACGCGTGGGACATCGACGGTCGCGCCGACGACGGATGCGAGTACGACTGCGTCTGGGCGGGCCCCGACGACACCTGCGACCTCGCCGACGACGACTGCAACGGGCTCGCCGACGACGCGACCGCCGAGACGCCGTGCGGCGCCGGCCTCTGCGCGGGGTGGCTCGCGTGCATCGACGGCGGCGAGGTGTGCGTGCCGGACGCCCCCGGCGTCGAGGGGCCGGCCGCCGACGGCACTTGCGACGACGGCCTGGACAACGACTGTGATGGGCTCCCGGACGATGCGGAGCCGGACTGCGCCCCCTGCCTGGACGACGACGACTGCGACGACGGCGCCTTCTGCAACGGCACGGAGACCTGCCAGGACGGCTCCTGCGCCGCCGGCCCGGATCCGTGCGACGACGCCGACCCTTGTACGAACGACCTGTGCGAGGAAGCCGGCGGCTGCGCGCACGATCCCGAGCTCGGGTGCGGCGGAGGCGACGGCGATGCGGACGCGGACACGGACGCGGACGCGGACACGGATGCGGACGCGGACACGGACGCGGACGCGGATGCGGACACGGACACGGACGCGGATGCGGATGCGGACACGGACACGGACACGGACACGGACACGGACAC